>CANKLD010000056.1 GCA_947483095.1 Bacteroidota bacterium
AATGCTGGAATTAAGTTGCCAATTATGGTCTTAAATCCAGAAAATACAAGTTTTTCAGCCATTATCCAACACCATTTAGAACCGGAAATTTATAGTTTAAAAGGGTTGAATTCCTTTTTACAAATAGCAAAAAATAGTCAATTAGAAAAATATCCTATTCATATAAAATTGGATACTGGAATGCACCGATTGGGATTTGAAGAAGAAAATATTGAGGCGCTAATTGCTATTTTAAAAGATAATAAATCGGTAAAAGTGAAAAGCATTTTGTCACACATGGCAACGAGCGATTCTATGGATAATAGCGATTTTGCGCTTTACCAAATTCAATTATTTGAAAAATTAGCTGCAAAAATTATTTCTGAATTAAAAATAAACCCGATTCGTCATTTATTAAATACTTCTGGAATTAGTAATTTCCCAGAAGCGCAATATGATATGGTTCGCCTTGGAATTGGACTTTATGGTGTTTCAAATGATCCTCAAGAACAACGCTTTTTAGAAAACGTAGGGACATTAAAATCCATAATTTCACAAATAAGAGTTATCAATGAAGGAGAAAGCGTAGGTTATGGCAGACGATTTATAGCTCAAAAAAAATCCACTATTGCAACAATTCCTATTGGTTATGCCGACGGAATTTCAAGACATTGGGGAAATGGAGTCGGATTTGTAACTATTAACGGTCAAAAAGCGACCATTATTGGAAGTATTTGCATGGACATGTTGATGGCTGATGTTTCGGAAATAGATTGTGCTGAAGGCGATGAAGTGGTTTTATTTGGTGAAAACCCAACGGTAAGTTTCATTGCTGAAAAACTAGGAACGATTTCCTATGAAATTCTAACCAGCATTTCCCAAAGGGTGAAACGAGTTTTTTATAGAGAATAATTAAATAAAATTTTTATGAAAATGATATCTGAATTTAAGGCCTTTGCGATGAAAGGCAACGTGATTGAATTAGCAATTGGAGTTGTTATTGGGGCGGCTTTTGGAAAAATTATTAGCTCTTTAATTGACGATGTGATCACGCCACTTATTTTAAAACCAGCTTTAGAAACAGCAAAAATTACAGAAATAGATCAATTGGTAGCTTTTGGAGGAGTGAAATATGGTGTTTTTATTTCGTCGCTAATTAACTTCATTTTAGTTTCGTTCGTTTTGTTTTTGGTCATTAAAGCAGTTAATGTTTATAAAAAGAAAAACGGAATTGAAGATGATCAAGAAAAAAAAGGGGCTACACAAGAAGAATTGCTAACAGAAATTCGAGATTTATTAAAAAAATAATACCGCTACATTACCTATTCTAATTTAAACCACGCCAAAGGCGTGGTTCTTTTTTGTTGTAATTGTTATTTTAAAATGAAGATTATGTACTTTTGCAGAGCAAATTAATTAAAATTAAAAAAATATGAAAATTGCAGTTGTTGGCGCTACAGGAATGGTTGGAGAAATTATGCTAAAAGTTTTAGCGGAGAGGAATTTCCCTGTAACTGAATTAATCCCCGTAGCTTCTGAAAAATCAATTGGTAAAGAAATTGAATTCAAAGGAAAGAAATATACCGTTGTTGGGATGCAAACCGCAGTGGATAGAAAAGCCGATATTGCTTTATTTTCAGCTGGTGGCGACACTTCTTTAGAGTGGGCTCCAAAATTTGCGGCAGCAGGAACTACCGTAATTGACAATTCTTCGGCGTGGAGAATGGATCCAACAAAAAAATTAATTGTTCCAGAAATTAATGCTTCAGAGTTAACAAAAGAGGATAAAATTATTGCAAATCCAAATTGCTCAACAATTCAAATGGTACTTGTTTTGGGTCCTTTGCATAAAAAATACAATGTAAAACGCGTGATCGTTTCCACCTATCAATCAATTACTGGTACCGGAGTAAAAGCGGTGCAACAATTGGAAAATGAATATGCTGGAGTTCAAGGCGAAATGGCTTATAAATATCCTATTCACCGAAATGCAATTCCTCAATGTGATAGTTTTGAAGACAATGGTTACACCAAAGAGGAAATGAAATTAGTTCGTGAAACTAAAAAAATACTAAGTGATAACTCCATAAACGTAACCGCAACTGCTGTTCGTGTGCCTATTGTTGGCGGACATAGTGAAGCAGTAAATGTGGAGTTTTCTAATGCTTTCGACGTAAACGAAGTGCGTTCTATTTTGGAAAATACTTCAGGAGTTGTGGTTCAAGATAGCACTGACAATTTTAGTTATCCAATGCCCATTTATGCGGAAGGTAAAGATGCCGTTTTTGTAGGAAGAATTCGTCGTGACGAAAGCCAAGATAACACTTTAAACCTATGGATTGTAGCTGATAATTTAAGAAAAGGGGCGGCTACAAATACCGTTCAAATTGCAGAATACTTAGTAGCGAATCATTTGATTTAATAAAAGCTATTGGTCCTAAATAAATTAAAATACGAAAGTTGAAAAAGAATAAAATACTTATCCATTTTTCTATAGTGATTGCAATATTGTTTTCAATATTGTTTCAATCACACGATTCGTATGCGCATTTTGAAAAGGAAAAAGCCGAAACGGTTTGCAGTCATAAAAGTTCGTCTAAACACCAAATCACCCACCAACACCATTCTTTGGAACACTGTTTTGTGTGTGAATTTGCTCTTAGTTCGGCAGCTTCATTTTCTATTTTTGAATTTAATACCCCAAAAATAGCATTTAAAACGCAGGGTAGTTTTTACTATTCTGATGTTGTTAAAACCCATCCTAATAATTCAAATCTACTTCGAGGGCCCCCTGTTTTTAATTTATAATCTGAAATAAATCAGTAAGTAAATGCTGATTTAAAAATCAAATCATAACATAAAAAACAAAAAGATGAAGAAGATACTAATTGCCCTTTTCATAGGGTTTTCAGCATTTATAAATGCGCAAAATAAAATATCAGGAAAAATTACAGATAAAGATAATAACCCTATAAAAGGGGTAAATATATTTGTTTCGGAACTACATAAAAGTTCAGAAACAGATGAAAATGGGGCGTACTCAATTAATAATGTCCCTAATGGAACTATAAAAATTACATTTACATTACTCGGTTTTACAACTCAAAATAAATCCATTTTTATCCAAAATGGAGAAAATAAAATAGATGTTGTTTTAGAACCCTCTTTGTTTCAAATGGACGAAGTAATTGTGGCCACTTCCTTTCATAAATTACAGTCTCAAAATGTAATGAAAGTGGATCACGAAAGCATGAAGTCGTTACAACAAAAAGGAACTTCAACCTTAATTGAAGGGCTTGAAACGCTTCCTGGTATTTCTCAAATTTCAACTGGGACTTCCATTGGAAAGCCTGTTATTCGAGGTTTAAGCGGCAATAGAGTTTTAGTTTATTCACAAGGAGTTCGTCTTGAAAATCAGCAATTTGGAGAAGAACATGGGCTAGGGTTGAACGATGCTGGGGTGGAAAGTGTAGAGATTATTAAAGGCCCCGCTTCTTTGCTTTATGGATCGGATGCCTTGGGGGGTGTGCTGTATTTTAACCCCGAAAAATTTGCAAAATCAAACACATTTGAAGGCGATTTTAGTCAAAAATTATTCTCAAATACACTGGGGAGCAACTCTTCATTGGGCGTAAAAACGTCATCTGAAAATTGGAAATATTTAGTTAGAGGAAGCAATAACATTCATTCCGATTATAAAATTGCTGACGGAAATCGGGTTACCAATACAAGATTTAATGAAACCGATTTAAAAACTGGAATTGGTTATAGCAACTCGATATTATCGACCGTTTTACGATATAATTATAACAAATTAGATTTAGGAATTCCTGAAAATGGAATTGCCGAACAATCTTCGAGCTACGCTACCGAATATCCAAAACAAGCGGTCACCAATCATCTTTTAAGTTTAAATTCTACCTTGTTTTTCAACAAATCTAAGTTGGATATTGACTTGGGATTTATCTCCAACAACCGAAGTGAATTTGAGGATAGTGACGTTGCAAATTTAAAAATGAAATTGAATACTTTAAATTATAATTTGAAATATTATTTGCCAAAAGCGGGTAAATTAGAGTCTATTTTTGGAATTCAAGGTATGGCGCAAACCAATTTAAATTCTGGAACTGAATACTTAATCCCTAATGCCAATACAAAAGATTTTGGTGTGTTTGGAACGGCAAATTATGAATGGAATTCGAACGTTTTACAAGCAGGAATTCGTTTCGATAATAGAAATATAAATACTGAAAGTTATAGCATTTTTGGGGATGAAGGTTCGTTTGTGGCAGTTGCTAAAAACTACAACAGTTTTAATGGATCGCTAGGTTACAAAACTGATTTAACTAAAGAATTAAAGTTGAGAATTAATGTAGCATCCGGTTTCCGTGCTCCAAATTTAGCAGAATTGACTTCAAATGGAGTTCATGAAGGCGCCAATCGATATGAAATAGGAAATAGTAATTTATCAACGGAACAAAACATGCAATCCGATTTAAATTTAGAATACCAAAACAGTCATTTTGAGTTTTTTGCAAACGGTTTCTACAATAAAATCAATAATTATATTTATTTAAATCCTTCGGCAATTACAATTGCTGGTTATAATGTATTTAACTATTTTCAAACCGATGCTAAATTATATGGCGGTGAATTTGGGGTTCATTTTCATCCGCACCCACTAGATTGGCTGCATTTTGAGAGCAGTTTTGAAACGGTAACTGGCGAAAAACAAAATGGAGAATTTTTACCATTTATTCCAGCTAACAATTGGAATAACAGCTTGCGAGCAGAATTCAACATTAAAAATTGGTTGAAAGATGGCTTTGCTACATTGAACGTTTCCAATACATTTGATCAAAAGAAAATTAGCGGTTTTGAAACATATACAGATGGCTACACTTTAGTTAATTTGGGAATTGGGGGGCAAATAACTATTTGGAAAACCCATTTTAATTTTAATCTTAATGGTAATAATCTGTTTAACAAAAGCTATATTGCCCATTTATCCAGATTGAAAAATGACGGGATTCCAAATATTGGAAGAAATATAGTTTTGGGAATCAATTTTAATTTATAAAAGAATACATCGCAATTAAATGTGTTTATTTTAATAATAAACTCCTTATTTTTGTGTAAAACTAATCTCTTATGAAAAAAATAATTTTAATAATGGCGGTAGCTACTTCCATTACCTCATTTAGTCAAAATCAAAAAATGGAAACTCTAACCTATCCAGAAACAAAGAAAACAGCAACCGTTGATACTTATTTTGGTACTGAAGTTAGTGACCCTTATCGATGGTTAGAAGACGACAAATCTGATGAAACAGCCGCTTGGGTTAAAGAAGAAAATAAATTAACTTTTGATTATTTATCTAAAATTCCTTTTAGAAATAAAATCAAAGAGCGTATGGAAAAACTATGGAATTATGAAAAAGTTTCTGCTCCATTCAAAGAAGGAGGTTACACTTATTTCTATAAAAATAATGGGCTTCAAAATCAATCAGTACTATACAGAACCGATAAATCTGGAAAAGAAGAAGTGTTTTTAGATCCTAATACTTTTTCAAAAGACGCTACGACTTCTCTTGATGGATTGAGTTTTTCTAAAGATGGGTCTAAGGTTGCCTATTCCGTTTCTAAAGCAGGAAGTGACTGGAGAACGGTCATTTTTATAGATGCCAAAACAAAAAAAGAAATTGACACTCCGCTTGTAGATGTAAAATTTAGCGGTCTTTCTTGGATAGGAAACGAAGGAATTTTTTACTCAAGTTATGAAAAACCAAAAGGAAGTGAGCTTTCGGCTAAAACCGACGAACATAAATTGTATTTTCACGAATTAGGTACCGCTCAAAAAACAGATTTAGTTGTTTTTGGAGATAAAGTAAAACGTCGCTATGTGGGCGGAAGTGTTTCTGAAGACGATCGTTATTTGTTTATTTCTGCAGCAAATTCTACCTCTGGGAACGAATTGTATTTAAAAGATTTAAGCGATCCATTTTCTAAAATAATCCCAATTGTAAGCAATTTTGATTTTGATGTCGATGTGATTGATAATTTAGGTTCAAAATTGTATATCGTTACCAATATAAAAGCACCCAACAAAAGAATTGTTTGCGTAGATGCAAGTAATCCAAGTCAAGAAAATTGGGTTGATTTTATTCCTGAAACCGAAAATGTTTTGTCACCCAGTACGGGAGCAGGATATATTTTTGCAACTTACATGAAAGATGCTATTTCGTTGGTAAAACAATACGATTTTAAAGGGACATTAATTCGAGAAGTAACTCTTCCAGGTATTGGAACTGCATCCGGTTTTGGCGGAAAAGCAAAAGATTCCGAATTGTACTTTTCATTCACAAATTATACTACTCCGGCAACTATTTACAGTTTTAATCCAAAAGAAGGAAAGGCTACCGTTTATAAAAAGCCAGTAGTAGATTTCAAAAGCGAAAATTATATTTCAACGCAAGTCTTTTATACTTCAAAGGATGGAACTAAAATTCCTATGATTATAACCCACAAAAAAGGGTTGAAATTAGAGGGGAAAAACCCTACCATTCTTTATGGATATGGCGGTTTCAATATTAGCTTAACACCAAGTTTTAGCATAGCCAATGCAGTTTGGCTTGAAATGGGAGGAATTTATGTAGTTGCAAACCTCCGTGGAGGTGGAGAATACGGTAAGAAATGGCATGATGCAGGAACCAAACTTCAAAAGCAAAATGTGTTTGATGATTTTATAGCTGCAGCACACTATTTAATTGCCGAAAAATACACCTCTTCTGATTTCTTAGCTATAAAAGGAGGTTCCAACGGCGGGTTGTTAGTTGGCGCTGTAATGACGCAAAAACCGGATTTAATGAAGGTCGCTCTTCCGGCTGTGGGAGTGCTAGATATGTTGCGTTACCACACCTTTACTGCGGGAGCAGGATGGGCTTATGATTATGGAACTTCCGAAGATTCAAAAGAAATGTTTGAGTACATCAAAGGTTATTCTCCTGTTCAAAATGTAAAAATGGGGACAAAATATCCTGCCACTTTAGTAACAACTGGAGATCATGATGATCGTGTGGTGCCGGCACATAGTTTTAAATTTGCTGCGGAATTACAAGCAAAACATGTAGGAAACAATCCCGTTTTAATCCGAATAGAAACCAATGCGGGTCACGGCGCTGGGAAACCAGTTTCAAAAACAATCGAAGAAGCTTCCGATATTCAGGCGTTTACGCTGTTTAATATGGGGTTTAATAGCTTGCCATAATTGAAAATCAAGTTTATAAAAAAAGCAGCCTAGTTTTAATTAGTCTGCTTTTTTTTAATATTCTATTTTCCCAATATGCCGCATTACCTTAACAATTCTGCTTTTTCTTTTGTTGATATACACCGTGGAATTGGTGGCTTTGTATTTTCTTGGGTTGGGTAATATGGCGGCTATTCCTGCGGCTTCTCTTGGCGTAAGACTAGACGCGCCTTTGCGGTACCAATATTCCGTTGCGGCTTGTGCACCATAAATTCCATCGCCCATTTCAATAGAGTTTAAATAAACCTCCATGATTCTTTCTTTGCCCCAAATTAATTCAATTAAAACCGTGAAATAAGCTTCAAAACCTTTGCGGATGTAACTTCTGCCTTGCCAAAGAAATACGTTTTTAGCGGTTTGTTGTGAAATAGTGCTTCCGCCTTTTATCTTTTTCCCTTTTTGGTTGTTTTTAAGGGCCATTTTCATTGCAATAAAATCAAAGCCGTGATGGGTTAAAAATGTACCGTCTTCACTTGCAATTACTGCTTTTTGTAGGTTTTTTGAAATGTCTTCTATAGGAACCCAGTCGTGATTGCAAACCATTTCTTTTCCGTCCAATTTCATTTCAATGGATCTGGTAACCATCAAAGGAGTGAATGGGAAAGGAACAAATTTGAAAATAATTACTAATCCAATTGAAATTCCCAAAAACCAAAGAAAAACTCTAAATGCGATTCGGACAAATTTTTTCCACATATAAATTATATTAAATCGGCCAATTCTGTACCTATTAAACTTCCAATTGCAACTCCCATTCCGCCCAGTCGAACGCCACAGTAAACATTATTAGAAATGGGTTCCACTATTGGATTTTTTGAGGATCCAAGCCCCATAATTCCACTCCAACGATGGTCAATAGTAAAATCTTGATTTGGTAAAATTACTTCTTTTAATAACTTTTCCAAATGGTTTTGAATTAATTGCGTTTCGCCAAATTCATCGGTTGCTTCGCCTTGAAAATCTAAATTTCGGCCTCCGCCAAACAAGATTCTA
>CANKLD010000057.1 GCA_947483095.1 Bacteroidota bacterium
ACCTTTGCAAGTATCTCAGGAAGCGGAACAGGAGATTTATTAGACGCTTTAATTGAAGCATTTCCTATAAAACCGGAACCAACACAAGAAGAATTAGAATTGCCTCGTTTTGCGGTTGTGGGTCGTCCAAATGCTGGAAAATCAAGTTTCATCAATGCCTTAATTGGTAAAGAAAGATACATTGTAACCGATATTGCAGGAACCACTCGTGATGCCATTGATACCAAATTTGACCGTTTTGGTTTTGAATTCAACTTGGTGGATACCGCTGGAATTCGTCGTAAAGCAAAAGTAAAAGAAGATTTAGAATTTTATTCCGTGATGCGTTCGGTTCGTGCCATTGAACATGCCGATATTTGTATCTTGATTATTGATGCCACTAGGGGTTTTGAGGGGCAAGATCAAAGCATCTTTTGGTTGGCCGAAAAAAATAGAAAAGGAGTGGTAATCCTAGTAAATAAATGGGATTTGGTTGAAAAAGACACCATGTCAACACGGGATTACGAAGAAAAAATAAGAAAGGAATTAATGCCTTTTGTAGATGTGCCGATTCTTTTTGTTTCTGCATTAACAAAGCAACGGTTGCTAAAAGCATTGGAAGCTACTGTTCAAGTTTTTGAAAATAGAAAACAACGAATTCCGACTTCAAAATTCAATGACTATATGTTGAAAGTAATTGAAGGTTACCCACCACCGGCATTAAAAGGAAAATATGTAAAAATTAAATATTGCATGCAATTGCCAACACCAACGCCACAGTTTGTATTTTTTGCCAATTTACCGCAATATGTAAAAGAAGCGTACAAACGTTTTCTAGAAAATAAAATTCGTGAAAATTGGGATTTCTCAGGAGTTCCAATTGATATTTATATCAGAGAAAAATAAGCGATGAGCCTCAAGAAATTGAGGTTTTTTTGTTTAAAACCTACCTAAGTAGAATTGAATTTATTTCCGATTCTAATTGGCATTGCGAGTGTAACGAAGTGAAGCGCGGTAATCTTTTTTTTAAACCGCAAAGGGCGCAAAGACTTAAGCAAGGTTCTATTGTCTTTTCGACCAACGGGAGAAATCACATAATGTGAGTAATATATGAGATTCCTCCTGCGTCGGAATGACAAAACAAATAAATAAAAAGGAGCAGGATTGCTTCGTTCCCGTCATTGCGAGTGCAACGTTCCTCACAAGGACAAGTACGAAGTGAAATCAAAAATACTTTATCCGTTTGCGAACTTTGTGTAAACCTTTGCGGTTAAAAACAAAACGGTTGGATATTGAAGTTGTAGCAATGAAAAATAAGTTTTAAGCCTCCAGAAATTGAGGCTTTTTAGCGCAATAACTTCTTCGCTTTCTCCTGAATAATCGAAGCCACAGGTTTATTTTCGATTTTGCTTTCTAACCAAGAAATAATATCCAAATACAGAAAAGCACGTTTCTCGTATGGATGATTTTCAAAAGTTTTCAAACGGGTATGAAGCTTCTTAAACTCTCCTTTCAATTGATTGGGAAAAATAGTTCCTAAATTTCTAAGAAATTTAATCATTTCTCTTTGTACTTCGTGCAAGTCATTCATCTTGATTAAAAATTTATAAGTGCTTTTTAATTGTACTTCCAAATGATAATCCAATCCACATTCATAATGGGCAACCAAATTTAATACGCGAGCAAAACACATCAAATCTTCTCGCATTGTTAGGTTTTTATTATCTATAATTTCCTTCAAATAGTCGATGCATTTTCTGTTGTTTCCCGCACCAAAATAGAGACTCGCAATTTTGTAATAAAACAACATTACATGGTGCTCATCAATACGATCTTGATTGATCTTCAAGTTTTTAAGCACTTCATCAACCAAGTATTTTCCACCCTCAAAATCACCTTCTAAAAAGTGCAAATTGAATTTACTATTATAATAACAAAGGAAATACAAAGAGGTAATATTATCATTTTTGGGAAATTCATCTTTTGAAATCGTTTGTTCTAATTGTTGTAACACCTCTTTAGAATAGGATTTATGTTTAATAAGATACAAACATTCTAATAGATAACTGTTTCCTTTGAGGTACCAAACAGGATTCAGATAAATCATTTGTGGATTATCATTGAATAAATTAACCCATTTGCTGGCATATCTATAGCAAGCAAGAAAATCCTGAATTAAAAAACTATGCCATAAATGCGCTTTGTAAAGCCATAATTTTTCTCGAAATCCAAGTTCTTCAATTTGATATTCTGGCATTCTTTTATTAAAATAATCCGTAATTTCTTGCATTTCCAAATCGCTTTTGGCATAACCCGATTTGAGCATAACACTATACAATTGTAAGGAAATATTGGAAAGCTTACTCGCAATTACATTTTGCTGACTTAATTCCTTGGCTTGAATAGAAAGTTCATCAGCACGATCTCCAATACTTCGGGTGATGTATTGCGACTCAATAATTTTTTCTAATTCAACAATTTCAAAGGCAATGTTTTTCTCTTCGTGTTCTAAAGCAACTAATTTCGTCTTATCTAAAATTTTCAAACTTTGTTTGTACAATCCTTTATGATATAAAATGGTGGCAAAATCCAATTGTTCTCTAATCTGAATCCGAATATTTTGATTCACAGGATTCAGCCTTAAACTCACCAAAATCTGTTTGTATAAATGCGCTTTTAAATTCGATAATTGCAATTTGGTTACAATCTTACTTTTCAAAATATCTTCTTCATTATAGTCATTCATTTTATCCAAAAGATTGAAAAGCAATAAAAATTTAGCATCTACATTTACCCCTAATCGGTTTACGTAGAGTTTAAATTGCCTTTTTTCTGATTTAGAAAGAGAAGAAATAAGCACAAATAAATTATCTTTTGAAGCGTTTGACATCGTAAAAAAAGTACTTTTAATTATTTGATAATCAGTTATTTAATAGTTATATTTTTTTGTTTAATACTGTAGATGAATACAAACAAATACATCCAGAAACAATCACAATATATACATTCGTAATGAGATAATAAAATTAAGATTAAATATCGATATGGATAATCAAAAAGTACAAATATTTGACACCACTTTGCGAGACGGAGAACAGGTCCCTGGATGCAAACTAAATACGGAGCAAAAGCTGGTCATAGCAAAGCGTTTGGACGAATTGGGGGTTGATGTTATAGAAGCAGGTTTTCCAGTTTCAAGTCCTGGAGATTTTAATTCTGTGGTTGAAATTTCTAAAATCGTAAAAAACGCCTCCGTTTGTGCGTTAACAAGAGCTGTGAAAAACGATATTGAAGTGGCTGCCCAAGCACTAAAATTTGCCTTAAAACCAAGAATCCATACCGGAATTGGAACTTCTGATTCCCATATTAAATATAAATTTAACGCTTCAAGAAACGAGATTGTTGATCGTGCTGCCGAAGCCGTTGCCTTTGCCAAAACTTTTGTTGATGATGTTGAATTTTATGCCGAAGATGCCGGTAGAACTGATAATGAATTCCTCGCTTTGGTTTGTAGCGAAGCCATAAAAGCAGGGGCTACAGTGTTAAATATTCCAGACACAACAGGCTATTGTCTTCCTGAAGAATACGGTGCGAAAATTAAATATCTAAAAGAAAATATAATAGGAATTGAAAAAGCCATCCTTTCTTGTCATTGCCACAACGATTTAGGAATGGCTACTGCCAATTCAATCGCAGGGGTAATTAATGGAGCGCGACAAATTGAATGTACCATTAATGGAATAGGAGAAAGAGCTGGAAATACAGCTTTGGAAGAAGTGGTTATGATTTTACGTCAACACCCAGATTTAGGTTTGGACACCAATATCAACGCCAAATTATTATACGATACAAGCCTATTGGTTTCGGAAAGTATGGGAATGTTTGTTCAGCCTAACAAAGCTATTGTTGGTGCAAATGCCTTTGCACACAGCTCAGGAATTCATCAAGATGGAATGATAAAAAACAGTTCTACGTATGAAATTATGGATCCAAGAGATGTTGGCGTCACTGAATCTGCAATTATTTTGACAGCAAGAAGTGGAAGAGCAGCTTTGGCATACCGAGCTAAAAAAATCGGTTACGAATTGACAAAATTGCAATTGGACATTGTCTATAATGAGTTTCTGAAATTTGCCGACAGAAAAAAAGAAGTTATTGATGGCGATGTGCATCAAATAATCAAATTAAGTAATATTGGAATTTTAGTTTAAACATGGAGAAAAAAACATTATTTGATAAAGTTTGGGACAGTCACATAGTAACCAGTGTGCCAAATGGTCCTCAGGTTTTATATATAGACAAACATTTAATTCACGAAGTTACTAGTCCTCAGGCTTTCGCCGAATTGGAAGAGCGTAACATTCCTGTTTTTAGACCCAATCAAATTGTGGCTACAGCCGATCATAATGTAGCTACCATAAACCAACATTTGCCTATTGTAGATGATTTGTCAAGAAATCAGATTGAAATGCTGACGAAAAACTGTGCTAAAAACGAAATAGAATTATACGGATTAGGGCATCAATACCAAGGTATTGTTCACGTAATTGCGCCAGAATTAGGAATCACACAACCTGGAATGACAATTGTTTGTGGTGATAGCCACACGTCTACCCACGGTGCTTTTGGAGCCATTGCCTTTGGAATAGGCACAAGCCAAGTGGCACAAGTTTTCGCAAGTCAGTGTTTGTTGCTTGAAAAACCAAAAAGTTTGCGTGTCAATGTAAATGGAAAATTAGCAAAAGGAGTTCTAGCTAAAGATGTTATTTTATATATAATTTCAAAAATCGGAACCAATTCTGGTACGGGTTATTTCTGTGAATATGCTGGAAATGTTTTCCAAGAAATGAGCATGGAAGGACGAATGACCGTTTGTAATATGAGTATTGAAATGGGTGCTCGCGGAGGAATGATTGCTCCCGATGAAACGACTTATGAATATGTAAAAGGAAAAAAATTCGCGCCTCAAGGTGCAGAATTAGAAGCAAAAATTGCCTATTGGAAAACACTTCCAACTGATCAAGGGGCTATTTTTGATAAAGAATATGATTTTGATGCAGCCGATATCGCCCCAATGTTAACCTATGGAACGAATCCTGGAATGGGAATGAAAATCAATGCTTCTATTCCTGTTTTGAATGATGCTTCTTTTGAAAAATCTATAGAATATATGGGTTTTCAACAAGGGGAACAGTTATTAAACAAACCAATAAATTATGTTTTTATTGGAAGTTGTACCAATTCAAGAATTGAAGACTTCAGAGTGGTTGCCAATTATATAAAAGGAAAACAAAAAGCGAAAAATGTGGTTGCTTTAATTGTTCCTGGATCACAACAAGTTGCCAAGCAAATCCATGCCGAGGGGCTAACATCTATATTTGAAGCAGCTGGTTTTGAAATACGTCAGCCGGGTTGTTCTGCTTGTTTGGCTATGAATGACGACAAAGTTCCTGCGGGAGAATATTGTGTTTCTACTTCCAATAGAAATTTTGAAGGACGACAAGGGCAAGGTTCAAGAACACTTTTAGCAAGTCCACTTGTGGCGGCAGCAACTGCAATTGAAGGAAAGATAATTGACATTACATTACACTTAAATTAATATGGAAAAGTTTATAAAATTAGTTACAACGGCGGTTCCATTACCCATTGAAAACATAGATACGGATCAAATTATTCCAGCTAGATTCTTGAAAGTGACAGATAAAATTGGTTTTGGAAATAACTTATTCAGAGATTGGAGATTTGACGATAAAGATGAAATTATAGCTTCATTTGCATTAAATGACAATAAATATTCGGGAAGTATTTTAGTTGCGGGTGATAATTTTGGATGTGGCAGTAGTCGTGAACATGCCGCTTGGGCATTAGCCGATTATGGATTTAAAGTAATTGTATCGAGTTATTTCGCAGATATTTTCAAAGGAAATGCTTTGAATAATGGGTTATTGCCAATATTAGTTTCACCAGAATTTTTGAAAAAAATTACAACTATAATTCAAGAAAATCCAGGCACGAATTTAGTTGTCAATTTAGAACAACAAACCCTTGCAGTTGAAAATTCTGATTTGATTGCCAACTTCGAAATAGATGCCTATAAGAAAATTTGTATGATAAATGGATTTGACGATATTGATTTTTTAATCAATAATAAAGATAAAATTGTAGCCTTTGAAAAAGGGAAAATTACAGAAGTTTAAATATAAAATTGAGATAGTATGAAATTGAAAATCGCATTATTAACAGGAGACGGAATTGGACCAGAAGTTACAAATCAAGCCGTAAAAGTGCTCAAAGCAATCGAAAAAAGATACGGTCATACCTTTGATTTTGAGGAAGCTTTAGTGGGAGCTATCGCAATTGATCAAACAGGAAACCCTTTGCCAGACGAAACAATTTCAATTTGCGAAAGTTCAGATGCTGTTTTGTTTGGAGCTATTGGCGATCCAAAATACGATAATAATCCAGATGCTAAAGTGCGTCCGGAACAAGGATTACTAAAATTAAGAAAAGTGTTGGGTTTATATGCAAATATTCGCCCAATAAAAGCATATGAAACATTGATTGACAAATCGCCATTGAAACGTCATATCATTGAAGGAACGGATATGGTTATTTATCGGGAACTGACGGGTGGAATTTACTTTGGGGAGAAAAAATTAAGCGATGACGGAACTCTAGCGTCTGATTTGTGCGAATATTCACAAATGGAAATTGAACGAATTGCTCATTTAGCTTTTAAATCGGCAATGACAAGAAGTAAAAAGGTGACACTTGTTGATAAAGCAAATGTACTTGAAACTTCAAGATTATGGCGTCGTGTAGTGACAAATATTGCTATCAAATATCCTGAAGTAGCCCTAGATTTTCTATTTGTAGATAACGCAGCAATGCAAATGATTTTGAATCCAAAACAATTTGATGTTATTCTTACCGAAAATTTATTTGGAGATATAATCTCCGATGAAGGAAGTGTAATTGGCGGTTCGATAGGATTATTGGCTTCGGCATCGGTAGGCGATAAATGCGCCATGTTTGAACCTATTCACGGTTCATATCCTCAAGCAAAAGGAAAAGATATAGCCAATCCGATTGCAGCTATTTTGAGTGCCGCAATGCTAATGGAACATTTTGGACTTGCGACGGAAGCCGAAAGTATCAAAAAAGCAGTTGAAAAAGCCTTGGAATTTAATATTGTTACACCCGATTTAAATAGCATTAGAAATTATGGAACTAATTATGTTGGCGATGCAATTGCAAGTACAATAATAAATAATGAAGGATCAGATGAATATATCAATCACGAAAATATTAATTTAGGAAAATCTATATTTTTTTAATAGTAGTTTTTATAGCTTTTTAGGGAAAAGTTTTAACAGTCAGTTATTTTTTTTCGATTTATATTCTTACCAGCCTCCGCTAGAGCCTCCGCCTGAGAATCCTCCACCGCCAAAACCTCCACCGAAGCCGCCGCCTCCTGATGAACCTCCGCCAAATCCTCCTGATCCTCGACCTCCGCCGCCCAAACTGCTCAAAATCAAGATGTCCATAAAACTTGGACCTCCACCTGAGCTACCTGAGTTGCCGTTATTGTTTTTTCTTTTGGAAATAAGAGCTAAAATGAAAACAACAATAATAATAATAACTATAGGAGGAATTCCCTCTTTTTTATCGGCTTTTCGTTTCCCCTTGTATTTCCCTTTTAATACGTCTATAATTGCAGAAGTACCCTCGTTTAAGCCGTTATAAAAACTTCCCGCTTTAAATTCTGGCACAATAATGTTTCTAATAATTTCCCCTCCAATTCCTGCCGTTAATCGGTCTTCAACTCCGTAACCTGGGTTAATTGCAATTTTCTTTTCTGCTTTGGCCAATAGTATTACAACTCCATTGTCATCTTTTGCAGTTCCTCCAATTCCCCATTTCTGGCCCCAATTGGTAGCCAGAAGACTCACGTCTTCCCCTTTCAAACTTTCAATAGTAATCACCACAATTTGGGTAGTGGTAGAATCGGAATAACGGACTAGTTTTTCCTCCAATTGTGCTTTTTCTTCCGGACTCAAAATATTGGCATAATCGTAAACAGAAGTCTGCTCTTTCGGAATTTCAGGAATTTCAAATTGTGCAAAACCTAATTGGGTAAACAACAAAGAGAACAACAAAATTAAAAAGGAATTTTTTACATTTGATTTCATTATCCTTTTGATATTTCGTTAGACAATTCATTAGTATCCTCT
>CANKLD010000058.1 GCA_947483095.1 Bacteroidota bacterium
CGCCGTGTATGTGTTTTGAAACCTTTTATTAACGAGAATTGTCCCAGTTCTCGACGTGCTTACTTTTCAATTCGACTTGCTGTCAAAACCAGTCGACCCCAAATAGAGCTGCAAATATACCTTTTATTGAGTTATGATTTAAGAATTTAGATTTAAGATTTAAGAAGCAAGATAATAGACGAATGGAGGAAAGACTTTTCAATTCGGGTGAATTCGTTTATCATATTGATTTTTTATCTATTATCTATCAGTCTATTATCTATCGGTCAATTATCTATCGGTCTATTATTTTTATTAAAATAAATTTTGACATCCATTTAACTAAGCTTACTTTTGAATCAAAATTAAAGAAAATATAGAATGAAATTTGGAATCATAAAAGAAAGAAAAAATCCGCCAGACAGAAGAGTTGTTTTCCCCCCAGAAGAGTTATTGGAATTGAAAAATCAATTCCCTGAAGCAGAAATCCAAGTTGAAAGTTCCGATATAAGAATTTTTTCAGATAAACACTATTCCAACTTGGGAATAAATGTTGCTAATGATATGTCAGATTGCGATGTATTGTTTGGAGTCAAAGAAGTTCCGCTTGACGCTTTAATCCCGAATAAAAAATATTTCTTTTTTTCACACACTATAAAAAAGCAACCTTACAATAGAAAACTTTTACAAGCCATTCTTGAAAAGAATATTGATTTTTACGACCACGAAACTATTGTTGACGCTAATAATAATCGGTTAATTGGCTTTGGAAGGTATGCAGGAATTCTAGGAACGTATAATGCTTTTAGAGCTTTCGGAATCAAATTTGGTTTATTTACAATACCAAAAGTGGAAGCTCTTTCTGGAAAAGATGATTTAGTGACCAAATTGAAAAGACTAATTTTACCTCCAATAAAAGTAGTTTTAACAGGTTGCGGAAAAGTAGGAAATGGCGCTAAAGAAATTTTAGACGCTATGAAAATGAAGGAAGTTTCTGTGGAAAATTTTTTATCTAAAAAATATTCAGAACCGGTATATGTTCAAATAGACGTTTTGGATTACAACAAGCGAAAGGATGGAAAAATAGTAGATAAAAACGATTTTTATGCTAACCCAAAAGAATATATCTCTGATTTTGAGCGATTTACAAAAGTATCCGATATTTTTATAGCCGGACATTTTTTTGGAAATGACGCTCCTTATATTTTAACTCAAGAAATGCTTAAAGCACATGATTGCACTATTAAAGTAGTTGCTGATGTTTCCTGTGATGTAAACGGGCCAGTTGCTTGTACTATTAAAGCATCAACCATTGCTGAACCGCTTTTTGGATATTTACCTAGTGAACATAAAGAAGTAGATGTATTTCATCCAGCCGCAATTGTGGTTATGTCTGTAGATAATTTACCTTGCGAATTACCAAAAGATGCAAGTGAAGGTTTTGGAGAAATGTTTATGAAACATGTAATCCCTGCTTTTTTTAATGGCGATAAAGACGGAATTTTAAAACGAGCCAAAATGACCGAAAACGGAAAACTCACCGAAAGATTCCAATATTTGCAAGATTTTGTTGACGGAAAATAAGCCGATTTAAAAGATCAATAACACGTAAATTGATTTCTTTAATAAATTTATCAGATAAATATTAATAATCTTTTTTTATAAATGTATATTTATCAAATAGTAGTATTTTTTTACGGTAAAACAATTTTACAATACTAGAATTGCGATAAATAAAATGGTTGCAATATTTTTTAATTAACTTTTAAAACAATTTTATGAATTCAGAAAATTTTCAAACCAAATGGGGACAGTTTATTCCCCTAGTAACCGTTTTTTTCTTTTGGGGATTTGTTGCTGCAAGTAACGACATCCTTATTCCAGTATTTAAAAAAGCCTTCGATTTAACTCAAGGTCAAAGCCAGTTAGTTTCATTGGCATTTTATATTGCTTATACTGTAGGATCCCTAATTTATATGGGAATTTCACTATTGATGAAAGAAGATCTAGTGAATAAAATAGGTTATAAAAACGGATTGGCATTAGGTTTAGGGATTTCAGCTTTGGGAACATTATTGTTTTATCCAGCTGCAAATACAGGTTCATTTCCATTAATGTTATCTGGATTATTCATTGTAGCATTGGGATTTTCATTGCAACAAACGGTAGCAAATCCATTAGCGATTGCTCTTGGCCCAATTACTACAGGTTCTCAAAGACTAACTTTGGCGGGTGGAATTAATAATTTTGGAACTACCATTGGACCCTTGGTTGTGAGCTTTGCTATTTTTGGGTCAAGCGCAGGTGCAAATACCGAAATGAGTATCGAAAGCGTTAAAATTCCTTATTTAGTTTTAGGATTGGCTTTTTTATTAGTGGCCATTTTATTGAAATTTTCATCACTTCCAGACAAGCCAGTAGCAGTTGTAGAAGTAAAAAATGATACCAATTCTTCTAGAAGTTCTGCTTTGAAATACCCACAATTAATCATGGGAATGATCGCAATTTTCGTTTACGTAGGGGTAGAAGTTTCTACAGCAAGTAATCTTCCAGCCTATATGGAATCAAAATTAGGCTTTCTAACACAAGATATCGCCCCTTATATTTCATTGTATTGGGCGAGTTTGATGATTGGTCGTTGGACAGGAGCGGTTGGGGCTTTTACTGATGATATGAACTTACAAAAAGTATTAAAATTCATCGCTCCTTATTTGGCTTTTGGAGTATTTTTATTAGTAAATGCAATTGCAAAGCACGACTTAACACCATTTTATGTTTACGGTTTAATCCTCTTGGTGTTAATAGCTGCCGATATTTTAAGCAAAGGAAATCCTGCAAGAATGTTGCTTTTATTCTCTTCTTTAGGAATTGTAGCTTTAGTTATTGGGATGACAACATCAGGAATGACAAGTGTTTACGCGTTTACAAGTGTAGGTTTATTCTGTAGTACTTTATGGCCATGTATCTTTACATTAGCCATTAGCGGATTAGGAAAAAATACCAGTCAAGGAAGTAGCTTTTTAATTATGATGATTATGGGTGGTGGAATTGTGAGCTGGTTACAAGGTTATATTTCTGAAAGTATCGGTATTCAAAGTAGTTATATTGTAGGTGTTGTTTGTTTTGCTTATTTGGCTTTTTATGCTTGGAAAGTAAGTGGAATATTGAAAAACCAAGGAATTGATTTTGACAAGCCAGTTTCTGGTGGACATTAATAATAATTAACATTAATTTATTAAAAGGATTTGTATTTTTACAAATCCTTTTTTATTTTTCAATAATTAAAAGAATTATCAACGTAACAAAAACACTTTTTATTCGTTTACAATAAAACGAAATTTAATAATGAAAAAAAATATTATTTTAAACGCCATTTTATTTAGTACCATTCTTTCTATTTCTGCTCAAGAAACCAACAAAAAAGCTGAAGAACTCAAAGAAGTTACCATTGTTAAAAGCAAGAAAGCAATTGAGCAAAAAGCAGATCGTACCATTTTTGATTTTGCCAATCAACCCAATTTGAATTCAGGATCTGTATTAGAAGGATTAAAAAAACTACCTGGATTAATTTCTTCAGATATTGCAGGAATGATGTACCAAGGGAAGCTACTTGACGTCTTTATGGACGGAAGACCTTTAAATATTTCTTCGAATGAATTGAATGGATTTCTTGAAGGAATGCCTGCCAACGCCATTGAAAAAATTGAAATAATTACGCAGCCAGGAGCTGAATTTCCAGCAACTTCTGGAGGCGCAATTTTGAATATAATTACCAATAAAAACGCCAAGAATTTCTTGAGTGCGACGTATACCAACAGCACTAATGTTACAAATTATGATCATGTGAGATGGAGAGTCAACAACAGTGTATTGTTGAATGCCAAAAACAAGTACTTCGGTTGGCAATTGAATATGGGTCAAAACTTCAGAGAAAGTGCGGTTTGGGCTACATTATTTAAAGTGGAAAATAGTGATCAAAACGTAATTACTTCTACTGCAACCGACAGAACAGGGAGAAATAATTTCATAAAATCGGCATTGACATTCGATTTTAAAAAAGACCGTTTGTTGCTGAACTACGATCTAAATCATAGCAATAATGGAAATGCAACTTTAACAAACGGACCTGGTTTTTCATCCTAAGACCAATCCGATTCTAAAGGATGGAGACAAGATGCAGTCGCTACTTATCAAAAACGATTTACAGATAAAACCAAAAAATTAGATTTTAGATATAATTTCAACCGAAATCAAAATAGTTTTATTTTTAATACAACGGGCTCTACTTTAGATTTGGAGAACTCCTCCGATCAAAAGTTATACAACTTAAAGTTCGATTATTCACAGCCAATCGCTTTTTCTGATGAGGGTAAATTGAGTTTTGGTAGTTTGTATGAAGTATTGAGTTTTCAAACACAAAATAGGGCGGTCATTAACTTAGATTATGAAAGAAAAACTACCGCAGGTTACTTTGAATTTCAAACTAAGTTTAATAGTTTGAGTTTTATTGTTGGAGGTCGAGCAGAAGATTACAACATAATTGGAAAAACCAATACCACCGATTTAACACCATTCAAACAGTTTCGTTTCTTTCCAAATGCAAGTGCACAATACAATTTTAATGAGTCGATTTTCTTTAATTTAAATTACAATAAGAAGATTACCTTGCCAAGTACGTCTGCCTTAAATCCTAACAATACGACTTATCAAAATCAAAACGTAAGTACTATTGGAAATCCAAATTTGCAACCTACCATATATGATAATTATGAAGTGAAACTAAGTGCCTATGATTATGCTTTTATTGGTTATTCATTAAGTTCAGCTAAGAATCAAGTGATACAAAGGTTGAGTTTGAATTCAAATAGTGTGGTTAATACCAATGAAAATGCTCCTGAAGTTAAAGTTCATAATTTTAATATTGGTTTGCCTATTCCATACATGTTGTTTACTAAAGGCCTCGCAGAAACGATGAAAATGAATGTCAATCCTGATGAAATGAACTTCCTTTTTCTTTATGCGGGCTACCAATTACATCAATTTCCATCCATAGAAACCAAAGGATTTTGGGTTTATAATTTAATGTCACAATTGGTATTGCCAAGTAAAATTAAGTTTGTAGCTAATTTCAGCTACATCACTGCCAAAGGAAATTACTTTTATTTCATTGCAAATAAACCGTTCAACAATACCCTTGATTTGTCCTTTTCTAAGAAGTTTTTAAATGACCAATTGTCTGTTTCTATTAATTTGGATGATGTTTTTAATACCAATCAATCTGAGTTTATGGCTTTCAATACTCCGTTATTGTCTAATAATAAATTGGATACTCGTCGTTTTGGATTTAGTATCAATTACAAGATTCCAACAAAAAATAAATTGGCTAAAGAAACTCCTATTTTATTGAACAACGATAAAAAAGAAGAGACTGGTATTATTGGGAATTAATCAATTCAAAAAGAGCAGTTGCAGTTTGCGCTCATAAAGTATAGGTTTGTTTTAAATACTATAAAATCTTATTTTTACGAATTAAAATTTAGTTTATGAAGAAGGTCTTACTTTATCAATTCAAAACTACGTTTTACGAAAGCCGTAAGCTCTTCTCCTTTTAATAAATTTTGAGATAGTTTTGCCAAGTCTAAGGCTTGTTTAACCAAGTTTTCTTGATTGGCACTATCGCTAGAATTTAGAATATTGGATGCCAATTCAGAATTGGTATTCACCACCAAATTGTACATTTCTGGCATGTTCCCCATTCCAAACATTCCGCCACCACCAGATTGACTCATTTCTTTCATTCTACGCATGAACTCGGGTTGCGTGATCATAAATGGTGCATCATTACTATCCAGAGCTTCCATTTGAACGGAATATTTTTGCTTTGGAACAAATCCTTCTAAGACCGTTTTTAGCGTTTCTTTTTCATCATCCGATAATTTAGAAATCGAAGTTTCTTCTTTTTTAATTAATTTATCAATTGAATCAGAATCCACACGAACAAAGGTCATCGTGTTATTATCACCCTCAATTTTTTGAATTAAATGCGAAATAATTGGCGAGTCAAGTAGCAAAACTTCGTACCCTTTATTTTTTGCAATTTGGACGTAGCTGTGTTGTGCTTCTTTATTGGACGCATATAAAACTACTAATTTTCCGTCTTTATCAGTTTGATTTGGAGCTAATTTTTCTTTTAATTCTTCTAAAGTAAAATAAGTGTCGTCAACCGTTGGATACAATGTAAATGCCCCTGCTTTTTCATAGAATTTATCTTCAGAAAGCATCCCGTATTCCAAAACGATCTTGATATCATTCCATTTCTTCTCGAAATCTTCTCTGTTTTCAGTGAATAAAGATTTCAACTTATCAGCTACTTTTCTAGTAATATAGTTGGATATTTTCTTTACGGCACCATCGGCTTGAAGACTAGAACGAGAGACATTCAACGGAATATCTGGAGAGTCAATTACCCCTTTTAACATCGTTAAAAATTCAGGCACAATTCCTTCCACATTATCGGTTACATAAACCTGATTTTGATACAATTGGATCTTGTCTTTTTGAATTTGTAAATCGGAACCTAATTTTGGGAAGTATAAAATTCCGGTTAGATTAAATGGATAATCTACATTTAAATGAATGTGGAATAGCGGTTCTTCAAATTGCATTGGATACACCTCGCGATAGAAATTGTTGTAATCTTCATCAGATAATTCAGTTGGTTGTTTCGTCCATGCTGGATTAGGATTATTGATGATGTTATCCACTTCTACTTCAGTGAAAATGTTGTCTTTATCTTCTTCAGCAACAGATTCCCCTTTTTTCTGCTCGATTTTTTCTGTTTTCGTTCCAAACTTAATTGGAATCGGCATGAACTTATTGTATTTATTCAACAATTCACTGATTTTGAAATCTTCTAAAAACTCCAAAGAATCTTCAGCGATGTGCAATATAATTTCAGTTCCACGAGTTGTTTTATCACTTGGATCCAATGTAAATTCCGGACTTCCGTCACAAGTCCAATGCGCAGCTGGTTCGTCTTTATAAGATTTAGTGATAATCTCTACTTTGGAAGCCACCATAAAAGCAGAATAAAATCCAAGGCCAAAATGTCCTATAATTCCAGAATCTTTGGCAGAATCCTTGTATTTATCAAGAAATTCCTCAGCTCCTGAAAAGGCCAATTGATTGATGTATTTTTCAACTTCATCAGAAGTCATTCCAATTCCTTGGTCAATTAGGTGTAATTTTTTTCCTTCTTTATCGATTTTAACCTCGATAATTGGATTTCCATATTCTACTTTAGCCTCGCCAATACTTGTTAAATGTTTTAATTTTAAAGTAGCATCAGTTCCATTAGAAATTAGCTCCCGTAAAAATATTTCGTGGTCACTGTATAAAAACTTCTTAATTAAAGGGAAGATATTCTCTACCGAAACATTGATTTTTCCAGTTGTCATAGTTTAAAATTTTAATATTTTATAATATCCTTTCAAATAGAATACCAATTCAATAAAAGTGACAAATTGTCGCAAGTGGTTGATTGGTAATAAAGTTTAAATTTTTAAATATTCGTAAAAATGTAAATTTATAATTAATAAAGTAAGAAAATTGTTTATACAGCTCAACGATAATTTTACATTAAGTTTTTAAACCCCTCTTTTTATATTAACTAGGAGTTAGAGACCCTTTACTTTTTGATCCTACATTTGCTGTCACTGGGGGTTTAAGTTCAGAAGGCTTTGAGTCTGAGTATAATGCAACTGGAACTTCTCCAAAGCCCCATACTTCAGTGCTTTTTCATAAATGAAACAATATCAACATTTATTAAAATCTGAATTGTTTTATCTTAAAAAATAAAATTCAATAATTCAATTGAAAGAAGAAATTCAAGAGTATATTTACTACTATAATAACTAGAGAATCAAATCAAAGCTAAACAAAATGAGTCCGATAAAATATCTAACTCATTAGTATCAAAATTAATTATAAATTTGTCTAAAATTTTGGGTGCAGTCTAAT
The DNA here is from genome assembly GCA_947483095.1 of Bacteroidota bacterium. The sequence goes on from CANKLD010000058.1 coordinate 7,999, forward strand.
TCTATTAGTAGGGTTTTTTTTATTCAAACAGGTCGAAACATTAGTATTAAAGAATTGTTTTTTTAGTGTTACCAAATCATCACTAAAATAAATTACTCTTAATTGTATTTTTGATTTGTTTTATATTTACATTTATATTAATTAATGAATTAATTTTGCATCATGAAAAAGAAAGATATTAGAATTTTATTAGTTGATGA
>CANKLD010000059.1 GCA_947483095.1 Bacteroidota bacterium
ATGTAATTCTTGATAACTAACATAATTCCAATTGTAATTAAATTGGATATAAAGTTATACAAACTCAGTCCTGCTCCATAAGTATTAAAGAAAATTAACATCATTAATGGCGAAACGTAAATCATAATTTTCATCAATTTAGCCATATCTGGCATTCCCTCTTGAGTAGGTGCTGCCATTTGTTGATCACCTGAAGTCATTTTCATGTAAAAGAAAATGGCGATTGCGGCTAATATTGGAAACAAACTAATGTGACTTCCATATAAAGGAATATGAAATGGTAATTTCATTATTTCATCAAATGAAGACAAATCATCAGCCCAAAGAAAACCCTTTTGTCTTAATTCAAATGCTGATGGGAAAAACTGAAATGAAGCATACATAAACGGTAACTGAATCAAAGCTGGAATACAACCAGCCATCGGATTTACTCCAGCCTTGTTGTATAATTTCATCGTTTCCTGTTGTTTTTTCGCAGGCTCTTTTTGAAATTTCTCATTCAACTCATTAATTTCAGGACGAAGCACTTTCATTTTAGCTTGAGACAAAAATGATTTATAGGTTATCGGAGACATTGCAATTTTTATGATGATGGTAAAGATAATAATTGCAATTCCATAAGATATATAAGAGCTTAAAAACCCAAATAAAGGAATGAAAATAAATTTATTAATCCATCCAAAAATACCCCAACCTAATGGAATAATCTTTTCAATATTCTTATCGTAATTATTTAGCGTTTTATAATCTGATGGTCCAAAATACCAACTCATTTTATAATTCACTTCGCCATTTGTAAAAGCCAACGGCATTTTAGAATTGAATTGCTTAACGAAAATAGTATCTTTATTTTCGTCGATCACTAACTTATTTGACTTTAAAACTGCTTTCTCAAATGGCGTTTCTGTCATTAAAATAGAAGCAAAGAAATGTTGTTTGTAAGCAATGAATTTAACATTGTCTAAGGTTTCTTCCTGGTTTTCACCATCACTTACATTATTAAATTTCTCATTATCATATTCATAATTCAGTAAAGTATATCTATTTTCATAAGAGGCACTTTTCTCAATTTTATAGGTTTTTAAATCCCATTCTAAATCAAGGGGTTTCGAAGTGTTTACTACTTTGTTTAATCCTTGAGAGCGCAAGTTAAAACCAACCATATAATCGTTAGGTTTTAACTCATATTGGTATTCCAAAAACTCATTAGCACCTGCTTTTAATCGCATGGTAAGAATTTGATTGGCACCAACTTTAGTTAATTTAGGCTCAAAAAATAAATTTTTAGTATTTAAAGTATGATTATCATTGGTAATTAATTGAATGTTTAATTGAGAATTATTATCTTTAATTAACTCAACTAATTGTCCCGAACCTTTTTTGAATTTTTCAAAATTCTTTAAAACTGCCCCAACGATATAACCTCCTTTATTGGAGATTTTTATGAGTATAAATTCGTTTTCAAGAGTGGTAACACTATCTTTTGCAGAAGCTAAAGTGGCAGAATAAGCAAAACTTCCTAAAGATTTTTTTAGCTTTTCAATTTGAGCTGCATTAGCCGAAGAAGTATCAGTTGGATTAATTACAACATTTTCTTGTTCAACATTCTTAGTAGTTACCCTAGCAGCTTTTTCATTTTTTGCCTTTTCAGCAGCCAATTGTTCTTTTGAAGGTTGATTTTGATACATCATCCAAATCAAAATTCCAAAAATAAGTACAAAGCCAATTATTGAATTTAAATCTATTTTTTTTTCTTCCATTTTACTTTTATTAAAGTCTATATCTTATTAGAAAATACTATTTTATTTTGATTTTACAGCAGCAGCAACAAAACTCACAAAAAGAGGATGCGGATTGGCTACCGTGCTTTTATATTCTGGATGGTATTGAACACCAATAAAAAAGGGGTGATTTTCAATCTCAACAATTTCTACCAAACCGGTATCAGGATTGACTCCCGAAGCTTTTAAACCGGCATTTTCTAATGCTTTATGATAATATCCATTAAATTCATAACGATGACGGTGGCGTTCTAAAATATTGGTTTTTCCATATATTTTATGTGCCAAAGTATTTTCTTTAATATCACATTTCCAAGCTCCCAAACGCATTGTTCCACCTTTATCGGTAATGGTTTTTTGTTCTTCCATTAAATCGATCACTGGATTGGTTGTGTTTTCATTCATCTCGGTTGAATTGGCATCTGAATGTCCTAAAAAAGTTCTAGAATATTCAATAACCGCCATTTGCATACCCAAACATATTCCTAAAAATGGAATATTATTCTCTCTAGCAAATTTTACCGTTTCAATTTTTCCTTCAATACCTCGACCTCCAAAACCTGGTGCAACTAAAATTCCATCTAAATTTTTCAATTTATCCGAAGCATTATCGGAATCTAAATATTCGGAATGAATCGAAATTACATTCACTTTCGTTTCATTGGCAGCGCCAGCATGAATAAAAGCTTCTAATATCGATTTGTAAGAATCTTGTAATTCTACGTATTTTCCTACTAATCCAATATTTACAGTATGTTTAGGATTTTTCAATCGGCTTAAAAAGGTATTCCAATTTTTTAAATCTGGTGCTGATTTTACAGATAAATCTAATTTTTTCAAAGCAACAACATCAAGGCCTTCTTCAAGCATCAAAATAGGCACTTCATATATCGTTGATGCATCAATAGATTGAATAACGGCTTCTCTTTTTACATTACAAAATAAAGCCAATTTATTTCTTAATTCTTCCGACAATTCATGCTCGGTTCTACAAACTAAAATATCCGCTTTTATACCACTTTCCATCAATGTTTTAACGGAATGTTGCGTCGGTTTTGTTTTCAATTCACCTGCAGCAGCCAAGAAAGGCACTAAAGTTAAATGAATAACAATTCCGTTATTTTCGCCCAATTCCCAAACCAATTGACGAACGGATTCAATGTAAGGCAACGATTCGATATCCCCTACGGTTCCTCCAATTTCAGTAATTACAATATCAAAATCGCCTGATTTTCCAAGCAATTGCATTCTTTCTTTGATTTCATTGGTAATATGAGGGACTACTTGAACTGTTTTTCCTAAAAATTCACCACGTCGTTCTTTTTCAATCACAGAAAGGTACACTCTACCCGTAGTCACATTATTGGCTTGAGAAGTGGGTACATTTAAAAAACGCTCATAATGCCCTAAATCCAAATCGGTTTCAGCGCCGTCATCGGTAACGTAACATTCTCCGTGTTCATAAGGGTTAAGGGTTCCTGGATCCACATTGATATAAGGATCAAATTTTTGAATTGTGGTGCGATATCCTCTTGCTTGCAATAATTTTGCTAATGAAGCAGCGATAATTCCTTTTCCTAATGAAGAAGTCACTCCGCCAGTAACAAAAATATATTTCGTTTGAGCCATTGTATTGTGTGTTGTTGTTGTATAAAAAACTTGGCAAAAGTACGAAAATAATTAGATAATAGGACAATTTTAATCGTTAGAAATAAAAAAATAGTTGGATTTAAAATCAAATAAATTAACCAAAAAAATCAATACTTCTTCCTAATATTTCGAATTATATCTTCCAATCCGTTTAATTTTAATTCATAAACCAATTGGAGTTGTTCGCCTAAAGTGCCGTTTGGAAAGCCTTTGTTGCGGTACCAAACGATATAATATTCAGGAATATCAATTAAATAATAGCCTTCGTATTTGCCGAAAGGCATTTTAGTATGCGCTAAATCAATTAGCTTTTGTTGGTTCTTATCCAAAATTTATTTCCAATTAAAAGTAATCACCTTTTTGATATCGGGGTGCAAACTATAATAAACTGGGCACGTCATTGCAGTACGTTCTAAAATTATTTTGGTTTTATCATCGGGAGCAACATTAAAATTAAAAATAACGTGAATTTCAGCAATTCTTCTTGGTTCAGCTGCCATTATTTTTGTGATTTCGGCTGTGGAATTGGAAAGCTCCACATTCATTTCGGCTGCTTTAATTCCCATTACGGTAAACATACAACTCCCTAATCCATTGGCAACAGTATCGGTTGGCGAGAAAGCAGCTCCTTTTCCATTGTTATCAATTGGGGCATCGGAAATAATTTCTGATCCCGATTGATTATGAATTGAGGAAGTTCGTAATTCTCCTAAATAAGTAATTTTTGAAGTCATTATTCTGCTTGTTTTATGGTTAAATCGGTATCGTAATACACTATATACATCCCTTTATTGCTATAGCTTTCCGAACTATTTTTAGTATAACTGAATTTGTTTTCTATTTGCTCGGTAGCATAATTTTCTAAAACGGTTTTAAAATCTTCCACTTGCGACAAACGCATCATCGTGTCGAAAGCCAAATCAAATCCCCGAATTGCAAATTGATTGGGGAATATCTTATTGATTTTCTTGTACTTATTTCTAAATATTTCCGCTTTAGGTGATAAATTTTCTCTCACAATGGAAGGATACATCATTTTCAATTTAACCAAACGATTTAAATCAATTTCATGAAAATCCAAGGTTGGATTCGGTTCTAGAATCACCATTTGCAATTGGTAATCGTTCATAAGACTCATCATCGCATTGGTAGCAGCCAAAATAAAACCTGTTTTTTGAGAATCCAAAATGATGTAATTTATTTTGTTTCGAACCAATAATTTCCTCAAACTATCTTTGACCACCGAACCTGCTGAATTTAAACCAACAATCGAATTTTTATAATTATTAGACTTCAAATAATCTTTTAAGACCGCTTTTTTATTATCAATTAACGCTATTAGATTTCCGTTATTTTTATTGATATAATTAATCATCGCTACCTTACAATCTTCATTAGAAGGCATAGATTGGTATATATTAGCCCCCGACTTTCCTCTTTCCTTGGACAAAGGAGAAAGTATAGGAATTGATTTATCTCCAAGTAATTGCGACAAATTATCTACATTATTTTGATAAAAAGGACCAATAATAGCATTCGTTTTTTGGAATTTATTTTGTTGAATTAAACTTGGCAATGAAGAAGTGTTTTTAGTCTCTACAGAATCATAAATCTTAATATTAATTTTTAACCCAATGGTTTTAGCAGAATCAATTGCCATTAATACCCCGGAATAAAAATCCAAAGTCATGTTTAAAAATTTATCTTTTTTAAGTTTTGCAGAAATTGAATTAATGGAGTCATTTTCAATTTTTGAAACATTGAAAGGCAATAAAAGTACTAACTCTTTAGCTGCTCCAGAATTAGATTTAGTTAACGGTTTAAGTAGCTTGTTATCTTGTGGCTTAGATACCGGGACAGCATTTGAATTAGCTAATCGTTTTTTTGGGATAACCAAATTTTGTCCCGCTTTTAAACCTTCAGTTAAAAGAGTTGGATTGGCTTTTTGAAGTTCTTCAACAGAAATAGAATACAATTTTGAAATACTATAAAGTGTTTCTTTGGCAGAAACCAAATGTGAATTACTATTATTTAAAGAAACCGGAGTTTTAGTATTTGGAATAATCAACACCACATCCGGTTGAATTCCGTTTTGAGCATCCGGATTCAGATTAAAAATTTCGGAGGGAGTACAATTGTATTTTAAAGCAATTTGAGTTACCGTTTCTCCTTTAACAACGATGTGCTTGGTAAAATTTTGACCATTTACTACAAAGGATAATAAAGCTACGAAAACAAAAATTTCTTTTTTAAACATGATTTTTATTTTAAAAAAAATGAATTATTCCCACTCAATTGTTGCTGGTGGTTTCGAACTAATATCATAAACTACTCGGTTAACGCCAGGAACTTTATTGATAATATCATTGGAAACCTTCATCAAGAAATCATATGGTAAATGTACCCAATCGGCAGTCATTCCATCAGTAGATTCAACGGCTCGAAGCGCAACTACTTTTTCATAAGTACGCTCATCGCCCATTACACCTACACTATTTACAGGTAGTAAAATAGCGCCAGCTTGCCATACTTTATCATACAATCCCCACGATTTCAAACCATCAATAAACACCGCATCAACTTCTTGCAAGATACGAACTTTTTCGGGTGTAATATCGCCCAAAATACGAATTGACAATCCAGGTCCTGGAAAAGGATGTCGTCCTAATAATGCCGCATCAATTCCCAAGGTCGCTCCCACTCTTCGAACTTCATCTTTGAATAGCATTCTTAGCGGTTCAACAATTTTCAATTTCATATAATCGGGTAAACCACCTACATTATGGTGTGATTTTATAGTTGCAGAAGGTCCTTTTACAGAAACGGACTCAATTACATCAGGATAAATAGTTCCTTGAGCCAACCATTTCACGTCTTCAATTTGGTTCGATTCGTCATCAAAAACTTCTATGAAAACTCTACCAATTGCTTTTCTTTTTAATTCGGGATCTTCAATTCCGGCTAATGCGTCTAAAAATCGTTTTGAGGCATCTACACCCTTAACATTTAAGCCCATTCCTTTATATTGATCCAATACATTTTGAAATTCGTTTTTTCTTAATAAGCCATTATTAACGAAAATACAATATAGATTTTTACCAATAGCTTGATGCAATAAAACAGCTGCAACAGTAGAATCTACGCCGCCAGAAAGTCCTAAAACCACTTTGTCATTTTGTAATTTCGTTTTCAATTCTGATACCATTTCACCCACAAAGGCGTTGGGAGTAAATGTTTGCGGAACTTCGGCAATTTTGACTAAGAAATTCTCCAGCATTAATTTGCCATCTGTAGAATGAAAAACCTCTGGATGGTATTGTATTGCATAGGTTGTTTCGCCTTCGATTTTATAAGCTGCAAATTCAACATCGTTGGTGCTAGCTATGTTTACGCCGTTTTTAGGCAATGCTTTTATACTATCGCTATGGCTCATCCAAACTTGAGAATTTTCAGAAATCCCTTCAAAGAAAAGTTCATTATCTTTAATATAGGATAAATTGGCTCTGCCATATTCTCGAGTATTTGACGACGCCACTTCACCTCCACTAAAATGAGCCAAATATTGAGCTCCATAACAAACGGCTAGCATCGGTAGTTTTCCTCTAATTTGAGATAAATCAGGATGAGGCGCATCTTCAGAACGAACTGAAAATGGACTTCCGCCAAGAATTACTGCTTTATAACTTGATAAATCGCTTGGAAAATTATTGTAAGGGAAAATTTCGCAAAAGATATTTAACTCGCGAACTCTTCTCGCAATTAATTGTGTGTATTGCGATCCGAAATCTAAAATAAGTACGTTGTGTTGCATGTGCAAAGGTAAAATTTTGTTGTAATTTACTGATTTTCAATTAAATAAAAATTAACTTCAGTGAAATTGAAAATCTTAATTTTTGATTTATTTAAAATCTGTACAAATGTAAGTAAAAAAGGGATTATTATTTAAATTCAAATTGTAATATAAAATAATATTAAAATTAAAAAAGAAGGAATTAATACGGTTGTTAATTATCCAAAGTAGATTTTTTTGTAATATTCATTAAATACTAATTTTTGTCTATATTTGACAGTTAAAACAAAATTATCACTATCAAATAGGAATTAATTTATATTTAAAAAGATGAAAAAAATAGTACTAATAAGTTTTTTAGCTGTTGGATTAATTTTAACTGGAATGATTTCTAAAAATGGAATTATTTCTAAAATCAACAACAGTAAAGGACAATCTATTTCTGATAAAAAAATAAAAACAACTAAATCTCAAGTAAATTCAAAGGATACTATTTCAATAATTGGTGTTGGCGACATGATGTTAGGAACCAATTATCCTGCTGAAAGCTATTTGCCACCTGAAGACGGAAAAAACATCTTAACCCCAGTAAAACAAATCATTGAAAATGCAGATATTTCTTTTGGGAACCTTGAGGGGGCTATTTTATCTGGCTCTGGAACTGTAAAAACTTGTACAAATCCTGCTGTTTGTTACGCATTTAAAATGCCAAACCATTATGTAAATTATTTTAAAGAGGCAGGTTTTGATGTTTTAAGTATTGCAAATAACCACATTAGTGATTTTGGCGAAACTGGAAAGGAAAACACTGTAAAAATGCTTGATGGAGTTGGTATTAAATATGCAGGATTGTTAAAATATCCTTACACTACCTTTGAAAAAAATGGAATAAAATATGGATTTTGTGCTTTTGCACCAAATAATGGTACAGTAGATATTAACGACAGTGA
>CANKLD010000060.1 GCA_947483095.1 Bacteroidota bacterium
AGATTTAAACTTGAAATTAGAACAATGGGAAAACTTTTACAATTTTAATAGACCACATGGATCATTTAATGGAAAAACTCCTTATGAAATATTAAAAACTAAACTAAAATAATTAACTTTGAAGTCTACGAAGCGATGAAGTACGACAGCAATACCAAGTTCTAATTTTAGAATTTTATGGCCTATTCCTTTATTAGAGACAAATACCAATCCTACATTAGCAGCTCAACAAAATCCAGGTTGGTAAATAATTCATTAACTTAGGTTTCAAAAACCATCACCCCTAAGGTGATGGTTTTTTTTGTATCTTTGCGCCATGGAAAAAGAACACTTAATATTTGGAATACGCGCAATAATTGAAGCAATTCAGTCAGGAAAAGAAATTGACAAAGTCTTTGTTCAAAAAGAAATTTCCGGCGAATTAATGAAGGACTTAATGAAAGTGATGAAGAGAAATAATACCAATTTCTCCTATGTTCCTGTTGAAAAATTAAATAGACTAACCCCCAATAATCACCAAGGGGTAGTAGCAAGTATTTCTCCAATATCTTTTTACGATTTAGAAACATTAATAGAAACAGTTTTAGAAAATGGCAAAACACCATTGTTTTTAATTTTAGATCAAATTTCGGATGCTAGAAATTTTGGCGCTATTATCAGAACTGCAGAATGTACCGGGATAAATGGAATTATTATTCAAAAATCGGGAGCTGCCCCCGTGAATGGCGATACAGTAAAAACTTCTGCAGGTGCTGTATTTAATATTCCCATTTGTAAAGTAGAACACATAAAAGACGCTATATTTTTGCTTCAAGCAAGCGGAATTAAAACTGTTGCTGCGACTGAAAAAACAGATCAAAATATATACGATATTTCCCTTAACGAACCAGTTGCTATCATTATGGGTTCTGAAGATCGAGGAGTGAATCCTTCAGTTTTGAAAATTGTAGATGAAAAAGCAAAGCTTCCAATGTTTGGAACAATTGGTTCACTAAATGTATCTGTTGCTTGTGGTGCTTTTTTATACGAGGCAGTTCGACAAAGACAATAATAAAAATAAAAATTATTGAATAGATTAAAGCGAAAGTTTTAATCCAAGTTTTTTTCTTTGAATTCGTAGTTTACGGAATGACTTGAATTGTAATACGATTCACTTTCCGGTTCTTCTTCAATAACTGGTGGATTCACAAAATTGCCGTTTTCATCAAATCGCTGCATAAATTTATCTTCAGATGGATCATAATCCGGCTGTTCCCAATCGTACTTGATTAGTTTTTTATATTCGGGTGTTTTATAAATTAATGCAAATAAAAAACCTGTAATTAAACCCGAAAGGTGGCCTTCCCAAGAAATTCCTTCATTTATATTAGGAAAAATGTACCAAACCATACTTCCATAAACTAAAACTACAAGAAGTGAAAGGGCAACTAATCGATAATATTTAGTTATAATTCCCTTAAAGAAAATAAAACTAGCCAAAACATAAATCAAGGAGCTAGCACCAATGTGAATAGCATCTCGACCGATAATCCAAGTTATGAAGCCCGAAAGCAAAATACCATTGACCACAATTTTAAAAAAAAGATCTCTATAGAAATACTGTAATGCTGACAATAATATTAGCAGTGGAATGGAATTATTATAAAGGTGTTCTAAATTTCCATGAAGAAATGGAGAGCAGACAATACCAATTAATCCGAAGAAAGTTCTTGGAAAAATTCCAAGTTGTCCTAAATTTAAGTGAAAACGAATGTCAACCCAAAATAATATCCACAACGCTATTACCAATAAAAATGGTATTAGGATTACGGAAGTTGAAAATTTAAAATGGCTGTCGTTCATGAAATATTTTTTATTTAATTCTATACAAGGTAATCAAAAATAAAACCAAAAAAATTAGGTGCTATTTTGTCACAATAATCTTGTCATTTCGATTGAGGAGAAATCTCATAATCCAAAACTTGATGTGATTTCTCCTCAATCGAAATGACAAAAAAGAGAAAAAAAATGTACTTTTACGACATGAATCAACCATTAGCGGAGCGTATTCGCCCACAAAAATTATCCGACTATATCAGTCAGTTGCACTTGGTGGGGCCAAATGGCTCGTTGACACAACAAATCGAGAAGGGAATTATACCTTCATTGATTTTGTGGGGGCCTCCTGGAACGGGAAAAACTACGTTGGCACAAATAATTGCTCAAGAATCAAAAAGACCTTTTTATGAATTAAGTGCCATTAATTCAGGTGTAGCAGCCATTCGAGAGGTGATCGATAAAGCAAAACAAAGTGGCGGATTGTTCACTACAAAAAACCTCATTTTGTTTATTGATGAGATTCATAGATTCAGCAAATCCCAGCAGGATTCATTATTGGCAGCCGTTGAAAAAGGTTGGATTACTTTGATAGGAGCCACTACTGAAAATCCAAGTTTTGAAGTGATTCCGGCTTTATTGTCTCGTTGTCAGGTTTATGTTTTGAATGCATTTTCAAAATCAGATTTAGAAAGTTTATTGCAGCGAGCAATTAAAGAAGACCACTTTTTGAAATTGAAAAAAATTGAATTGCAGGAAACAGAAGCAATAATTAGACTTTCAGGCGGAGATGGTCGAAAGTTGTTGAATATATTTGAATTGGTTGTAAACGCTTCAAGTGAGGAAATAATTATAATTACAAATGAAAAAGTATTGCAATTAGTACAACAAAACACGGTTTTGTATGATAAAACTGGTGAACAACATTATGATATTGTTTCGGCATTTATTAAATCAATTCGAGGAAGTGACCCAAATGGTGCGGTATATTGGTTAGCTAGAATGATTGAGGGTGGTGAAGATGTTAAGTTTATTGCCCGCCGAATGTTGATTTTATCGAGTGAAGATATTGGAAATGCAAATCCTACGGCATTCATAATGGCAAATAATACTTTTCAAGCGGTTTCAAACATTGGTTACCCTGAAAGCAGAATTTTATTAAGTCAATGCGCCATTTATTTGGCTACTTCTCCAAAAAGTAATGCGAGTTATATGGCTATAAATGAGGCGCAAAAAGTGGTGAAACAAACTGGAGATTTGCCAATTCCTATTCATTTACGAAATGCCCCCACAAAATTAATGAAGGAGCTGGGTTATGGTGAAGATTATAAATATTCGCACGATTACGCTAATAATTTTGCAGAACAAGAGTTTTTACCTGATGAAATTTCAGAAACAAAACTCTATAATCCTGGCGATAACGCTAGAGAAAATGGCAATCGCGAATTTTTAAAAAACCGCTGGAAAGATAAATACGATTATTAATAAATAAAGTGTTTTATTAATTAAACTTTAAAAAGTTACATTTAATTTCTTATAAATCAACTGTTTATCTTTATAATATTCGAAAAAAATCTCTTGTCCTTTTTTAATAACTACTCCATTTATCGAATTTGAATTTGCAATAAACACATTTTCATTTGAAGTTTTATATAATTTTAATACTATTGTTGAAGTTTTAGGATCTATTAATAAAAACCCTAATTTGATTGTCTCGGCAACTAATAAATTCTCGAATTCTAAATTACTTTCAACGATAATAATTCCGTTTTCTTGAATTTTCAATGTCGAGTCCTTTGTAATCATTTTGTAATTAGCAACTTCTTCACTTCTACCTTTTTGTATTCCACTAAACTTATATTCCAATTTATCAAATGAACTAAACGCCACTCGTAATGCTTGGTTATAGGCAACTTGGTATTCTTTTTCCCTGCTTTTTCCTTCTAAGGAAGTAAATAAAATAGCATTTTTACAATCTTTTAAAACTACAATCAATTTCGTTGAGAACATATTTCCAGTATTTTGGACATCAACATATACTTTATTGCAATTGCTTTCCGCGACTTCAGTTGGTAAAATATCAGTATCAAAATAGCTTACAAAACCGTATTTTTCCATTAACATTTTTGTAAGTGTATTTAAACGGTATTGATCTTTGTCTTTTAAAAATTCGAATTTTGAGGGTACAATGGCATATTTATAATCATTTACAGATTGAGCAAAACCAATGCTTGAAGCTAAAAATATCATTAGAAATAGTGCTTTTTTCATAATTTAAAGGTGGTTTTTTAATTCTAATAAATGAGAAATTTGTTTGACATTATCGTATGATTTTGAAGGATCGATGTTGAACAAAATAGCATCCATTCCAAAGTTTAATGCCCCATTTACATCGGCTTCGATACAGTCCCCAATCATTATACTATTGGATTTAAAAGCATTCGCTTCAGTAATCGCAAAGTCAAAAATTTTAGGATTTGGTTTTTTTACTCCAGCCATTTCCGAATTGGTTATCGTAGTAAAATAATGGTCAATATTTGAATTTTTTAATTTATTGTCCTGAATTTCCTGAAAACCATTGGTAATAATATGCAAATTGTATTTTGGTTTTAAATAATCTAAAATCTCAATTGCCCCATCAAAAAGGTGATTGAATTTTGGCAAATATTCGATGTACTCTTCCGATAAGAATATTATTTTATCATCGTCAATTTCGTAATTTACTAGTTGAAAAGTATCTTTTAATCTCCCTAAACGCAATTCTAATTGGGTGATTTTATCTACCCTATACCACTCCCAATATTTGATATTTATGGGTACATAATGAACTAAAAAAAGCTGTAAATCGACATTAATCCCATGTTTATTGAAAATAGTTTCAATAGCCAATGCGGAATTTTTTTCAAAATCCCAAAGTGTGTGATCTAAATCAAAAAATACATGGTCTATTTTCATAATTAATTTTTATTTGCTTTAAGCTTATAAAATTCCTTCATCTGCAAAACTCAAATATCCGTGTTCGGCGATAATTACATGATCCAAAATAGTAATGTCTAGACTCTCGGCTGCTAATTTTATTTTCTTTGTAATCTTAATATCGGCTTCGCTAGCTTTCAAAGTTCCCGATGGATGATTGTGACAAATTACAATTCCAGTAGCACCAAGTTCAAGTGCATTTTTAAAAATCAATCGAACATCGACCAAAGTTGCGGTAATTCCACCTTTACTTAATTGTGATTTTGAAACTATCGAATTGGAATTATTAACGTAAATTATCCAAAATTCTTCGTGAGGCAATTCTCCAATTATGGGCTGCATCAATTCAAAAATCATCTTACTTGAAGTTATCTTCTTCAATTCAATGGCTTCCTCTACCCTTCTTCGACGTCCCAATTCCATTGCTGCAATAATAGAAATTGCTTTTGCTTCGCCAATTCCTTTGAAAGATACCAATTGCGCAATCGATAATTTTCCTAAAGCACTTAAATTATTGTCTACACTTGACAAAATCCTTTTGCTCAATTCAACTGCACTTTCGTTTCGACTTCCCGAACCAATTAAAATCGCAATAAGTTCGGCATCGCTTAAAGCAGCTTTTCCTTTTAACATCAATTTTTCTCGCGGGCGGTCGTCTTCTGACCAATTGGTAATTGGGAACGAATTATTTTCCATATTTATATAATTAAATGGCGTTTAAATAGTAGATGAAAAATAATGCTACTTTATATTATTCAATCAATCCTTTAACTTCATCAAAATTCAATCCTCCATAATTTCCAGAACTCATCAATAATAAAGCTGAATTTTCAAAATTTAAATTGAATAAATAGTCTTTAAAAGCTGCCGGATTGGTATAAATAATCAAATCTTCACGGTTGAACGCTTGTGCGATTTGCTCATAAGTTACTTCTTCCAATTGTTTTATTTTCACCGCATCAGGCGAATAAAAAACTACGGCAACATCTGCAAATTCTAATGCTCCTTGATATTCTTTTAGAAATTCTGCGTTCAAACTGCTGTAGGTATGCAATTCCAAACAGGCAACTAGTGTGCGATTTGGATATTGTTCTTTTACAGCTTTAGTTGTTGCGGCCACTTTACTCGGCGAATGTGCAAAATCTTTATAGGCTACTTTCGTTTTGCTTTCTGCAATTTTTTCTAAACGCTTTGAGGCACCTTTAAAACTTGCAATTGCTTCATAAAAATCGGATTCATCTACGCCCATATTTTGACAGATCCATTTTGCACCCGCCAAATTATTCAAATTATGCGCTCCAAAAACTTCAATAGGCATTGCACCTTCAGGAGTTTCTAATAATGTAACTCCCTCTTTTACAGAATATTTAGGGGTTGAATAGGGTAATTTACGGATAGGATTTGAGGCTTCTTCCGCAACTCTTTTCACTTCTGAATCGTCTTCATTGTAAACCAAGATCCCACCATTGGTAATCATTTTAATGAAAATTTCAAACTGCTCTACATAATTTTCATACGTTGGAAACACATTAATATGATCCCAAGCAATTCCAGAAATCAGGGCAATATTGGGTTGGTACAAATGAAATTTTGGACGTCTATCCATTGGCGAAGACAAATATTCATCCCCTTCAAGAACAATAAAATCATTCTCTTCTGTTAAATGAACCATAGTGTCAAATCCTTCTAATTGGGCGCCAACCATATAATCTACTTGAATATTATGAAAATGCATAACGTGCAATATCATCGATGTAATTGTAGTTTTCCCATGTGAACCACCAATAACAACTCGTGTTTTATTCTTTGATTGTTCGTATAAAAATTCAGGATAAGAATATATTTTCAACCCTAATTGTTGTGCTTTAAGCAATTCTGGATTGTCGGCTTTGGCGTGCATTCCTAGAATTACTGAGTCAATGTCAGAAGATATTTTTTCAGGAAACCAGCCCAATTGCTCCGGCAGGATTCCTTTTTTTTCTAATCTAGATTTTGAGGGTTCAAAAATAGCATCGTCACTACCTGTGACTTGATATCCTTTATTATGTAATGCCAATGCTAAATTGTGCATCGCGCTTCCTCCAATTGCTATAAAATGAGTACGCATTATTTAACTTATTTATGAATATATAATTTCTTAATTTTTTATTTCTTCTAAAATTGACTTTGCTTTTTCCGGCTGTCCCATTTTATTTTTATACAAATTAGCCAGAATTCGATAGGCATTTTTAGATTTACTAATTTCAATTGCTTTTTTATATTGAATTTCAGCTTCTTTAAATCTTCCAAAATATTCGGCAATATGACCTTTAGAAAGATACCCGTCAACAGCCGATATTTGAGCAATTTCATTTGCATAAAGCAATGCCTTTTTTTCACTTCCTCCCACAATACCAGGCAATTGCAAATAAAATTCAACTAGAGCCGCTCTAGCTTCAATGTGTTTTGGGTTTAAGGAAATCGCTTTTTCAAACGAAGATTTTATTTCTGTAATCATTCCAAGTGCTTTAAACTTATTACTTTCCTTCGCTTTCATTCCCATGACGCCACCATATTTATAATGATAATTAGCTTCCGTAGGTTTTAATTGTTTCAATTTATTATAATAATAAATGGCATTTTCCCAAGATTTATTTTGTCCTGCAATATCCCCAAGATATTCAATTGTTTTAATATTATTTGGATTTTCTTTCAAATAATTTTGAAACAACACTTTTGACTGCTCAAAATTCTTTGAAGAGTATAATTTCTCTGCTTTATCGAAATCCGTTTGAGAAATTACAAAAATTGGAATTAAGTATATCAATAGAAATAAAAATCGTTTCATTTAGAGAGATTTCAATAATAAATTTTGACCTTGTCAAAAATAAGAAATTAAGATTAGATTTACTTTGAAATTATTAAAGGATTTAGATAATTTTAATTATTATTAAATTATAATTGTATATACGAAAACCTTAAGATATTTATGAAATTTTATTTAATTTAGCCTCATGAAAAACATAATAGTTACAGGTACTTCTAGAGGGATTGGATTAGAACTAGCATTGCGATTTGCAAATGCTGGACACCATGTTTTAGCTCTATCTAGAAAAACACCTCAAATATTAATTGAAAATAGCAATGTTACTTGTCTCTCTTTAGATTTATCAAAAGAGGAAGATTTTTCGCAAGTCGAACAATTTTTAGCTACTTCTTGGGGGAAAATAGACGCTATTGTTCACAATGCAGGTGCTTTATTATTGAAACCATTTGAAGAAACCACATCAGAAGAATTTGAAAATATCTACAAAGTAAATGTTTTTGGAGTTGCCAATTTGACTCGAACTTGTTTGCCGTTC
>CANKLD010000061.1 GCA_947483095.1 Bacteroidota bacterium
ACTCTTCTCGAATATGTTTTCTTTTTTCCAAAAATCAAGTACTTCTGAAGCCACATTTGGCAAGTCAAGTCCCTTGTATTCAGTAAATTTAGTGCTCATTTTATCCTTTTCTTAAATCGTTTTGCGAAAGTAATAAAATAATATCGAAAGTGGAAAGTGAAACCTCGAAAGTTATGTTTTTAGAGGTAATTAGTTTTTTTATTTAAATAAAAAACTTTATTTTCCTATTAGGAATTCTGAACGTCTATCTTGTGCCTCTTCCGTTTTATTTAGTCATTCCTTAAAAAACGAATTAACAATCTAATTGTTAATAATTTATTGATAAAAACAGTTTAAAAAACACTAAGTCAAATTGCCAAAAAGTATATTTTTAATGTATAAAAAGTGGCAATATGTTTTGTGCTAAAATTGTATCTTTCATAAAACAAGGATAATAAATATATTATTTAGACTAAAGCCAATTTTATTAATTATAAGTCCGTATATCTGAATTTTTGATGTAAATAAAGTAGCTTTGCGTTATATAATTTGATATGCTAGAAAAAGAAACTAAAAAAATTGAAAAAACCGTAATTATAGGAATAATTACTCAAAAACAAGACGAAGAAAAATTAAACGAGTACCTTGACGAGTTAGATTTTTTAACCTATACAGCTGGCGGTGAAGTCGTTAAACGATTTTCGCAAAAAATGGAACGTCCCAACCCAAAAA
This sequence comes from Bacteroidota bacterium, assembly GCA_947483095.1. The sequence goes on from CANKLD010000061.1 coordinate 712, forward strand.
CATTTGTTGGAACGGGAAAAATGGAAGAAATCAACCAATATGTTATCGAAAATAATATTTCTACCGTTATTTTTGATGATGAATTATCGCCATCGCAACAAAAAAATATCTCAAAAATTATAGATTGTAAAATTCTTGACAGAACGCACCTTATCTTAGATATATTTGCCCAAAGAGCGGAAACTTCTTACGCAAGAACGCAAGTAGAATTGGCACAATGTCAATATTTACTCCCTAGATTATCAGGAATGTGGACGCACTTGGAACGTCAAAAAGGAGGAATTGGAATGCGTGGGCCTGGAGAAACTGAAATTGAAACTGACCGACGAATTGTTAGAGATAGAATTGCTTTATTAAAAGAAAAAATCAAAACTATCGACAAGCAAATGGGCGTTCAACGAGGAAATCGCGGCGCAATGGTTCGCGTAGCTTTAGTTGGTTATACCAATGTAGGAAAGTCAACTTTAATGAATGCGGTTGGAAAAAGTGATGTATTTGTAGAAAATAAATTGTTTGCAACATTAGACACCACGGTAAGAAAAGTCGTAATAAAAAACTTGCCGTTTTTGCTTTCTGACACTGTTGGTTTCATTAGAAAATTGCCAACGCAATTGGTAGATTCTTTCAAAAGTACGCTTGATGAAGTTCGGGAAGCCGACTTGCTTTTACATGTCGTAGATATTTCTCATCCTGATTTTGAAGACCATATTGAATCGGTAAATCAAACATTGGCAGACATAAAAAGCAATAATAAAACGACTATAATGGTGTTTAATAAAATTGATGCTTTTAAACATTTAACTATTGATGAAGACGATTTAATTACTGAAAAAACCAAAAAGTATTTCACTTTAGAAGAATGGAAAACCACTTGGATGAACAATGTAGGTAAGGAAAAAGCGATTTTTATTTCGGCTACTAACAAAGAAAATTTTGAAGAATTTAGAGAACGTGTTTATGAAGCCGTTAGAGAAATTCACATTTCAAGATTCCCCTATAATAAATTCCTATATCCGGATTTTAAAGACGCAATTGAAAAAGAAGAAGATTAATGGTTACTTTTTCTTGTACAAGGGAACTGCCGAACAAGCTTCTCCATACATTATGCTTTTGGCGAAAGGCTGTAAAGATTGAGCAACTGCAACATAAGCGCTAATTGGAACGGGTTTCTTAGAACACCCTTTTATAATAACCGACTTATTTTCATATTTGGAATAATCAATATTTGTAAGGATTTCTTGGTACAATAAAGTCTCCAAATCTTGTAAATTTCCATCAATAATTTTTTTTGCAAAAGGCGCTAAATGAATCGTGACTAAAACAGAAGCCCAGGCGGGCAAAATGGCATCAATACTACAAAAAATAGCAACAAAGTTATCTTGATATTGTGTCCAATCGTGTTGCTTTAAATGCTCTCGAAAATCTTTTTCTTTCAAAATAAATCCATCGGAAAGCCACTGTGAAATGTCAATTTGCTCTCGAATTCCCATTGGATAATACTCTTCCAAATCGAAAACTTCCAGCGAACTATTGGCAACTTTATTTATGATTTCGTCCATTATTTTGTCTTTAAGTCGAATATCAAATGTCTAAAGTCAGCTCCCTTTCGACTTTAAGACTTTTGACGTTATGACAATATTTTTACAACATCCCCAATTCTAATTTTGCTTCCTCGCTCATTAAATCTTTGCTCCATGGCGGGTCAAATGTGATTTCAACCTCACACGATTTAACGGCATCAATGGTTTGCACTTTTTCCTCCACTTCGCGAGGCAAAGATTCGGCAACTGGACAATTTGGCGAAGTTAATGTCATTAATATTTTAACATCATTGTCTTCGTTAATCATCACGTCATAGATAAGTCCTAACTCATAAATATCAACTGGGATTTCAGGATCATAAATACCCTTTAATTTTTTTACTACGTTATCCCCTAAGTTAATTGTGTCGTTAAATTCTTGCATATTATTTTGTTTTTTTACCATATAAGGCAATTAAGGTCATTTAATTTTAATCCTCTAAATGGCGATATAGTTCATTTACGTATGTTTTTTGTCCTTCTTTATAAATATTTGTAACATTAAAATTTATTAATAATCCCATTGGGACTTCTAATAATTTCATATAAGTTAAAATTTGAGCTTCATGAATTTGTAGAATTTTTTTTACTGATTTTAACTCTACAATTAACATTTCTTCAATAACTAAATCACACTTTAAATCAGCCTCAATACTAAAATCCTTATATTGAATTGGAATTCTCAATTCTGTTTGAAAAGAAATTCCTTTATAAGTCAATTCCTTTTCCATGCATTTATGATAGACACTTTCTAGAAGTCCAGGACCTATATTTTTGTGTACTTCAATTGCCGCTCCATTTACTTGATAAACTAAATTCTTTAAATAAGATTTTGTCATGTGTTTATTTTAATCTAATGATAAATCATTAGTTATGGCTTATATTTCTTCTTTTTTATACTGTTTTTATTTACATGAACTTATATGACTTATATGGTAAAAATATTTAATTTTTAGCATCATTTGTCATTTTTTTATTTTTTAAAACCAATGATAAATCATCAGTTATGGCTTATATTTCTTCTTTTTTATGCTTTTTAAATTTATATGAACTTATATGACTTATATGGTAAAATATTTAATTTTTAGCATCATTTGTCATGTGTTTATTTTAATCTAATGATAAATCATCAGTTATGGCTTATATTTCTTCTTTTTTATGCTTTTTAAATTTATATGACTTATATGGTAAAATATTTAATTTTTAGCATCATTTGTCATGTGTTTATTTTAATCTAATGATAAATCATCAGTTATGGCTTATATTTCTTCTTTTTTATGCTTTTTAAATTTATATGAACTTATATGACTTATATGGTAAAAAACATTTAATTTTTTGCGTCAAATGCCAAGGCATACATTTTTATATTTTTTATCATTGAAACCAATCCATTCGCGCGCGTTGGTGATAAATGTTCTTTTAATCCTATTTCGTCTATAAAATCCAAGTCGGCAGCTAAAATATCGGAAGCTTTTTGATTGGAAAAAGCACGAATTAAAATGGCAATAATCCCTTTGGTTAAAATCGCATCGCTATCGGCAGTAAAAACAATTACAGAATCATTTTGGTCTCCTTTTAGCCATACTTTCGATTGACAACCCTTGATAATATTGTCTTCCGTTTTAAATTCCTCATTTATTAGAGGCAACTTTTTTCCTAATTCGATGATGTATTCATAGCGCTCCATCCAATCGTCAAACAGGGAAAATTCATCTACAATTTCGTCTTGTATTGCTTTTATTGTCATTCTTCCGATTTAAATAATGAGTTTACAATTTCCACCACTTTTTGAATTTCCATTGGAGGAAATCCGTGGTCAAAGTTTGTTGTTTCAAATGTTTTTCCGTTAAACGTGATTTTTAAACCTGCAATTGCCGCTCCATCATAAAACCGTTTTTCGGTTGGCGCTTTCAAATTTGGCAAATTTTCCAAATCAACTTTATTAAATTCAAAAATTAATTCATTCCATTCGGCATCTGAAATTTTCTGAACAATTGGATTTTTTTCACCATTTCTATCATTAGTTGCAGAAATAATTCGCTTTTGAACAATCAATTTTTGATAAAAACCTCTGGTATTTGCTTCATAGTGAATAACCAAAGTTTCATACTTTTCGTTAGTTGATGCAACTGTCATTTTCTTGCTATTGCAACTTGAGCATGCAAATAATAATACCGCTAAATATGAAAGTATTTTCACAATTACTATTTTAAGATAACATTAATTTTGCTCTTTTTACACCTTCTACAAAGATATCAATTTCTTCTTTGGAATTATAAAATGCAAACGAGGCACGAATCGTTCCCGGAATTTTGAAAAAATCCATGATCGGTTGCGCACAATGATGCCCTGTTCTAACCGCTATTCCTAATTTGTCAATTATAGTTCCAATATCATACGGGTGAATTCCTTCGATATTAAACGAAATTACAGACGTTTTTTCTTTGGCAGTACCATAAATTTTCAAGCCTTCAATTTCTAAAAGTCTTTTGGTACCGTAGTCTAACAATTCTTTTTCTTGAATTTGGATGTTTTCAAAACCTACTTGATTCATATAATCAACAGCCGTTCCAAGTACAATTCCTCCTGCAATATTTGGTGTTCCGGCTTCAAATTTATGAGGCAATTCGGCATAGGTTGTTTTCTCGAATGTTACTTCCTTTATCATTTCGCCGCCCCCTTGATACGGCGGTAATTTGTTCAACCACGCTTCTTTTCCATATAAAATTCCTGTCCCCGTGGGTCCACATATTTTATGTCCCGAAAAAACATAAAAATCACAATCTAATTCTTGAACATCTGGTTTCAAATGCGGGACCGCTTGTGCGCCATCAATCAAAATTGCAGCTCCAAATTCATGGGCTTTATCAATCATATATTTAATAGGATTGACCGTTCCTAATGCATTCGAAATATGGTTTACAGTTACAATTTTCGTTTTATCCGATACTAATTTATCAAATTCAGAAAGAATCAATTCGCCATTTTCATCCATTGGAATCACTCGCAAAATAGCTCCTGTTTTTTCACACAACATTTGCCAAGGGACAATATTAGAATGGTGTTCCAGTGCCGAAACCAAAACTTCATCACCCGATTTTAAAAGCGAAGCAAAACCATTGGTGACTAAGTTAATTCCGTGCGTTGTTCCAGAAGTAAAAAGCACTTCATGAGCAAATTTTGCATTAATATGATTTTGAATTTTTCCACGAGAAATTTCATAAGCATCTGTCGCCAATTGACTCAACGTATGAACACCTCGGTGAATATTGGCATTAATTTCCTGGTAATATTTTGAAATTGCATCAATTACAACTTGCGGTTTTTGCGAAGTCGCGCCATTATCAAAATAGACTAATGGTTTCCCATTTACCTTTTGAGAAAGAATAGGAAAATCGGCTCTGATTTTTTGAAGGTCAAACATTTATTTCGTTTTATTTTTTTATTGTTAAAGTCAAAAGACATTAAATAACTACAAATCAAATCCCATTTTTACACCCAATCGTGTAGCTATAATTTTAGTGATTCGTTGCTTCAATTCTGGAATTTTGATGCTTTCGATTACCGCATTTGAAAACGCATACATCAATAATGCTTTAGCTTCTTTCTTAGGAATTCCACGCTGTTGCATATAAAACATAGCGGTTTCATCAAGCTGACCAATGGTACACCCGTGGGAACATTTCACATCGTCGGCAAAAATCTCTAATTGTGGTTTGGCATTAATGGTGGCTTTATCGCTCAATAAAATATTGTTGCTTTTTTGGAAAGCATTGGTTTTTTGGGCTTCTCTTTCTACATATATCTTCCCATTGAAAACTCCTGTGGCACGATCAGAAAAGATGCCTTTATAATCTTGGTGACTTTCGCAATTTGGCGTCGAGTGTTGCACCAAAGTATAATGATCTACGTGTTGCTTGTCGCCAATAATGGTAATTCCATTCAAATTACTTACAATTCGTTCTCCGAAATGATAAAAATTCAAGTTGTTTCTCGTCAAGTTCCCCCCAAATGAAAAGGTGTTTACCGAAACATTGGTTTCTTGTTTTTGAGAAACATAAGTGTTATCAATTAGGTTGGCCTCCAAATTGTCATTTTGAATTTTGTAATAATCAACAATGGCTCTTTTTTGCGCAAAAATTTCTGTTACCGAATTGGTTAAACCCGGTCCCGAATCAATTCGGGATTCATTCAAACTTTGATGTCTTTCGATGATTTGAACGTGAGAATTTTCACCCACAACTACCAAATTTCTCGGCTGAACCAAAAGTGCCGCTTCGCTTCCTGTAGAGAAATACATAATTTCAATAGGCTTGTCAACGACTTTGCTTTTTGGAATATTGATATACGCACCCTCATTGGCGAAAGCCGTATTTAAGGACGTTAAACTTTCGTCTTTATTGGCAATTTTATTGAAATAATTGTCAATTACCATTTTGTATTTCGGCTTGTTTAAAGCTGATGACATTAGGCAAATATCTAGTCCGTCGTGTGTTGTTGCCGATAAAAATGAACTGAAAACGCCATCAATAAACACAAGTTTATAAGTGTCAATTTCATGTAAAAAGTATTTTTTTAAATCGGCAAATTCTAATATATTTTCGTTTTTTGGAAATACAGAAAAGTCGTTTTTTAAAATCGAATTTAGCGATGTATATTTCCACGCTTCCTCTTTTTTTGAAGGAAACCCTTTATTTTCGAAGTTTTTTATAGCCGAAGTACGCACCTCATGTAAATCAGAATTTACATCAATTTGCTCTTCAAAAGCCATAAAAGACGATACTAATTTTTCTTTTAATTCCATATTATTTATGTCTTAAAGTAGAATGTTGAATGTCCTAAAGTCTCTGGTTGAATACCATTTGACTTTAAGACTTTTGACTTTCGACCTCTTCATTTTTAATCCAATCGTATCCTTTTTCTTCCAATTCTAATGCCAATGAAGCATCCCCAGATTTCACGATTTTTCCATTGTATAAAACGTGTACAAAATCCGGAACGATATAATCCAAAAGTCTTTGGTAATGTGTAATTACAATGATTGCATTTTTGTCGCTTTTCAATTTGTTAACTCCATTGGCAACAATTCGAAGAGCATCAATATCTAATCCAGAATCGGTTTCATCAAGAATAGCCAATTTGGGTTCCAACATTGCCATTTGAAAAATCTCATTTCTTTTTTTCTCTCCTCCAGAAAACCCTTCGTTTAAAGAACGAGACAAAAATTTACGATCTATTTCCAATAATTCCGATTTCTCTCGAATGACTTTCAGCATTTCATTAGCGGGCATTTCCTCTAATTTATTTGCTTTTCGAGTTTCGTTGATGGCCGTTCTAATAAAGTTGGTCACTGAAACTCCTGGGATTTCAACAGGATATTGAAAAGAAAGAAAAACGCCTTTATGGGCTCTTTCTTCAGGGGCTAATTCCGAAAGATCTTCGCCGTCTAAAAGGATTTCTCCTTCAGTAACTTCGTAATTCTCATTTCCAGCAATAATAGATGCAAGCGTACTTTTTCCGGCTCCGTTTGGGCCCATAATCGCGTGGATTTCTCCCGCTTTCACTTCAAGGTTGATTCCTTTTAAGATTTCTTTATCGCCAATAGAAGCGTGTAAATTTTTTATTGATAACATAATTAATTTGGAAATTTGGAAATTTAGAAATTAGATAATTAAAAAAGAATTCATTAATTTTTAAAATATCTGTTTTCTAGTTTCACATTATTTTTGTTTTGATGTGATTATTATTTTATTTGCAATTCTTGATATGTTGTTTATTTGTTCTAATAATTCGTCTACATTTGGATAATTATTTGAAAATTTACAAAGTTCTAAC
>CANKLD010000062.1 GCA_947483095.1 Bacteroidota bacterium
AAAGCTTTTTCTTCAGATAAACTGAATTTTTTTATTAAGAAATAGGCATTCATTACAATTTTTTCATGCCATAATAAATCGCTATCGTTAGACAGGAATTTTTCTAATAATATAAATTTGAAATCTCCAAGAATATTATTTTTATTCAATGATTCATAACGGCTGGTAACGTCCACTTCCCCGTTTTTAACCATGTCTTTCAGTACTTCTTTAAACATTAAGTTAATTTTTGTGGGCTCTCTAAATCCTAAATTGAAGTCAACTCTAAATAAATCATCTTTGATAATTTCAGTAACTTTATATTCTGTTTTATAGGGTTCACTGAGAATATTAACGTGGACAAACCAGTATAAATCGGCTCTTTTAGGGCGTTTTTGTAAAATAGAATACATTACTTTTTCTTCAATTTCATCAGCTCGATTGGCATTGGTCATGTAAACCAAATGCGTGGCATATTTAGGAATAGATAAATCGGCACTTAATTCTGCTAATACCTTTTTATAAGAATCTATATTGACAAATTTTGTATAATTTTTACTAATTTTCTTAGCAAAATGCCAAATCGTCATTATTCCAATTAACATCAACGCAATAAATAATGTTACGTATCCACCATGAAGGAATTTATTTAAATTCGCAATCAAGAAACTAATTTCAATAGCTAAATAAATAAAAATTAAAGGGGTTATTATTAACCAAGATATCCTTTTAATTATCATAAAATAGGTGAGGAGCAACGTGGTCATAATCATGCAAAGAACAATCGCTAAACCATAAGCACCCTCCATATTACTTGATTCTTCAAAATGTAAAACAATCATAACACAACCTGCAAAAAGGAGCCAGTTTATGGAAGGAATATACAATTGTCCTTTTAATTCTGTAGGATATTTTATTTTTACTTTTGGCCAAAAATTCAAACGCATCGCCTCATTTATCAATGTAAATGAACCACTAATTAAGGCTTGTGATGCTATTACGGCAGCAAGAGTTGCGATTACAATTCCAAAAGGTAAAAACCAACTTTCCATAATTAAATAGAAGGGGTTTCCATTTTTTCCTCCTAAAGTTTGTAATGTTTCTCCTTCATGCTGAATTAAATAGGCAGCTTGACCGAAGTAATTTAAAACCAATGTCGTTTTTACAAAAATCCAACTGATTCTGATGTTTTTTCTACCGCAATGTCCCATATCCGAATACAACGCTTCCGCACCCGTGGTACACAGAAATACGAATCCTAAAACATAAAATCCTTCTGGGTGAATTGATAGTAAATGAATAGCATAATAAGGATTTAATGCTTTTAAAACTTCAATATGGTTCGCCATTTGAATTGCTCCAAGAACACCTAACATTCCAAACCAAATTAACATCATTGGAGCAAAAAACTTTCCTACCAATTTTGTTCCAAATTGTTGAATAGTAAAGAGTATAAATAAAATTCCAATTACGATTGGAATGGTATTAATGTCAGGATAATAAGTTCTAATTCCCTCAACCGCAGAGGCTACCGAAATCGGCGGGGTGATTATTCCATCTGCTAAAAGTGCACTTCCTCCAATAATTGCAGGAACAATTAGCCATTTTACCTTGGTTCGTTTTACTAAAGCATATAACGCAAAAATTCCTCCTTCGCCATTATTATCAGCACTTAGCGTTATTAAAACATATTTAATGGTAGTTTGCAGGGTTAAAGTCCAAAAAATACAGGAAATACCTCCTAATACAACGTCGGCATTAATAGCGTGAAGCCCAATGATTGCTTTCATTACATACAAAGGAGAGGTTCCAATATCGCCGTAAATTATACCTAAAGTAATTAATAATCCACCTAAAGTTAATTTACTATGTAAATCGTGATGTTGAGCCCTCATAAAAATATCTTAAAAAAGAGTACAAATTTATTACTATTAAATTTAATATTGATAAATGATTGTGTTTTTTTTATTTTTAGATTAAAATATTTAATCAAATAAAAAAGCACCGTCAATTGGCGGTACTTTTTATTGGATTCAAAATCAAAAATTATTTTCTCGAATTGTTATTTTTATTTTCTCTAGGATTTGAATTTCTGGGGGTCTTTTCGTTATTTTGTCTTCCTATAGGATTAGTTGCTTCAGTACTTGTGTTTTGTCTTGGACTTGTACTCTGGCTATTGTTCCTGGGAGTTGTTATATCCGTTCTAGTAGTCGTTCTTGGAGTAATAACAGTGTTATTTTCCGCTCTATTATTTCCATTCGAAGTTCTGCTTTTATCCAATTCGTATCGATTTGAAACGCTTGTATTTCTTCTTTCAAATGAACGTTCTGGGTTTCTAACCTCATAACTATTAGTGCGAACATTTCTATGTAGATTTATTGCAACGGAACTTCTCCTAATAGTCACATAATTATAATAATTGTTGTGGTTTATCCAACGGCGTACGTTTCTATGGTAGCGATACATTGGAAAAGGACGCCAATTATAGTAATATTGTGGATAATATCCCCAATTCCAACCAGAATAGTAAATGCTATAATTAGGAGACCAGAAATAATTAAATAATCTTGGAGAATGAACATAAACGGGTTCATAAATATAATTATTTCCATACATATAAACATCGCCCACAACTTGAACTTGCATTCTATTATTTTCGTCTCGTTCCACCTCAATAGTAGCTACATCCTGAAATATATCTTTTTCTAAAATGGCTTGAATAACAATTAGATGTGTATTTCTTTCAACAGATTCAATAACTCTTAGGTAATCAACTAGATTGTCATTATTTAAATCCAAATTTGATATTTTATACTTTGGATCATTTAAACGTTTTTCAAAATCTTCTAAATTCTCAGAATCCCCAAAAATTGATGCCACCGCTTTCAAATCTAAATTATCGCTAATCTCAGAATTCGTTGCATTAACAGTAGTTCTAGTTTGTGAATTAATGGTATTCACAAAAAATAAAGTAAAAATTGATAAAAAAATGAGGTTCGTTTTCATGGTATTTTGATTTTAGAATTACTACTTTTTGAAAATATCCAATTACTATGCCAACAATCAATTTTAACATAACTTAAACTTTTTATAGAATATTCATGTAAATTAGCTATTTAAAAGTAATCCTATGAAATACCTTGTATCATTATTAATTTTAGTCTTGTTTAATCTCAATTCGAAACCGTTATTATCGAAATTTAATGGAAATAAAACTGCTGTTTCGATAGATACTCTTTTTACAGATAAGATTAGTATTAGAGCAATTGAAATGGATAAAAATAAAGTTTGGTATGCTGCCGATAATAATAGATTTGGCTATTTTGATTTAATTACCAATAAACGTGTTGAACGTACTATTACATTAGATTCTTTGAAACTTGAATTTAGAAGTATCGCCCAGACCAAAAGTGATATTTATATTTTAAGTGTTGGAAATCCAGCTTTGTTATATAAAATTAATAAAAAAGATTTATCCTATAAATTAGTCTATCGAGAAAATCATGAAAAGGTATTTTATGACGCCATTTACTTCATTGACAATAAAAAAGGAATTGCAATTGGTGATCCAACTGAAGATACTTTTTCTATAATTACAACCGACGACGGAGGTGCAACATGGAATAAAATACCAAGTAATAATTTACCAAAACTTGCAGTAGGAGAGGCGGCATTTGCGGCAAGCAATACTAATATTTGCGTAAAAGGGAATACGATATTTTTGGTTTCTGGCGGAATTAAGTCTAGAGTATTTGTAAGTGATGATTTTTGTAAAAATTGGCAAGTTTATGAAACTCCAATTATTCAAGGTCAATCGATGACGGGAATTTTTTCGGCTGATTTTCTAAATGAAAAAACAGGAATTATTGTTGGAGGAAACTATGAAACACAATCCGACAATTATGCGAATAAAGCCATAACATTTGACGGAGGTCAATCCTGGAAATTAGTTGGCATTAATCAAGGTTTTGGATATGCTTCCTGTGTTCAATTTGTTCCCAATACCAATGGAAAAAATATCCTGAGTGTTGGAACTACAGGAATCTATAATTCTACTAATCAAGGTGAAAATTGGAATAAATTATCTGATGATAAAGATCTATTTACCCTAAGATTTCAAGATTCCAATACTGCTTTTTTAGCTGGAAAAAACAAACTGGTTAGAATGAAATTTTAATAATTTGTAATTAACTCAATTTATTTGAAATCAAACTGATGAATTCCTTTCTGGTTTTATCCTTTTCAAATGCGCCTGTAAATGATGAGGTTGTGGTGTAAGAATTCTGTTTTTGAATCCCTCTCATTTGCATGCACATGTGTTGCGCCTCTATTACAACTGCCACTCCAAGTGGATTTAATGCTTCTTGAATACAGTTTTTAATTTCGTCAGTCAATCGTTCTTGAACTTGCATTCTTCTTGCAAATGCGTCAACAATTCTAGGTATTTTACTTAATCCCACAATTTGACCATTTGGAATATAAGCCACGTGCGCTTTTCCAAAAAAAGGTAACATGTGGTGTTCACACATGGAGTAAACTTCAATGTCTTTTACTAAAATCATTTGTTGGTGATCTTCTGTAAATAATGCGGATTTTAAAATTTCGAGCGGATTTAAATCGTAACCATGAGTAAGAAATTGCATTGCTTTGGCTACTCTTTCAGGTGTTTTTTGCAAACCCTCACGGTTTACATCTTCTCCTAAATTTTCTATAATAGTTTTATAATTTTCAGATAATGATTCAATTAATTTTGTATCGTAAATCTCAATTTTTTCGTAACTTTTCATTAATTTTCTATTGTTATATTTTAAAACTTACAATCCCATAATCCATTTCAAAAACTTGTCCTGATATTGATTTTGCACTATCTGACATTAAAAATTTTGCCATTCCCGCAACTTCCTCAGGATCTAAATATCCCTTCATTGGATGTCTTTCAATCATGTTTTCTTTCATTCTATCATTTCGAAGAATGGCAGCCGATAGTGAAGTTTCAGTTATTGTTGGTGCAATTGCGTTTACCCTAATAGTAGGTGCTAATTCAGCTCCAAGCGATTTCACCAAACCTTCAACGCCTGATTTAGCTGTTGCAATACTGGCGTGAAATGGCATTCCTAATTTTGCAGCTACAGTACTGAACAATATTATTGAAGGATTTGTTCCTTTTTTTAAAGTTGGTAAATATTTTTGAATCGATTTTACTGCTCCTATTACATTAATTTCAAAATCGTTTCTGAAATCATCTATTCCTAAGCTCATTATTGGTTTTAAATTAATAGAACCTGGACAGTATATTAACACGTCAACTTGCTCGATATCGGGAAGTTCAGAAACTAAAACGTCCAATTGATAATTGGTTAAATTAGGATGAGAAATTTCAGGGAGGTTTCTACTGATGTTTATAACGTTATTGTTTTCAATTGCATTTTTCAAAATTGCATTTCCAATACCTTTGCTTCCGCCAATGATTACTATGTTTTTCATTTATCTTTTAGCTATTTTATTATTGTTTATTTGTCTTTGTCTGGTGCATTTAAATCTACCTTCCCGATAATCACGAAGTTTTTCATGCTTTGTTTTGCGTCCCTGAACTCTTGCTCGCCACATTCTGAAACTTGAAGGTTTCATTTCTCTGCGCATCAAATCAATGACTTCCTGTTCTTTTAAGCCAAATTGAAGTAAAATAGCATCAAATGTGGTTCGGTCTTCCCAAGCCATTTCGATTATTCGATCTATTTCTATTTCAGAAAACTCCTTTTCCATAATGCTGTTTATTTCAGATTACAAAGGTATAAATTGTTTAACGAATTATCACGATTGTTAAACAAAATATTTATTAATTTAAATGTAAATTTGCATTTCAAATAGCCACTAATGCACCAACATTTTATTTTAAACAAACCCTATGGTTATTTAAGCCAATTTATTTACCAATTAAAAAGGAATAAAAAGTTGTTGGGTGAATTATACGACTTTCCGGAAGGCACCATGGCAATTGGACGTTTAGATGAAGATTCTGAAGGTTTGATTCTACTAACCACAGATGGAATGATTAGTGAATTGGTGCGAAGTAAAAAAGTAGACAAAGAATATTACGTTCAAGTTGATGGAATTATAACCCAAGAGGCAATTGACAAAATTCAAAATGGTGTTGAAATCGGCTTTAAAGGATCTAAATATAAAACTAAACCGTGCAGGGCCAGTTTAATTTCGGAAGTTCCAAATTTTGGGGATCGAGGTAAGAAAATTCGTGACGAACGCCACGGACCAACTTCTTGGGCTTCGATTACTCTTAATGAAGGAAAATTCAGACAAGTTAGAAAAATGACTTCTGCTGTTGGCTTTCCAACGTTAAGGTTGGTAAGAGTTAGAATTGGAAACGTACATTTGAACGAATTAAAATCGGGAGAAGTTATTGAAATAACGGATTCTCAAATCTTAAATCTAAATTCTAAATTCTTAAATCATAAATCATAAATTGACTATGTTAAACATCGTTTTAGTAGAGCCAGAAATACCAAATAATACCGGTAACATAGGGAGATTATGTGTAGGAACCGGTAACAGATTGCATCTAATTCATCCATTTGGATTTCAAATTACAGACAAGAATTTGAAACGCTCCGGTTTGGATTACTGGGTTCATTTGGATTGGAAAGAATATCAAAATACAGAGGAATGGATTGCCCAAATCCCAGATCTTTCTCGGGTATTTTTATTCAGTTCTCATGCTGATAAATCGTATTTAAAAGAGAATTTTCAAGATGGTGATTGGTTGGTTTTTGGAAAAGAAAGTGTGGGATTAAGTGACACTATTTTAAATCAATTTCCAAATCATTTAACTATTCCAATTTCGCCGTTGGTACGAAGTTATAATTTAGCCAATTCGGTAGCATTTGCAATTGGCGAAGCAAAAAGACAAATAGAAATTAGATAGATAAATTAAATGTTAGATTAAAAATGTTTAGTCCCTACGGGACAAAATTCAACTTCATCACTATCTAAATACCAACATATAATCTCTACGAGATATAATCCGTTAGGAGTTAAATGTTGGTAGAACAAAATGGATTATCCCTGGTAAATATCCCGTAGGGACTATACTTTTTAGGCTAGCTTGTTTAAAATAGTATGTTCTAAACAACAATGATTATCGAATAATAAATTTCCCTTTTTCACTATCAAAGGCGATATGTTCATTTTTAAATAAAGTTTCAAAATTCCCTTTTGAAATAAAATTACAAGGTTGGTCTTGAACTACATTTTCATCGGTCATAATTATCATTTCATCACTAATTTGAATCGCCATATCGATATCATGTGTTGAAAAAAGGATGCATTTTTTAGTTTCTTTTGCGAGTTTCTTAAGCAGTTTAAACAAACTAACTTTATGCAATAAATCCAAGTGGGTGGTAGGCTCGTCTAAAATAATTAAAGGAGTATCTTGCGCCAATGCCCTTGCAACTAATACGTTTTGAAGCTGTCCATCACTAATTTCGTAATGTTTTTTTTCTGATAATGAAGTGATTTGTGTCAACTCCATCGCTTCATTTATTTTGGAAATATCATTGTCTGACAAATTTCCCAACCAATTCGTATAGGGTTGTCTGCCTAAAGCAATAATTTCAAAAACGGT
Source organism: Bacteroidota bacterium (assembly GCA_947483095.1). Next base: position 7,616 of record CANKLD010000062.1, read on the forward strand.
TAAATTGCTTGGAGGTAATTTTTCGGTTAAAACAATACTCAGATTTTGTGCAAACGAAATAGAATCATATTCATTAATATTCTTTCCATTTAAAATAACATTTCCAGATAGGGGAGGTTGAATGCCAATTAATGTTCGCAATAAGGTAGATTTTCCAATTCCATTAGCTCCTATTAAAGCTATTAATTCGCCTTTTTTCAAATTCAAATTGATATTGGTTGCAATGGTTTTAATCTCCTTTTTAGAAGTATAGCCAACAGATAAATTGGAAGTGTTAAGAATATGATTATTGATATCCATTAATTGAAATTAAGAATTCAAAAGTACAAATTAGGGACTAATTATTAGAAAATTAATTCTTTTTCAAGATTTTATATTCTTCGTAGCACTCGCTAATAGCATCCATAATCTGTAGATCATTTGCGGTTTTTATAAAAGATTCG
>CANKLD010000063.1 GCA_947483095.1 Bacteroidota bacterium
ATCATCACTTGCACTTCTGCGTGATAATCACTTGGGAAAAGCGGACGTAGTACACGGTCAACTAATCTCATTGTTAGCACTTCGTTATCACTAGGACGCGCTTCTCTTTTGAAGAAACCACCAGGAAAACGACCTGCTGCTGCAAATTTTTCACGATAATCTACCGTTAATGGTAAAAAATCAATACCTGGACTTGCTTTTCTTGATGATACAACTGTTCCTAAAATAACAGTTTTACCAATTCTTACTACTACAGAACCATCAGCTTGTTTTGCTAATCTTCCTGTCTCGATTGTGATGCTTCTTCCATCACCTAAATCGATACTTTCTACAAATAATTGTGGAATCATAAATTTTCCTTTTTTAATTTTACATTGGTTTTCCTGCCTGTCGACAGAGTTGTTGTGTTGTTGTAGTGATTGCTAATAATCCAATGAAAAACCAAACTTTTTAGCCCCCCAACCCCCAAAGGGGGAGCATGCAATAAATAAAATATCTTTCGATATTCCCCCTTTGGGGGCTAGGGGGCTAAAAAAAAGAGGCGCGTGGGCACCTCTTTTTTATTGATTATTTTCTAATATTCAATACTTTGATAATCTCACGATATCTGTTAATTTCGGTTTTCTTCAAGTAGTCTAATAAACTTCTTCTTTTACCTACTAATAATACTAGTGAACGCTCGGTATTGTAATCGTGACGATTTTTTTTCAAATGCTCTGTCAAATGACTAATTCTGTAAGTGAAAAGTGCGATTTGCGCTTCTGACTTTCCAGTGTTAGTTTTTTCTCCGTGTTTAGCGAAGATCTCTTCTTTAATCTCTTTAGTTAAATACATTCCAATATTTGTTTAATGATTTTTATGTATGTCTTACAGCTATTATAAGACCGGGCAAAAGTACTATTTATTTTTTAAAATGCAATACTTTATTTATTATTCTAACCATAAATTTCTAAAGGCCTTGTTTTTATCATAATCAGTGGCTTGTTTTTCGATATTAAAAAAGCGATGCGTTCTCGGATCATTTCCAACACCAGCCAAATAAGCCCAATTTCCCCAGTTGCTACAAACGTCATAATCGATTAGAGCTTCTTCAAAATAAGCTGCTCCAAAACGCCAATCCATATTGAGTTCATTGCAAAAATAACTCGCTACATTTTGCCGGCCTCGATTGCTCATAAAGCCAGTTTTTTGGAGTTCGATCATATTCGCATTAATAAAATCTGATGGTGTGGTTCCATTAACCCATTGAGAAAGTAGTTTTTCGTTCAATGATTTTGAGTTTTTATTTTCGGTTTTAATTCCAGAATACAAGAAAAATTTGGTTTGATGCTTTTTGAACATAAATCGGAAAAAATCACGCCATAATAATTCAAAAATCAGCCAATAGGTAGATTCGTTTGCTCCATTTTCACTTTCATATTTTCGTATTTCTTGATAAATATAGCGTGGCGAAATACTTCCAATTGCCAACCAAGCTGAAAATTTTGAAGAATAATTTGCTCCAACCATTCCATTTCGAGTTTCCTTATATATAGACAAACTTTTTGTTTCAAAAAAATAATGGTTCAATCTTTTGATTGCTTCCGTTTCACCTCCTTTAAATTGAATTGCTGCACGAGAATCGATTTCAATACATTCCAAATTCAGTTCTTGCAAACTGGGTAAAATCAGCATTGGAATTTCTGGCGAATTTATTGTTGTTGGCTTAGCCAATGCTTTTTTTACCGTTGCTTCTTGTTCTGTTTTTTTTCTGAAATTAGTAAAAACATCTGGAATGTCTTTTATCGAAAAGGGTAAATCTTCGGCATGATATAAAGTACTTGTGCTGAAAGTTTCAAGTTCACAACGCAGTTTAAACAATTCGTTTTGAACTAACTTTTCAGTTTTTTTTTCTTCAAAAGCAACTTCTCTTTTGGCAAAAACTTTTGTTGCATTGTATTTTTGTACAATTTTAGGGATTTCTACTTCTGGTTTCCCTTTTACAATTAGCAATCCTGAACCAATTTTCCGCAAATTGGTATCTAAATCTTGCAACGATTCTAATAAAAACTGAGCTCTAAAACTTCCCGTTTTCTGGAATCCGTATTGGGTAGTTTCAAAATGAGAATCGTCAAAACAATACACAGGAATGAGCTGCTGACTTTGAGAAATAGCCTTAACAAGCGTTTCATTATCAGATAATCGTAAATCGGTTTTAAACCAAACTAGTGCCGTTTTCATTATAAGTTATTTATGTTTTTCAAATAGTAATCCGCTTGCGCTAATAAATCTGCTTTGTGTTCGGGTTGCATTTTTCGCCATACATTATACATCATTCCAATTCTTGGATTCTTACCTAATTTATCTTCGTTTTTATCATAAAAATTCCAATACAAACTGTTAAACGGACACGCCTTATCTCCTGTTTTTATTGCTTTTTTATAAAAACACGTACCGCAATAATGACTCATTTTATCAATATAAGAAGCCGAACTTACATATGGTTTTGTGCCTACAATTCCACCATCGGCAAATTGACTCATTCCCCGTGTATTCGTAATTTCGACCCATTCGATAGCATCAATATATATTCCTAAATACCAGGCATCCAATTCGTCAGGATGAACTCCAGCCAAAAGTGCAAAATTTCCAGTAATCATTAATCGTTGAATATGATGGGCATAAGCATAATTCAAAGATTGATTGATGGCATCTTTCAAACAATTCATTTTTGTATTTCCAGTCCAAAACCATTCGGGTAATTTTTCCTGATTATCAAAGAAATTCATTGTGGCATATTCAGGCATTTTTAGCCAATAAATACCGCGCATGTATTCTCGCCAACCAATTATTTGACGAACAAAACCTTCTAACTGATTGTATTCGATTTCATCGGGGCGCTTTCGCCATTCGGCTATGGCTTTTTCAATGACTTCTTGCGGTGAAATCATTTTTATATTCATTGAAAACGAAATTCTGGAATGATAAAGCGACCATTCGTTTGGCGTCATCGCATCTTGATAAGAACCAAATAATGACAAACATTCGGTTACGAAAAAATCTAATAATTCTAAAGATTGCTTTCTGTTTATGGGCCAAACAAAATTATCAGCTTCAATAGTTCCAATAGTTTTAATATCCGTTTTATGAATTTCTGCTAAAATTTCCGAAACATTGTTATTGAAAACTAAAGGCGATATTGGCTTGTGATTTTTGGGTAATTTTTTCCGATTGTCATCATCATAATTCCATTTCCCAGTTAAGGGTTTGTCATTTTCCATTAAAACATCGTGCTTTTTTCGCATATTTCGATAGAAGCTTTCCATTAAAAATGTTTTTTTGCCTTCGAAAAATTCGCCAAGTTCATTCCGACTTGAAAAAAAATGTTCCGAATCTACGACAGCAGTTTTTATAGTCAGTTTTTCGCAGAAATCTTTTAGAATTTTATCCAATCGATATTCATCGGGAAATTGATATTCAAAATGGCTAATTTTAAGTTCTGAAATTAGAATTTCAAGATTTTTATCGAAGGATTGTAAATTTTTTTCGTCATTTATACCAATATAAATCACATCGTGTTTTGCCGATTGTAAAGATTTAGCAAAGGAGCGCATCGCCGAAAAAAATCCAACTACTTTTTGAATATGGTGACTTGCATAATCGGTTTCGGTGCGAACTTCCATCATCACATAAATCACCGATTCATCAATAGTTTCGAACCATGAATGATTCCCGTTCAATTGATCGCCTAGAATTAATCGTAACGTTTTTGACATTTTTTTTATTTATTTAAATCTTTCAATCTTTCAATCTTTCAATTTTTCAATTTTTCAATTTTTCAATCTTTCAATCTTTCAATTTTTCAATTTTTGATTCCTACATTTATCGCTACAATATTTTACTTCTTCCCATACCTTTTCCCATTTTTTGCGCCAAGCGAAAGGTTTTTGACAAACGACACACATTTTGATAGGTAAATTTTGCTTTTTTACACCTTTCATTTATCAAATTTTAATCGGTTTCTTTTCCATTCTATTTTTACCGACGAACCTTCGGCAATGAAGACAGCTTCGGGTTTTTTGGTATTTAAAACAGAGAATGCTTTACCATACATTGCTTCAAAATCGCAATCAATTTCAGTTTCTAAAACGCTATTAATTTTCCAACTCGGATGCTGTAATCGGTATTCTTCTGTATTGTTTTCGTCAATTTTAGTATAACCAAAATAGTGTTCGTAAATGAATTTTTCTAAAGTTTCGGTTTTCATAGTATGCGACTTATTTGACGCTTCAACATAAATACTATTCCAACTATTATTTATTTTCCATTCGAATTTTACTTTTTTTGACTCAAAATTGTTAGTTATAGAATGTCGCGTCGGAACTACGGTATAATGTTCTTTGTATAACTTATTTGCCACCCAAGCCACAATTGGATAAGGGATAGTTTCGTTTATAAAAACCACGCCCCGTTTTATCTGGTTTTCGTCTTTTCTTATAACGTAAAATCTAAGATTTATTTCTTCAAATGTTCCAAAATAAGGAATAGGAATGTTGAACAATTTTGTTTTTTTAAACATAAAACCAACTAAACTTACATACGCTTTTCCATTATACAAATCCAATTCTACTCCTTTTGGCATGAAAGGTTTTAGAATTTTTGGATCAATTTCGTAGTTAGCCATAATAATATTTTCCCAATTGGCTTTTAAGAATATTGCCATATTATTTAGTTGTTTTTTTTGATTTTGATATGCTACTTTTAGATTTTGTATTGGAAACGTGTTTTTTTAAAATGCGTTTGCCCTCTTGTTTTACTTCGTCTTTTTTTCTAAAATCCCATACAATATTGCTAGCCTTTTTTCGAGTTTCGTCTATGTCAACTATCGGAAAAGGATAATCGATGCCTATTTTGCAATTGTAGAATTGTTGTTCCATTTCATTCATTTTCCAAGGTTCGTGAAGCAACGAAATGGGAATTTCTGTTAGTTCTGGCAACCATTGTTTGATGAAAACACCTTCGGCGTCGTGTTCTTCAGAATTTTTAATTGGACTGTAAATTCTGATGGTATTAATACCTGTTGTTCCTGATTGCATTTGGATTTGCGGATAATGAATTCCGGGTTCATAATCTAAAAATTGCCGTGCAAGAAAATGCAATTCTCGCCAATCTTGCCATAAATTAAATGTGAAAAAAGATACCACCATAGCTCGCATTCTAAAGTTAATATAGCCAGTTGCAACCAAACAGCGCATACAAGCATCAACAATTGGAATACCTGTTTTGCCTTCTTGCCAAGCTTTTATGTAGGTTTCATTTTTTGGTTTTATTAAGGTGTTATAAGCACGATTTACATTTTCGAATTCCATTCGACATTCGTCTTCAAATTTTTGAATAAAATGGCAATGCCAATGCAAACGGGAAACAAAATTAAGAATGGCTCGTTTGTTTTTTGAAGCTTCGTAATGTTGATTAGTATATTGATAAATCATTCGCATGCTGATATTTCCGTAAGTTAAATACGGTGACATGCGGCTACAACCTTTACGACTCAAAGCTGGTTTAGAAATGTGTTTGCTATAATTCACATAGCGTTCTTTAACAAAACTATCCAAGTAACGCCATGCCAAATTTTCACCTCCTTGTTGAAAATTTTTGTTGGGTGTGGTGATTTCAGCCGCTAATTTTTTGCCTTTTATTTTAGAATAAAAATCATTGTTTAAGGAAACCAAATTCAAATCGGATTCTTTTAGAATTTTGGGTGTGGCTCGCATTATTTCTTCCCATCGTTTATCCCAATGTTCTCTAGTTTTTAGTTTTCTAATGACACCATGCATTTGAAATTGATTCCATTGGATATTGTTTTTATTAAAAAATTCCTGCATTTCAATATCGCGATCGAAAGTGATTTTGTTACCAATTTCTTGGTGAGAAAAAATGGCTTTAACCTCAAAGTTTTTTATTAATTTTGAGAATATAGTTTTGGCTTCGTCATAAAAAATATAGATTTTTGAATCTATGGTGTCAAGTTTTTTTTGTAAATCCAGTAAAGATTCATAAACAAACCGCCAATGGCGAACATCGGAATCATCATAATTCATAACTGATGGTTCAAAACAATATACTAATAACAAAGGCAACTCGGATTTTTGAGCGTGAAATAATGCTTCGTTGTCAATTAAACGGATGTCTCTTTTAAACCAAACAATATTTATGGCTTGATTTTTCAAAATCAGGATAATGAGGTTATTTCTTTGTTGGGTTTTGCGTAACTCAATCTATCAATTTTTAATGTTTTATGGTAACTATCCAATCCAGAACAGGTTAAGGTATTGGCTTTTTCTAGGTCAACAAAACCATCTTCACCAAAACAGTCTTCGGGAACATACACCTGTATTATTTGACCAATAATTATAATGGTATTATTGATTGTAATGTCAATTTTTTCTTTAAACTCTACTCCAATTTGAATGTTACTTTCTTTAACAAAAGGAGCTGAAAAATTATCTTTATATTCAGGTTGTAGACCAGTTATATCAAATTCAGAAATGTCAGTGTCATATCGAGCGGATGTTTGATGTGACTGTTTATAAATCGATTCATTGATGTGATTGATGGTGTAAAATCCTGTTTCTAAAATATTTCTTAGTGTATCACGCTCTGGAGGACTAGGCCTAAATATCAATGCAATTAATGGCGGATTCGCTCCGATGTGAAAAATGGAACTAAAAATTGCCAAATTTGTTTGTTCTAAACTGTTTTTTGTTCCCAATAGGGAGACGCTTTTAAAACCACCTAAACTGTTAATAAAATGAGTTTTTTGTAGTTTGGGCATTTCCATTATCGATTCATAGGAAAAATGTCTTTTCATTATATTTTTGGTATTTGAAAACTTAAAAAATAAAGATTTTATAAAAATTGAACTTAATATTTATGAATACTTTTGGTCTAAAGACAACTATTTTTTATAACTATTAGTTCGAGAGTGGCAATGTGTTCTTTGTTCCATTCTTGAGGAGAAATTAAAAATAAAAAGTTGCTTCCGTTGATGCTATTATACAAATGATAAATTTCTCCAATTACGGGTTAAAATGAAAATTTAGCGTTGTACACCAATTCATTCCATTCGAATTTTTTATTCATATTATGAATACCACTGCTTATCAAACTACTACAACATCAATTTTATTACTACAGCGCCAAGGCTTAATTAATAAGGTAAAATACTTGCGTTATATCCTCTTTGATATGAAACACAAAACGTTATCTGGCTTGTCTTTTTTATTTACCGTAATTGTATTCAGTTAATTTATTTGTAGATAAGTAATAAATTAATTCTTAGCGCTTCAATTTTTTTTATTGTTTAATGCTGTCATTTTATAAAGTATAAACTTTGAAATAATAACGAATTAATTTGTTTAACATTAATTAATAAACATCAAACAAAAGTAAGGAAGATAAATCAAAAATAAAATATTAATATAATAAATTTGGAACTAAAACTTTAAAATAATTTTGAAGTTTGTTCATTAACAAACTCCAAAAACCGTTCATCGGCAGCAGTAAAAGGATCTAAAACATTAGAATCAATATCTATTTGCCCGATATTCACTCCATTTACAAATAATGGCACTACGATTTCCGACTTTACAGTAAAACTACAGGCGATATAATTGTCTTGGGCGGCAACATCAGGAACTACGAAATTTGCATTTGAAACCGCCACTTGACCGCAAATTCCTTTTCCAAATGGAATAACTATATGGTCAGTTGGTGCGCCAACATAAGGCCCTAGATGCAAGGTTTTAGTAGTATGATCGGCGAAGTAAAAACCTACCCAGTTGTAATGTTCAACATTTGATTCTAAAAGAGTGCAAATTTGCAATAACTTCTCTTCTCGAGAAGCATTTTCAGCGGTTACAATTTCAATAACTAAAGGTTGTATTTCGGAAAAAGTCATAATTTTTATTTTTACAAAAGTATTTAATTGCAGTCATCTTTTTTTATATAAATTTGTTAAAAATTACAATTGTGAAGAATTATTGGATTC
>CANKLD010000064.1 GCA_947483095.1 Bacteroidota bacterium
CAGTTAATTGGAGAACATAAAGCCGATTTAGACGCTATTAAATTGCACATTGAAAACTGGAAAGGTTTCGGGAAAGTTCCTTTTGCAAGACGCCATATTGAAGGGAAGTTCAATAAAATATTGGATGCTTTATTTGAAAAATTAAGCTTAAGCAAAAAAGAAACTGAAATGGTTCGTTTTTCTAACCGTGTTGGAAATTTATCAGATTCTAATGATAGTCGAAAATTGGAGACTGAAAAGATATTCATCATGCGTAAAATTGATGAAGTTCAAAACGAAATCTTCCAATTAGAAAATAATATTCAGTTTTTTGCCAATACAAGAAATGCCAAGAAAGAAAATTCAATCGTGTTGGAAGTTAGAAAAAATATAGCTATTCAAAAAGAAACACTTGATGTTTGGAAAGAAAAATTGAAACAAATTAGAAGTATAAATGTAGAGTAATCATGTTATTTTAAACATAAAAAAACCTCGCAATGCGGGGTTTTTTTATGAGGTAAATTGAAGGAAATGACAGAATAAACTTTTTTTTATAAACTACATTTTCTTAGCTTCTTCCCAAAAAACATCCATTTCAGCCAAGGTCATTTCCATTAATGGTTTCCCCAATTGTTGCGCTTTTGACTCTAAATATTGAAACCTCTTAATGAATTTTTTATTAGTTCGCTCTAATGCATCTTCGGGATTGATATTCAAAAAACGGGCATAATTAATCATAGAAAATAGTACATCACCAAATTCCGATTCCATTTTATCTTGGTTTCCAGCAGCTACTTCAACTTGAAATTCTTGGATTTCCTCTTGGACTTTATCCCAAACTTGATGGGATTCTTCCCAGTCAAATCCCACGCCTTTAACTTTATCTTGAATTCTACTGGCTTTTACTAATGCTGGTAAACTCTTAGGAACGCCTTCTAATACCGACTTTTTACCTTCTTTCAACTTCAGCTTTTCCCAGTTTTGTTTCACTTCTTCTTCATCTTTTACCACCACATTACTATAAATATGTGGGTGACGATGAATGAGCTTTTCGCAAATTTCATTACAAACATCAGCAATGTCAAAATCGTTGGTTTCACTACCTATTTTAGCATAAAAAACAATGTGCAAAAGTAAATCCCCGAGTTCTTTTTTAACTTCAGTCAGATTATTATCCAATATTGCATCGCCCAATTCATAGGTTTCTTCAATGGTTAAATGACGTAAACTTTGCAAGGTTTGCTTTTGATCCCAAGGGCATTTTTCACGTAAATCATCCATTATGGATAATAATCTATCGAAAGCTTGAAGTTGATTTTTTCTGTTGTCCATTGGAAATAATTAGATTCTTAAAGTAATTAGTGTAAAAATAATAAATCCTGCCAAGATCACCTCTTGACAGGATAAAATTATATTCGAAAAGTAATAAAATTATTTAGATTTTGTTTTTTTTGCAGATTTAGTAGCTTTTTCAGCCGTAACTTCTTTTACAACTTGATCTAAAACCTCCTCCGTATTTTCAATTTTAGGTTCTTCTTTAGAAACCAAACCTTTAGCTTGAAGCATGTTGTACCAGTTTATTATTTTTTTAATATCGGATGGATAAACTCGCTCTTGATCGTAATCAGGAAGCACTTCAAGGAAATAGGCTACTAATTTAGAATTGTCTTCTTTGTGAGAAATCGCAGGACAATTATCTTCTTTAATAGCAATTGCTCTCATTATTTCCGTTAATAGTTTTTCTTCTGAATAGGTATAAACAGAAATTTCAGAAAGTAAGCTTACATTACTTTTTAACCCTACTGTAATTTTCTTTCCATCAATTAATGATTCGGCAACAAAACCGGTACGGGTTTGAATTTTTAACGCGAATAATCCTGGTTTTCCTGCTATTGCTAATATTTTATCTAATGTCATTTTTAATAATTTAATCTATGTATTTGAATTTTTTATCTTCCTTTTTTATTACAAAATTTCATTCTATAGTCAGGGCGTGCTTTCCCATCCATTATATTTTGTAGTTTTTTCTTGATCAATTGTTTCTTTAATGATGAGATTAAATCGGTGAATAAAATACCCTCAATGTGGTCGTATTCATGTTGGATCACTCGAGCTATCAAACCGTCGAAAACTTCTGTTTTAACAACAAAATCTTCATCACAATATTCTAAAGTAATTCTTTCGTTTCTAAAAACATCTTCACGAACATCCGGAATACTCAAACAACCTTCATTAAAACCCCAAATTTCTCCTTCTTCTTTTATCATTTTTGCATTGATAAAAGTGCGCTTGAAATTTTTTAATTTCAGTTGCTCTTCTGTTGCCAATTCATCATCATCACCAAAAGCAGAGGTGTCTACAACAAATAAACGAATAGTTAATCCAACTTGAGGAGCTGCAAGTCCAACGCCAGAGGCATTGTACATGGTGTCATACATATTGGCAAGGATCTCCTTTAAATTGGAGTAATCAGATGAAATAAAATCTGCTACTTTTCTTAAAACTGGATCGCCATATCCTACAATTGGTAAAATCATTTAATAATTATTTAATATCCGAAAAATGAAATTCAGATAATTTAACATATAATTGTTGGCAAAAATAACAAAAAATACAAGTTGAAATCGGTAATTAACAAATTATATTTTAAAGTGATTCAAATCGGTTTTTACTTTAATTTAGATATAACAATTCATACCTTTGCTTCAACCTTATAAAATATGCTGAAATTAATACGAGATTTTACTCACGGAACCAATTTTAACAATGCAATAAAAGCAACGTTATCTGCAGTTATTCCGGTGCTTGTTTTTTCAAATTTAGGAAGTTTAGAAACGGGATTAACCATTGCACTTGGCGCTCTATTTACTTTGCCAAGCGATATTCCAAGTAATTTAAACCATAAAATTAAAGGAATTACAGTAAGTGTTTTATTTTTCTCGGTTGCCAATTTCCTTATAAATTTAACCTACCCTTATCCCATTATTTTTGTTCCTGTATTTTGTATAATGGTGTTTACAATATCAATGTTAGCCGTTTATGGTCAACGTGCTACGATGGTTGCATTTTCAACATTATTAATCATTTCAATTTCATTTGCGCATATTCATTCGGGATGGGAAATGATCCAAAATTCACTGTTATTGATGGCCGGAGGATTGTTTTATCTTTTGATATCAGTTCTATTTCATTATTTAAATCCTCATAGATATACCGAATTAGAAATTGAAAAATGCATCCAATTAACGTCCAAATATTTAAAATTAAGGGGCGATTTATGGGAAATAGATTCTGATAGAAAAGCAATTACAAAAAAGCAATTATTACTCCAAGTTGAACTTAATGAAGTACACGAAAACATTAGAGAGGTTTTAATTAGAAATCGAACAGATTACGGTTCGTCCCATCAAAATAGAAAAATGTTGTTGTCTTTTGTTTCCCTAATTGAAATAATGGAACTGGCAATTTCAACCTCTTTTAATCACAACAAATTACATCAAAAATTTGACCAACATCCTTTAGTTTTAAAAACCTATCAAAATTTAGCTTATAATCTAGCTAAGAACTTAAAATCACTATCAAAAAAAATTAGAAACAGGAAAACAAATCCTATTAAAAACAACTTAAATGATCATTTTGTAAAATTTGAAATCGCTATTGAAGAATACTCAATTTCATTAGGAAAAGAAGCTTCGGAAGGAGTATTAATGCTCACCAATATGTTACATTATGCTGAAAAGCAAATTGGAAAAATAAATAATTTGGAGAAAATTTTTATAAATCCTTCAAAATTAAAGGACTTAAATGGAAGAGAAAAAGATATTGAAAAACTAATTACCAAAGATTATTATCCAATAAATACCTTAATTGAAAATTTAAGTTTTTCGTCATTGGTATTCAGACATTCACTCCGAATAACATTAACATTGCTAATTGGATTTATTATTGGAAAATTTCTACCATTTCAAAATGTATATTGGATTTTACTAACTATTGTAGTGATCATGAGGCCAGGTTATGGTTTAACCAAAGAACGGACTTTGAATCGATTCATAGGAACAGTTGCGGGTGGTGTTATAGGATTTTTAGTATTGTCATTTGGCCTAAGTCCATTAATATTAGGTTTTTTAACAATCGTTTTTTTAATCTTGGGTTTGTCATTTAATCCTTCAAATTATAAAATTGGAACCTTATTTATTACGCTTCACGTACTATTTATATTTGCCATTTTTAATCCTACTCAAAATGACATTATTATTTATAGAATATTAGATACAATTGTTGGAGCGATACTAGCCATTTTTGCAAATCATTTCTTCTGGCCCTTTTGGGAGTTTTTAAATACCAATGAAAATATTGAGAATTCAATTAAGGCTATTAGAAATTATTTATTACAAATTTCCCTATTTTATAATAACAAGCAAGATATTAATAGCAACTATAGATTAGCCAGAAATCAAGCGTTTATAGAAATTGGAAACCTGATGGCTTCTTTCCAAAGAATGTTGCAAGAACCAAAATCAAAACAAAATAATTTACAGCAAGTTTATAAAATAACGGTTATAAATAATGCCATGTTGTCTTCAGCAGCATCACTTGGAACCTATACGCAAACACATAAAACTACTGATGCCTCTCAGTCCTTCAATACCGTTATTACTATTATTATATCCAATTTGGATCAAGCAATTGCTATTTTAAATGGGGGAAATGAACCAAAAAATTTAGAAAATTTAGACCGTGTATATTCTGAAATTAAAAAAATGAAAGTAGACGAAATTAATGAAAGTCAGAATTTAGATCAAGAAAATCTTAAAATAAACTTACAAGAAATTCAGTTTATAAAAGAACAATTAATTTGGTTAGCCAATTTATCAACTAATATTTTAACTACTACAAAATCGTTAATGCAATCTCAGAAAGATTAAAATTATCTCAAATAATCTTGTAGCATTATGGTAGCGGAAATTTCATCCAATAGTGCTTTATTTTTCCTTTTATTTTTATTCAAGCCGCTATCAATCATAGTTTGAAATGCCATTTTGGAGGTAAATCGTTCATCAACGCGAACTACTGGCATATTTGGGAAAAAGCTATTGAATTTTTTTACAAAAGCGGCAATTATTTCAGCACTTTGAGAGGGTTCACCATTCATTTGTTTGGGTTCGCCAATAAGTACTTTTTCCACATTTTCTTTAGCAAAATAATCCTTTAAAAAATCAATTGTGGTTGCTGAAGGAATGGTAGTTAATCCAGATGCAATTATTTGCAATTCATCTGTAACTGCAATTCCAGTGCGTTTTTGTCCGTAATCTATAGCGAGAATTCGAGGCATTTTAAAATGAATTTTTGTGTTTCAAAATTGCAACAACTGAAACAGTTTCAAGTTCAATATCAACTTTAAAAACAACTTTATGGCCTTTAAAAACATAATCTCTTATATTTTCATCTTCAAAATATATGGATTTTTTAAACTGAAAAGGATTAAGTAAATCCCTGTTTAATTTTTTTATCAAATCATTTTTAAATTTTCTTGCAGCAAGAGGTTTATCTTTTGAAATAAAATCGACTATATCATTCAAATCATAATTAAATTCATTAGTTAATTTAATCTTCATATTTTGATATAGTTTCTTCAAGTAAAATATCTAGCTCCTCAATAGTAGAATACACTGCAGTTCCGTTATTAATTTTATCAATTCTGGACTGAAGCATTCTTTTTTCTTCCTCAAAGGTTAACCTTTCTTCAACTATTTTTAATTCATCTGATGAAAATGTATTCAAAAATTCAAATATTTTTGCTTTAATTTCAGGTTGAAATTCTAATCTGATTGCTTCCATACTTATTTATTTACCAAACAAATATACAACATTTTTAAATTCAACTTTTATAAATTAATTCTAAAAAAAACGTTTAAAATAGAGTTTTTTGCTTTTGTTTAAATACATTATCTTTGCGTAAAAAATTTTAAAATGAATAACTTACAAACTATAATAGAACAAGCTTGGAACAATAGAGAATTGTTAAAAGAAAATACAACTACAGACGCAATAAGAAAAGTGGTTGATTTACTAGACACAGGAACTTTAAGAGTTGCCGAACCAATTGGTGATAAATGGCAAGTTAACGAATGGATTAAAAAAGCCGTTGTAATGTACTTTCCTATCCAAAAAATGGAAACTTTAGAAGTGGGTATCTTTGAATATCATGATAAAATTCGATTGAAAAGAGGGTATGCTGAAAAAGGAATTCGTGTAGTTCCAAATGCGGTTGCTAGACATGGAGCCTATATTTCAAAAGGGGTAATATTAATGCCTAGTTACGTTAATATTGGTGCTTATGTTGATGAAGGAACAATGGTTGACACTTGGGCTACTGTAGGAAGTTGTGCTCAAATTGGTAAAAACGTACATTTAAGCGGTGGTGTTGGAATTGGTGGAGTTTTAGAACCTTTACAAGCGGCTCCAGTTATTATTGAAGATGGTGCATTTATTGGTTCTAGGTGTATTGTGGTTGAAGGAGTTCATGTGGGTAAAGAAGCGGTATTAGGTGCTAATGTTTGTTTAACTGGTTCGACAAAAATTATTGATGTCACTGGTGAAACACCTATCGAAATGAAAGGTTATGTGCCTGCTAGATCTGTTGTTATACCTGGAAGTTACACCAAAAAATTTGCTGCTGGTGATTTTCAAGTTCCTTGTGCATTAATTATTGGCACTCGAAAACCATCAACCGATT
The DNA here is from genome assembly GCA_947483095.1 of Bacteroidota bacterium. The sequence continues at coordinate 6,719 of CANKLD010000064.1, forward strand.
TGAAAACGAGTTTGAACAATGCATTGAGAGAATATGATGTTGCCGTTTAAATGAGAAATCACATCTAAATCTAAACAAATAGAAATGATACTAAATTCCATTAACAAAAAAATTACATCTTTTTTAAATTTGTCTTTTTTCAATAATAGACTCTATATCATTTCAATTTGGGTGATTATCACTTTAATATCTGTTGTAAAACAATTAAAAATTGGAAACTACAATAATTATAAAATTTTTAAAAATGTCTATTTTCATACTATTGAAAAACTACCATTATACAAAGAATATCCTTTAGAATATTTTGATCACAACCATTACGGACCTATTTTTAGCATAGTAATAGCTCCGTTTGCCTTCCTTCCCGATTATTTTGGAATACCCTTTTGGGGATTGTTCAATTCAGGGATTTTAGCTTGGGCCATCACTCAGTTACCATTAAAATCTACACAGATAAATGCTATCCTTTGGATTTGTTTGCATGAACTATTAACTACATTACTAGGATTGCAATTTAATCCATTGATGACCGCAATTATAATTTTGTCTTTTGTAAATATCGAAAAAGGGAAAGATTTTTGGTCGGCATTTTTTATTGTTTTAGGGGTTTTTGTAAAATTATATGGAATTGTAGGATTAGCCTTTTTCTTTTTTTCAAAGAATAAAATTAAGTTTATACTATCGCTATTTTTCTGGAGTATAGTACTATTTGCATTACCAATGTTAATTTCATCTCCCGAATACATTATTCAAACCTACAAAGAATGGTTTGCACGGTTAGTTGAAAAAAATAACGAAAATGCAGGCTTAAATTCCTATCAAGATATTTCCTTAATGGGTATGGTTCGTCGTATATTTCAAGATAGCTCGATTTCAAATTTACCGTTTTTAATTGGTGGAGTAATCTTATTTGGATTGCAATATTTAAGAATAAAACAATACAAAGAAGTATCCTTTAGACTAATGCTTTTGGCTTCGGTTTTGATTTTTACAGTAATTTTTAGTTCGGGATCTGAATCACCAACGTACATAATAGCCTTTGTTGGTGTTGCAATTTGGTTTGTAATTCAGCCAAAACCAATATCCAATTTATATATTGGATTATTTATTTTTACTTTAATTCTTACCAGCTTATCACCTTCCGATTTAATTCCGAAAGATTTAAAAGACAATTATATTCGTCCTTATGCATTAAAAGCATTACCTTGTGTCTTAATTTGGTTTGCAATTATTTACGAAATGCTTAAAAATAGATTCAATAACTACAA
>CANKLD010000065.1 GCA_947483095.1 Bacteroidota bacterium
ACATCCGCCATTCTTTCGCGCTCGGAACGCTTTGCTGTTTTTTCAATATAGGCTTCAACAGCTGCTTTTTGATCTGGAGTTGTTATTTTTGCAACCAATTCATGTTCGGGTGCTAAAGTCATGAATGTAACTCCGAAAATGGTGTCGGGTCTTGTTGTAAATACGTCTATATATTGTTGCTCACTTTCGACTTTCGACTTTTGACTTTCGACTTTAAATGAAACCATAGCTCCCACTGATTTTCCAATCCAATTTCGTTGACTTTCTTTGATGCTTTCGCTCCAATCGATATCGTTTAATCCTTGTAACAAACGTTCAGCATAAGCAGAAATTCGCATGCTCCATTGGGTCATTTTTTTACGAATAACGGTATGTCCGCCACGTTCTGAAACACCATTTATAATTTCGTCGTTGGCCAAAACAGTTCCTAAACCGGGACACCAATTGACTTCTGTTTCGGCGAGATAGGTTAGTCTATATTTTAAAAGAATTTTTTCTTGTTGGTCTGATGAGAAAGATTTCCATTGAGAAGCGGAAAATTCTAGAATTTCATTGTCGCAAACGGCATTTAATCCCGAAGTCTCGGGAGTATTTCCGTCTTTTTCGAAAATAGAAATTAAGGTTGAAATGTCTTCTGCTTTGTCAGAATTTTTATTATACCAAGAGTTGAACAATTGAATAAAAATCCATTGCGTGTGTTTGTAATAATCAGCATTTGAGGTGCGCACTTCCCGAGACCAATCGAATGAAAATCCGATTTTGTCAAGTTGTTCGCGGTATCTTGAAATGTTTTCTTTGGTGGTTTTATCGGGATGTTGCCCTGTTTGAATGGCATATTGTTCGGCTGGTAATCCAAAACTATCGTAACCTTGCGGGTGTAAAACATTGAATCCTTTATGGCGTTTAAAGCGTGCATAAATATCAGAAGCGATGTATCCCAATGGGTGTCCCACGTGCAATCCAGCCCCTGATGGATACGGAAACATGTCCAAAACATAGTATTTTGGTTTAGCTACGCTCAGTTCGGCTTCGCCTCGGGTTTCAGAATTGTTTTTTGCAGCAAATGTTTGGTGTTCAAACCAGTAATTTTGCCATTTTGATTCTACTTCAATTGGGTTGTATTTCATTTAATATGTGTTCTTCTTATTTATGCGATTTTGCTTTTGCAAATGCGAATCTGATTGCAAATTTACATTTATTGTACGAAAATTGAAACTTTGGACGATATTAAGTTTATATAAAGAAATACTTTGTTATTTTTACACTTTAATTTTATGATATATGAGTTCTTCGTACGATAAATTTCAAAAACGCAGGTTGATTTCTTCTTATTTTTCGGTAATCTTGAGTGTGTTTTTAGTATTGTTTTTGGTTGGTGTTTTAGGCTTATTTGTTTTGAATTCCAAGAAATTATCTGATGATTTTAAGGAGCAAATTGCAATGACCGTTTTCTTTAAAGAAGAGGCTCACGATACCATTTTAAAATCTTTTGCAGCTGAATTAAAAACTTCAAAATATGTAAAATCTAGCGTTTTTGTCTCAAAAAAAGATGCCGCTAAAGTTCATACAGAAATAATCGGTGAAGATTTCATGACATTTTTAGGTGCAAATCCATTGCAAAATTCCTTCGACATTCACTTAAAAGCAGATTATATTGATGCAAATAACATCCGAAAAATTGAAAGAAAGCTTCGAGAAAACGAAATGATTTCTGATATAGTTTATGACAAACAGTTGGTGAATTTAGTAAATGACAACATTAAAAAAGTAAGTTTTTGGATATTAATAATCAGTGGATTTCTAACATTAGTAGCCGTATTATTAATAAACAGCTCGATGAGATTGTCGATTCATTCGAATCGTTTTATTATCAAAACGATGCAAATGGTGGGCGCAACCAAATCATTTATTAGAAAGCCATTTATATGGAAAAGTATAAAATTAGGTTTAATTGGTTCTGCTTTAGCAGTAGTTTTTTTAATTATAACACTTCTATATTTAGATTCTAGTTACCCTAATTTAGGGATTTTAGATGAGAAATTCCTGATCGCATTAGTATTGTTAGGTGTTGTGAGTGTGGGAGTTGTTATCACATGGGTGAGTACTTATTTTGCAACTCAACGCTTTTTAAATTTAAGAACAGACGACTTATATTAATGGTTATTCGTTGATTTGGTAATTTGTTTAATCAAACTCTTCCCATTCAACTTTTAAAATCAATAAATAAAATGAAAAACAACGATCAAAAACCGGAATTTCTATTTGAAAATGTAAATTACAAAATACTATTAATCGGTATTGGAGTAATCGCATTAGGATTTATTTTGATGTCAGGTGGTGGAAGTGATAATCCAAAAGTTTTTAATGATGCGGTATTTAGTTTCCGAAGAATTCGATTAGCTCCAACAGTAGTTTTAATTGGTTTTGGGATTACCATTTATTCGATTTTTAAATCTCCAAAAAAGTAATTAATGGATATTTTTCAAGCAATTATTCTTGCTATTATTGAAGGGGTTACAGAATATCTTCCTATTTCTTCTACAGGGCACATGATTTTTGCGAGTTCTTATTTTGGTATTCAAAATGATGATTTCGTAAAATTATTTCAAGTTTCTATTCAGTTTGGAGCTATTTTAGCCGTTGTAGCTTTGTATTGGAAGAAGTTTTTTGACTTCTCAAAATTCAATTTTTATATCAAACTGGCTTGTGCCGTAATTCCTGCTTTAGTATTAGGAAAGTTATTTGATGATAAAATAGAAGCCGTTTTAGGTGATCCAATTCCGATTGCAATTGTCTTGATATTAGGCGGAATTGTATTGTTATTTATTGACGGAAAATTCCAAAATCCAACCGTTGCGGTAGAAGAAGACATTACAATTAAAAAAGCAGTGACCATTGGTTTTTGGCAATGTTTGGCAATGATGCCAGGAACAAGTCGTTCGGCAGCTTCTATAATTGGAGGAATGCAGCAAGGGCTAACGCGACAAGCAGCAGCAGAATTTTCCTTCTTTTTAGCGGTTCCAACGATGATGGCGGTAACCTTATATTCGGTGTTTTTGAAAACCTATGAAACTACTCATTTGAAAGGATACGAATTACTTTTGCAATCGAACGATAATATAAAATTGTTTTTAATTGGGAACGTAGTTGCTTTTATAGTTGCTGTTTTAGCAATAAAATTCTTTATTGGAATTATAAAAAAATACGGCTTCAAACCCTGGGGTTACTATCGAATAATTATGGGAATTTTTCTTGTAATTTATTTTTCATATTTCAAATAAACAAAATTTGACTACAGCTGAAGACTACCAAATTGGCCAGATTTTATTGATTGATAAGCCGTTAAACTGGACTTCATTTCAAGCGGTTAACAAAATTAAATATGCATTAATTAATAAAGTTGGTCTTCCCAAAAAATTCAAAATTGGTCATGCAGGCACTTTAGATCCATTGGCAACTGGATTGTTATTGGTTTGCACAGGGAAATTCACCAAAAGAATCACGGAATTACAAGGTCAAGCAAAAGAATATACTGGCACTTTTTTTATTGGGGCAACTACACCTTCCTATGATTTAGAAACAGAAATTGACAATAACTTTCCGATTTCTCATATTAATGATGAATTAATTCATGAAACAGTAAAACGATTTTTAGGAGAAATTAACCAAAAACCACCCATTTATTCTGCAATCAAAAAAGATGGTATTCGTCTTTATGAACACGCTAGGGCTGGGGAAGTTATTGAAATTGAATCTCGAAAAACAACGATTCACGAGTTTGAAATTACAAGAATTGCTTTGCCCGAAATAGATTTCCGAGTAGTTTGTAGCAAAGGAACTTATATTCGTTCTTTAGCGTATGATTTTGGAAAAGCAATGCATTCGGGATCGCACTTAACTGCATTGAGAAGAACAAAAATTGGTGATTATCTTGTTGAAAATGCGATTGACGTAATCCAATTTGAAGCTAATTTATGAAGGCATTAATTCCATAATTTCCTTTTGAGTAGAAAGTCCTTTATCGCGCAAATACCACATTTGCAATTCCGCTTTTATAGTATCGTCAATAACTCCAAATTTATCTTTGTAATTCTGAACCAAATCAATAGCCCCTTTTGGTCTTGGCCCCCAATCTGCAATTACATTCAACGCGTTTTTATCTAAAATAATCAATTTTGGAATTGATTTTGTCCCATTGGTTAAAACAAATTCATCAATTCCTCATTTTCATCACGGAAAACAATTTTTAAATCGATGTGATCAGAAACTTCATCCATTTTATTGAATATTGGAAGTATTTGAGCCGCATCTCCGCACCAACCTTCTGTAATAATAAGCCAAATGTATTGCGATTGAATTGTTTTTAATTTAGAAACTATCGTTTGATCAATAACTAAAGTTTTATCCAAACGATACATTCTCGTTTCGTTCAAGCGGCCATAATTAACAAGCGCTTCAGATTGAATTGCACCTGAGGATTTTGCTTCTTGCAATAAATCAGCTACCGTTTTTCTGTAATCTTGGTAAGAATAGCTATTGATTAATGCGTTTGTTAGTATCTGTTTCATCTAAATGTTTTTACAAATTTACAAAATAACCCGTTTTTAATTATGAAAAATATAACATCCAAATAAAATGACACTTATAGAAAACTAGAAAGTTCAAAAAATTTGCGAACACTATTTATTAAAAAAAGAATATGCCTATATTTGCAAGATACAACTCAACCAAATTATGAAATACAAAAGAATTCTTCTGAAATTAAGTGGCGAAGCGCTAATGGGCGAAAAACAATATGGAATTGACCCAGCAAGATTGGCAGAATATGCCCAAGAAATCAAAAAAATTCACTCAAAAGGAGTCGAAATTGCAATTGTAATTGGTGGTGGAAATATTTTTAGAGGCGTTGCAGGTGCAAGCAATGGAATGGATCGCGTTCAAGGCGATTATATGGGAATGCTTGCTACCGTTATCAATGGGATGGCTTTACAAGGAGCTTTGGAAGAAAAAGGAATGCTAACACGTTTGCAAACCGCTTTAAAAATTGAGGCAATTGCAGAACCGTATATAAAAAGAAGAGCCGTTCGTCACCTTGAAAAAGGGCGAATAGTAATTTTTGGCGCAGGAACTGGAAATCCCTATTTTACAACCGATACTGCAGCTGTTTTGAGAGGTGTAGAAATACAAGCTGATGTGATTTTAAAAGGAACTCGTGTAGATGGAATTTACTCTGCCGATCCTGAAAAAAATGCAAATGCTACAAAATTTGATTCAATTTCATTTGATGATGTAATAAAAAAAGGATTGAATGTAATGGACTCAACCGCATTCACATTAAGTCAAGAAAACAAATTACCAATTGTAGTTTTTGATATGAATAAGGAAGATAATTTGCTAAAAATTTGCGAAGGCAAAAATATTGGAACGATAGTAAACGTATAAGTAGATTGCCGACAAAGCAATAATAAGTTAGATAAAATGACCGAAGAAATTGAATTTATTTTAGACAGTACCGAAGAATCCATGCAGGGTTCTATTACGCATTTAGAGAAAGAATTTCTAAATATTCGTGCTGGAAAAGCTTCTCCTGCCATGTTGGGAAGTGTATTTGTTGATTATTATGGAGCGGCAACACCGCTTTCACAAGTTTCAAAAATTAGCGTTCCCGATGCAAGAACTATAACACTTCAGCCCTTTGAAAAAAACATGTTGCAAACAATTGAAAAAGCAATTATGATCGCGAATATTGGATTTAATCCAATGAACAATGGCGATGTAATTATAATTAGCGTGCCACCATTAACTGAAGAACGACGAAGAGATTTGGCAAAGCAAGCAAAAGTTGAAGCCGAAGATGCTAAAATTGGTGTTCGTAATGTTCGTAAAGATTCCAATAATGAAATTAAGAAATTGGAAAAAGACGGAACTTCAGAAGATATTTGCAAAAATGCAGAAGATGAGGTTCAAAATTTAACAAACAGTTTCATTCGAAAAATAGACGAACTTTTGGTTGAAAAAGAAGCTGAAATTATGAAAGTCTAATTTCATTATATTCCTATCGAATCCGCAGTAAATGCGGATTTTTTTTTGGTAAGTGCCATCATAAAAAGTCATTTCGTTCAGTCACACTTTCATTCGGAGAGGGTTGGGAAGAGGAAAATAAACAATTATACAAATTCATTGTAACGAACAATACAAAAGATTCCTAAGTTATATTGTTCCTATCGCTAAACAAAGCGCTTTGCCCAACCCTCAAGACCCTCAAAACCCCTCGGTTTATGCAATAACCATAACCGAAAGAGCAAAATTTATCGCTTATGGCAGAACGAATTTTGGAAATGAAAAAACTAAAACTTATTGTTTATTGTATAAAAGAGAGACAAATGTTAGGCTGTTAGCCGGTGCTTTTTGAATAAATCAAAACCACACTTCACAAGAAAACAAAGTCAGTTTTTTAAAAAATAGTAAAAAATTCTGGATTAAAAGTGCACAAAGTCAATGCTGACTTGAGTAGTCAGTGGAATCAATTGGAACTAAACAATAGTGGCTTTGTTTTCCCACAAAAACCACGTAATTAATTCTTTTATCATCGATGAAGTATAATTATCTATAATATAAGTGACAATCCAAATTCAATGTTTTTGGTATTGAAGCCTGCATTCGAACTTTGAAGACCGGCATTGGAAACATGACGAAGACTGGGTCTGATATCAAATATCACTTTATCAACTTTCAAAGAAAAACCCAACGCTATAACATCCGAAAAAGCGAAACCTTTGGAAAGTCTTTCCGTTTCAGTGTCGGTTATCATAGGTCCAATACTTGCCAAGACATAAATACTAGCGATTTTTGAAACCGGTTTTCTAACGCATAATCCTATGCCCAAAGAATACTCCTTGATATCTTTCAACTTTGTGAATTTTTCTCTTTTTTCTTCAAAATTTGGTTCCTCTTGCTTAACAAAATACAAGTTCAAAAGTTGATGAGTTACGAAATTAAGTTCGGGTTGAATCACTAATTCATACTTGAATTGATTTGTTTGTTTAATGAGATAACAAAGCTGTACTTTATAATAATGATTAGTATAGGAATAATTGCTGTTTTTTAATTCATTGCCAAAACCATAGTAAAATCCAATGTTAGTTTGTCCCTTTGTGTTTTGGCCGTAAAGAGTTGCTAAACTGAACATCAGAATTAATACAAAAAACTTTGGTTTGCCCATATAAGGAATTTGGTTTGTTATTAAAATCATCACTCAACATCCAAATTATTCAAAATAAACTACCTCAAAACTGCGCCCCAGAGGCATTAGAACATTGATAACTGTTGACTTTGAATTTATATACTGTTTTTCTTTATATTGAGATTTTACTTGACTTCTGAAAGTCTTTTAAAATTTCTTTAGATGTAATAATTTTTACAGTTCTTATTGTTTTTGTTTGACTTTCCCTTGGAACACTTTTAATAAGAAAATGAACGAGATCTTGATCTGCTCCTATTTCTAAAAAATAATATCATAGCGTTTGGAAATCTCAATATATATATATAGGTCAAACTTGATTTAACATTGGAGCTAAATACAATTTCCTATATTTTACAGGTCATACAAAGTGATAAAACAAAACCTAAAGATTCTACTTTTTATGAATATAATGTACAAAAAAAATAAGCAACGCTTCGAGGAATTAAACCCAAAAGATTATGCTTCGAATGGAAGGATAGAAACGTAGGATTTATTTTCGCCTTTTTTCTGGAACTTAACAAGACCATCCACTCTAGCATGTAGCGTGTGATCTTTACCCATGTAAACGTTTTCACCTGGATTGTGTTTAGAACCTCTTTGTCTTACGATGATGTTACCAGCAATAGCAGCTTGTCCACCAAAAATCTTAACGCCTAAACGTTTTGATTCTGATTC
>CANKLD010000066.1 GCA_947483095.1 Bacteroidota bacterium
AAACAGAATTGAATTGTAAATTAAAGTTGAGAAAATTATTTTTTAAATAATAAGGATTTTAATAGTTTTTTACTTTTTAAGACTTTTGACTTTACGACATTAAAACTTTCGACTTACTTATAACGGCATCTTCTTTTTCATTTCTTCTACAATATTGAATGCTGCAGGGCAAATACCAACATTTTTCAAGGTCAATTCCGAGATTTGTTGGAATTTTTTCCGATCGGTATGGGGAAATTCTCGACATGCTTTAGGTCGAACGTCATAAATCATACAGGCATTTTCATGGTCTAAAAAAGTACAGGGAACACTTTGCAAAACATAATCTTTATCTTCATCAATTTGCAAATATTGATCGATAAATTGTTGTGGTTTTTGACGAAGGTATTTAGAAACTCTTTCAATATCGGCAGACGTAAAGAGTGGCCCTGTGGTTTTACAACAATTGGCACATTTCAAGCAATCGGTTTTTTTGAATTCGGCATCGTGCAAATCTTGCATTATATAGTCGATATTCTTGGGCGCCTTCTTTTTTAGCTTGTCGAAATACTTTTTATTTTCGATATGCTTATCTTTGGCTTCTTTAGGAAGTGCGTTTAGAATTTGTTTCAAGTTTAAAGTTTAAAGTTGGAACCACAAAAGTAACAAACTTATATATTAATAACTAAATTATGAAGCGATTGCTTCGTACCTCGCAATGACTATGAAAGACCTTTTTGGAAAAGCCATTCTTGATTTTCAGTCTAATAATTTCCCTGAAGATTTAATTACGGAAACTTCGATTTCGGAAGAAGATGAAATGTCGGTTGCTTATTTGTTTCGAGATTTTTTTGGGATGCCAAAAATAGAGCAGCAAGCGCTTTTACTTTCCAAAGGCAAGGTTTTGGATGTGGGTTGTGGCGCAGGAAGCCATAGTTTGTATTTACAAAAAGAAAAGAATTTAGAAGTTACGGCCATCGATATTTCGAATAATGCCGTTGAGGCTTGTAAATTAAGAGGGGTTTCAAATGTAAATAATATTGATATTTTGGAATTTAATTCCGAAGAGAAATTTGATACCATTATTCTATTAATGAATGGAACGGGGATTTTTGGAAAATTAGAAAACGTTTCGAAATACTTAGAAAAACTAAAATCGTTATTGACTGAAAACGGACAAATTCTAATTGATTCCTCCGATATTATCTACATGTTTGATGAAGAGGATTCTGAAGACTCGGAAGGTGAAAAATGGATTTCTGGTGATAAATATTATGGAGAATTAGAATTTACCATCACCTACAAAGGCGAAAAAGAAGCACCATTCCCTTGGTTGTATATGGATTATAACACCTTGCTAAATGCGGCTGTTTCCAATGGATTGAAATGCGAATTGGTATTGAAAGGCGAACATTACGATTATTTAGCGAGATTGACTTATAAATAAATTAAGGAATATTCAAGAACTTATGTGTTTGCAATGATACACGCCATTTTGGGTTGTTCATTACATAATCTACAATTAGTGGTGTCATTTCTTCTTTTTTGCTCCATTCTGGTTGCAGAAAAAGAATGGCATTGGAGTTTACTTTTTCGGCTTGCTCTTCGGCAAATGTAAAGTCGTGTTTGTTATGAATAATCACTTTTAACTCATTGGCATTATCATAAACAGTTTGCGTAGGCAATTTATTTTTCTTTGGAGAAAGACAAATCCAATCCCAAGTTCCTGATAAAGGATAAGCACCTGAAGTTTCAATATGAATTTTAAGGTTTTTATCTTTTAATTTTTGCGTTAAAACCGATAGGTCCCACATTAACGGTTCACCACCTGTAACGACAACGGTTTCAGAATATTTTACAGCATTTTCAACAATTAAATCAGTAGATGTAGGTGGATGTAGTTCGGCATTCCAGCTTTCTTTTACATCACACCAGTGGCAACCTACGTCGCAACCGCCAATTCTAATAAAATAAGCAGCGGTTCCGGTGTGGTACCCTTCGCCTTGAATGGTATAGAATTCTTCCATTAAGGGGAGCATTAATCCTTTATCGACGGCTATTTGAGTTTCTTGATTCAACATTATTTATTTTAAATAGATTGCAAAGGTAGTGAAAATTAGATTTAGGATTTGAGATTGTAGATTGCAGATTGTAGATTTAACAAAGAAGAAAGATAATAGATGAAAAGAGAATAGATGGAAAGAGAATATAGAGAACTTTGATTTAATAATTAGCCCTGATAGAAGTGGCATCCCACGCTTTTTGGCGTGGATAGAACGGATAGCAGGAATATGAATTTTTCAAATGCCTAGATTATTGCTCCAAAAAAAACCGACAGCTTTGAGACTATCGGTTTTAAGTTGAAATTATTTACTCTTTTTTAATTCTTCTAATGATTCTAATGCGTACTTATTTGCAGAATCTATTGTTAATGTTTTCTCGAAATATTCTTTTGCTTTCAATTTGTCAGTGTTGGCATAGGCCGCTCCGATTGCGTTATACGACTCGATGAATTTAGTTTTCACAGCTGGTTTAGCCATTTCTTCTTCTCCTTTTGCAGTTACAATGTCGATGTATTGTTGGTAATATTTGATGATCATTTCATCGTTTTCAAGCAAATTGTTAGTTCTAGCTCTGAAAATGTAGGCGTCTTGAGTTGAAGGTGCTGCAGTGATTACGTTTCCGAAAGCTACATCTGCTTTTTGCAATTCGATAGGGTCTGCTTTTACCACATCTTTACGGGTGTTTTTGAAATATAAAGAGTTTCCAAGGTAGAAATTATCCAATAAATAATTTTTAGAGTTTACGTTGGTAACGGCAATTTCATAGATAACAGACGCTTCTTTGAACAATTTTTGTTCGTAGAATTTTTTACCTATTTCACTTAAATCGTTGGTCATCGTAATTTCCATTTCAACGGCTTTTTTCAATTGTGCTACTCCGGCATCAAAGGCAACTGGGTCAACTAATTTCGTTTCTAGATTATTGGCTTTTTTCATTTTTGCCAATCCTAAATAAAGGTAATCTCTAGCGATAATTTTATTTGTTGGTGTTGCAATAAAATTCTCTAACGCTGAAATTGCCCCATCTACATTACCATTTTCGTAAGCTGAATAACCTAAATAACGGAATATTCTTGGATTTACTTTGTCCAATTCTTTCATCGCGTTGGCTTCCACTTCTAGCGCTTTATAATCTTTTGCAAGGATTAAGAAGTCGGCGTGACGCATACGAGACGTTAACGAATAATCGGTTAAGCTCATGTATTTTTCGTAGAAAGAGAGAGCTTTTGTAATATTGTCTTTATACGTTTTAGGTTCGTCTTTTGCCCAGAAATAATAGGTTTCAGCTAATTCTCTATAAACTGGTCCGTATTCTGGATTGGTTGCTGTAACATTATCATACGCTTTAACGGCTTCAGAAAAGGCTCTAGCTCCTTTTAATAAAACGCCCAATTGCATTTTTGCTCTAATTAAATTAGGATCGGCATCAAAGGCATCACGGTATGATTTATAGGAATCATTTTGATTTTTAAGTCCGTAATAGGCATCCCCAAAAGCTATTAAAACATTCGTGTCATTAGGATTGGCAGTTTTAGCTTTATTTAAAACCTCGATAGCTTTATTGAAGTCAGGCGTGGTTGTGTTCATATAGGCTTTCGCGATATAAACGTATTGCTCTGAGTCTTTTTTTCTGATATCTTTAGTTGCTAAGGCAAAATTAGCTTCGGCTGCAGCCACATTTTTATCGTCTAAATCCATTTGGCCTAAACCAATATAATTGAATTTAGAATCTAATTTGGCAACAAGCCCTTTATTAAAATAGATTTTAGCCGAGTCCCCAATATTCTGGTTAAGATAAATATTTCCTAATAGAAAAGCTGCTTTTCCGCTATCTGGAGTCGTTTTAAGAATTGATTTTAGAATCCCTTTGGCTTTTTCAAATTTTTCTGCGTCAATTGTTTTCTTTGCCTGATCTAAATCTTGAGCATAGCTTAGTGTTACTGAAGTTAATAAAGCAATACTAAAAATCTTAATTGTGTTCATTGTGTAGTAATTTATTATTTAATCTCTTTTTCTATTTGTTTTCTGGTTTTGATATTTCTACCAGGCATTTTTACAGGCAATAATCCCGATTTAAGGGTGATTCTTTGTCCTACTTCGCCTGCAATAAACGAGGCAAATCCCATTCCTAAACCAGAGTAACCTTGACAATTCACGATGTACAATTCACGTGCCAAAGGATATTTCTTTTCTGCAAGGTTATTTTGCGAGGGTGCAAAGTAATCCGTTTTTCCAATTCCTTTAACACTTAGAATAGTAATTTTATCAACAATAGGTCTCATTTTTAATGAAGGTTCCATTAGCCAATTTACTCCTACAACTCCTATCATGCCTTCATTTTCTGCAACAAACTGGATAACCTCTTCATTGGTTTTAAATGAAAATATTCCTTTTGAAGGCAATTCCTTGGTTCCTGCGAGCTCATTCATGTAGCGAACGGTACTTGAATTTGGGTTGTCAAAAACTAGTCCTTTGATTTTAGAATTTGGCATTCCCTTCAAGAAGTTCACTACATCCTGTAACGCAATTAAAGTATCTTTAGTTCTTTTATTTGAAATAAATGCGATTGCATCGGTTGCAAATACGGTAGTTCTTGGTTTTATTTTTTTACTTGAAAATACTTTTTCTTCTTCCGGATTTAATTTTCTAGATAGAATAGCAATTTTGGAAGTATCTTTTGAAAGTGCTAAAATGGTTTCCGCTTCCGACTTAGGATTTATTTGGATTTTTGCATCATACAAACTTTCAAAAACTTCCACTTGGTCTTCAACAATAGGTAGTAAGGTTTCGTCAACTAAAACTGACGTTGAACCTTTTAAAATGGTTTCTTCCTCATTTTTTGGCTTGTTATTTTGATTGCAAGCAAAAAATACAGCTATTAAACCTAAGAAAAATACAAAGGGAATTAAAGGAAACTTTTTCATGACCTACTCTTTATTGTCGTTTACGATTCGGTAAAACCGAATAAATGAATATACAATAAGAACTACTCCAAAAGCAATTCTATAACCAGGCTTCATTTCGATTGGAAAGTTTTTCCAAAAGATAATAGCTAATCCCAATGCCAGATAGACTAAGAAAAAGACCATTCCTATAACGAGAAAAAACCGCTCTTTTAGCGATTTCTTCTCTTTGTTTTCAGTTGAGTTATTCAACATTATTCTTCAGATTGAATAGTAATAGGTAGCGAATAAAGTACTCTCACCTTCTTACCATTTTGTTCGCCAGGATTCCATTTTGGACACGATTTCAAAACGCGAATGGCTTCTTTTCCTGTTCCAAAACCAATATCTCTTACTACTTTAATATCTGTTAGCGATCCGTCTTTTTCTACAACAAATGTTACATATACTTTTCCTGCAAGACCTTCTTCTTCTGGAGTTCTGTAGTTATTTCCTACAAACTTGTAGAATTTAGCCATACCTCCTGGGAAATCTGGTTTTACTTCAATACCTGCAGTATTGTAGATATTATTATCATCCACAATATCCGCTGGACCGTTTCCAACAGGCTCCACAGTTAATTCAGCATCTGGATCACCTTTTACGGTTTCAGCACCTAATTTCTTGTCTTTAATTTCAACAATTTTTGGTGGTTCTTCTACCACTTCTTCTGCCTTAGCAACAACCGGTTTCACAAATTTTACTTGATCTACTTTTGGAGGTGGTGGTGGTGGTGGCGGAATATTTTCTTTCGGTTTTTCCTTAGGTGGTAATTTTACGGTAGTAATTTTAGTATCTAAACTCGTATCGTCTTGAGAATCGGGTATCATATTGATAAGCAATGGCATTGCAATTGCAAGTCCAAACAAAACCGAACCTATTATAAGCGCTCTTAAAGTAGTTTTCGAATTTGATTTTCTTAATTCATAGGCACCATAAACTTTATTTCGTCCTTCGAAAACAATTTCAAGCCATTGGTCTTTTATTAAATCTAATTTCATCTGTATATTTTATTTAATTTTAAAGGAAGATGGAACGCCTAATCCTTTACATTTTAATCAATGTCATTTTGTGGGCGTTTCATTTTTTTCTTAATTATTAGGTTATTGGGTACTAAGATTGCTCTTATTTTCCTTCTAACAATTTTGTTTCTTCAGGCGAAAAGTCGTTAACAATTGCATAGGTTGGTACGTCTACAATTGCCATTTCATCTAATATATCAATTAAGTTTCGGTAATTTGATTTCTTACTTGGCTTAATGATTACAATTATTCCTTTGTCTTTGTTTCCTGTATATTCAAGTACTTTCTTTTTTCTATCAATAAGTTCTTTTCTGATACCGTCTTTTCCATACACAAAGTCTTTTGGCGTTCCTCCGGCTACTGGTGTTGCCAATAAACCTACATAACGAACTAATTTGTCATTATCTCCTATTAAAATAGTCATTGTGCGATTTTCATCCACTTTAACGTCTTTATTCTTTGTAGGATCGTCTTCTTTATCTGGCAACCCCAAACTCATGGATTGTGGTTTTGACAACGTTGTGGTAAGCATAAAGAAAGTGATTAGCAAGAAAGCTAAATCCACCATAGCAGTTAAATCTACCTTGGAATTTTGCTTTTTACTTCTTACTTTACCCCCTTTGTCGCCACCACCGTCGGTATTTAATTCAGCCATTTTAGTATCTCTTTTTTAATTAAAAATCTTTTCCTCTTAAACCAGTAACCAAACTAAAGCTATTGATTTTTTGGTCTTGTAAAATATCCATTACTTTCTTAATAGCTGGATATTCCTCTTTTGCATCTCCTTTAATAGCAATTTGCAATTCTTTATCATTGGTTTCAATGTTCGCAATTCTAGCATTGTAAATCCATTCTTTCAACTGATTGTCTAGAGAATCTTTAGGAACTCCAGGTTGTTCAGCTTTGCTTCTGTCCGCGCTTTTCATAGCGATAATTTGACTCAAACTTTGAATTGGCACTCCAAATCCTTCCATTAAAGCAAATTTATCCATTTCGTCTTGCGTGAATGTCACACCGTATTTATCTCCCATTAATTGAAGTGCTCTTTTACGAACTTCTCTTCCTTTAAGGTCAAAAAATACTTTTCCTTTTCCTATAGTTATCGTTGCCAAATCGGATTCTGGCAATTTAGTTTGTACAGTAGAAGCCGGCGTATCTACAGGCAATGCCTCAGGCACTTTTGCTGTAGCTGTCAAAATAAAGAAAGTAAGCAATAAGAAAGCTACATCACACATCGCGGTCATATCGGTCGATGTTGACTTTTTTTTCATTTTTATTTTAGCCATTATTTTATCTATTATTTGATTCTAAAAATCAAAAATTATTGTTTTAAGCTACCTCTGAATTTTCTGTAAGTATTTACAATTGTTGTACCTGCCTCATCGATAGAGTACGTCAAATCATCAATTTTAGAAGTAAAGAAGTTGTAAGCGATAATTGCCAATACAGAAGTTGAGATACCTGTTGCAGTATTAATTAACGCCTCAGAAATACCTGTTGCAAGAGCTGCTTGATCTGGAGTTCCAGCTGAAGCCAAAGCGCCAAACGCTTTAATCATCCCTGATACTGTTCCTAACAATCCTCCAAGTGTTCCTAAAGATACTAAAGAAGAAATGATAGTCATATTTTTCTCTAACATTGGCATTTCAAGTGAAGTTGCTTCTTCGATTTCTTTGTGGATCGTTTCAGCAGCATCTTCGCTATTGAATCCTTCTTTTTTAACGTCTTGGTATTTTAC
>CANKLD010000067.1 GCA_947483095.1 Bacteroidota bacterium
GGCATCGGAGAATAATTCTTTAAATAATTCATCATGCTTTTCTTCCCGTCCTCTAAATTCGATTGAATGGAGTAACGACAACTTGCTTGAATTTTTTTCAATATTAAACCTTGTGCCAACCAATTCGCAGTTTTCATCAATTTGCTTTTCGTGTCTAAAACGTAATCCAATTCATCAAAATAAATTTCTTTTGTTGTTTCATTATATTGAGGAACTCCAGCTAAATAAACCGTTCCGTTAATGCTTCCCAACATTTCTAAAGCAATAACCATTTTACCGTTTTTGTGCCAAACAGCTACATTTTGAACCGTTACTTTTTTACTTCCTGAACCGTATTCTTGACCAGCAAAATTCTTAGTTATAATTTTCGACGCATCTTGGTAACTAGAAACCGCCACAATATTTGCCGAAATAGCATCAGGCATTTGAGTCACCGATTTTAATACTATTTTGTTTTTGTCATATTTAGTCAATGGCTTTTGACCTATTAAAGTCTCCATATTGCACTTTAATCCCATTGCCAAGGAAATATTGTCTTTAACAAATCGGGCGTCTGTAGCGTATAATTCTAGCGGTACAATTCGCAACCAACTCTCAAAAGCTTCATTCATTTGAAAAGGCGTACATATTTTTTCTAATGCCTCAAGAACATTAGGTTTAAAGTCCATAGATTTTTCAATTGCTTCATCAATAGTGCGCTCAATTTTCGATTTAAATAATTTTATCGTTGGATTAATAAGAAAAGTAATTGGAATCGATTTTCCCATTACTACAATTGTCGGGCTTTCATTCCAATCTAAAGATTTAAACTCCGTTTTGGTGTTCAACTTCCAGTTGGATAATTTCACGTCACTTAAAAGGGTAATATTTCCATTCAAATTAAATTCTTGAGTACTGTACAAAGCAATTCCTAATTTGTCAGTACCAATTCTATATTTAATAGCTGCTTTTAAAGGTAAAACGGTTTTAATTTTTCCGTCTAAATTGGTAATAGAAATAGGGGCCAACTTCCAAATCTTAATTTCAATATCGTCGTCCTCAATTTTAGTATCTTCATAAATCAGCCCATTCATTAATTTATTTGTTTGATTTTCAATATCTTTTAGCTTAATGTCAATTGGAATGCTAATAAACGAAGGCGTATTTTCGTAAACTAAGGGCGAAGCATCATCTGGCTCTGGTTTTAATGCGGTAATTTTTGAAGTGGTAGCGCAACTATAAAAAAGAGTTAGCACAAAAAGAAGACTGATTTTGGAAATTGTTTTCAAAAGGATTTTTTATTATATAATTAAAGTGCAAAAATAATTTTTATTTTCCTCAAAAACTAAAATCCCGGTAACATAAATCTTAATAATTCGTTTAATAAGATTAAGTTAAATTTAGTATAAATTGCCAAAAAAAGTTAATTTTGCAATTGTACCCATCGATTTAGAAATTTGTATCTTATGAAGCAAACATTTATTACTAAAATCATATTTTTAACTTTGCTTTTTTTGAGCGTACTTTCTCAAGCACAATCAAAAAAATGGACTCTGGAAGAATGTGTAAACTACGCCATCAAAAATAATATTTTAATTAAACAATCAGAATTAGATGCAAAATCGGCTGCAATAGAAAAATCTTCTGCTATTGGTGGTTTTTTACCTTCATTAAATATCAATGGTTCGCATTCAGGGAATATTGGTTTAAACCAAAACATAACCACTGGTTTATTAGAAAATCAAACCACGCAATTTACGGCTGCAGGAATAAATTCTAATGTTGATGTTTATAACGGAATGCAAAATCAAAACCGTTTACGAAGAGCCAATCTGGCACTTTTAGCATCTACCTACCAGCTTTCAAAAATGCAGGATGACGTTTCTTTAAATATTGCCAATGCTTTTCTACAAATTTTATTCAATAAAGAAAATCTGAAAGTTCAAAAAGAACTATTTTCCAATAATGAAAAACAATTGCAACGTTCACAAGAATTAGTGAATGCTGGAGTCGTTCCTCGTGGAGATTTGCTTGATATTAAAGCGACTGTTGCTACCAATAATCAAGCAATTGTAACTGCCGAAAATGCCTTGTTAATTTCAAAATTGAGTTTAGCGCAATTATTGCAATCCGAGAATTTTCAAGATTTTGATATTGTAGATGTTAATTATCCTGTTACTGAGAGCGCTACTTTACTTCAAACCCCAGCGGCAATATATGCTAAAGCAAAAGAAGAACGTGTGGAATTGAAAATCGCAAAAACCAACTTAGAAATTGCCGAACGTGATGTAAAAATTGCAAAAGGCGCCTACCAACCTAGTTTACAAGGATTTTATAGTTTGAGTACCAGAGCTGGATATGCGGATCGAGTTGTATTTGATGCCGCTGGAAATCCAAGTTTCCAACCTCCGTTTTCTGTATTGAAACAATTCGATTTAAATAAAGGACATTCTTTTGGTTTTCAAATGAATATTCCGGTGCTTAATGGTTTTGCAACAAAAAATAATGTAGCTCGATCAAAAATAGCTTTAGATCGTTCAAAAATTGCTTTTAGCCAACAAGAATTAGATTTAGAAAGAAATATTTATACCGCTTTTACTGATGCAAAAGGCGCCATGAAAACCTATGAATCAGCTATAATTACATTAGAAGCAAGACAAGAAGCCTACAACTATGCAAAAGAGAAATTTGCCGTTGGAATGTTAAACGCATTTGATTTAAATCAATCGCAATCGCTATTTGTAAATGCACAATCCGAAGTCGTAAGAACAAAATACGATTATATATTCCGAGTAAAAGTAATCGAGTTCTATTTTGGAATTCCAATAATAAAAAAACAATAAGTAGTATGTCAAAGAAAACAATTTATATTTTATTAGGTTCAGCAGTTGCTATAATCGCCGTTTTATTAATACTGTCTAAAACAGGTGTTATTGGTAAAAAAGAAAAAGGAACAGAAGTTGAAATAGCAACCGTAAATGAAATTACGGTCGTAGAAACGGTTTCGGCAACGGGTAAAATCCAACCTGAAATTGAAGTAAAAATTTCATCAGAAGTATCAGGTGAAATTATCGCTTTGCCAGTTAAAGAGGGCCAAGTGGTTAAAAAAGGAGATTTATTAGTAAAAATAAACTCTGATTTATACACGTCAGGTTACCAACGTACGATTTCTAATTTATCAGGTACAAAAGCAGGTTTAAGTCAAGCTGACGCCTCTTTCAAAGAAGCAAAATCAAATTACGACAGAAGTAAAACATTATTGGATAAAGGAATAATTTCAAAATCAGAGTGGGATAAGGCAATTGCCTCTTTTGAGGTGGCAAGAGCTTCGAAAGAATCAGCTTATTATAACGTACAAAGCGCCTCTGCAACTGTTAGCGAAGCTAAAGATAACCTAGGAAGAACTATAATATATGCTCCCGCAGACGGAACTATTTCTATGTTGAATGTTGAATTAGGAGAACGCGTTTTAGGAACGCAACAAATGACTGGAACTGAAATTCTTCGTGTTGCCAATTTAAACAATATGGAAGTTGAGGTAGATGTTAATGAAAATGATATTGTGAAAATCAATGTGGGTGATTCTGCAAAAGTAGAGGTTGATGCCTATTTGAAAAAAGAATTTAAAGGAATTGTTACGAGTATTTCCAACTCGGCAAGTACGGCTTTAACAGCGGATCAAGTGACCAATTTTAAAGTAAAAATTAGAATTTTGAAAGAATCGTATATGGATTTATTAGAAGGAAAACCATTAACCTATTCGCCATTTAGACCAGGAATGACTGCAACAGTTGATATTATAACTACTAAAAAAGTAAATGTTATTGGAGTTCCAATTAGTTCAATTGTTGTAAAATCAGATACTACTGCAACTTCAAAAATGGTGGTTGAAGATTCCCAAGATAAAGAAAGTAAAGTTGCTACAAAAAGTGATAAGAAACTTGAATGTGTATTTGTAAAAGTAGGAGATAAAGCTAAAATCAGAATCATCAAAACTGGAATCCAAGACGACACCAACATCGAAGTAATTTCAGGACTTAAAAAAGGCGATGTCGTTATTATTGGACCTTATACCACGGTAACAAAAGACTTGAATTCAGGTGATAAAATTATTGTTAGTACAGGAATTGAAAAACCAGAAAAGAAGTAATATCCAAAATTTCCCAGTGACTTATATTCTCAATTTAGAAACGGCAACTAAAAACTGTTCTGTATCCATTTCACAAAACGGGAAAACTATTTTATGCAAAGAAATGGCAGAAGCAGGCTATTCTCATGCAGAAAAGTTGCATGTGTTTATTGAAGAATGTCTTAAAGAATCCAACGTAACATTTAAAGAGTTTTCTGCAATTGCCGTTAGTCAAGGACCTGGTTCCTATACCGGTTTGCGCATTGGTGTTTCTGCAGCCAAAGGACTATGTTTTGCATTGGATTTACCTTTAATTTCGGTTGATACTTTACAGGTTTTAGCTTCACAATTAACAATTACCGAAGGAGTAGTAATTCCAATGATTGATGCTCGAAGAATGGAAGTTTATTCGGCGATTTACAATTCTAAATTGGATAAAATTCGTGAAGTTCAAGCTGAAATTCTTACAGAAAATTCATTTGAAGAAATTGCTGAAACGATTCACTTTGTAGGAGATTGTGCTGAAAAAGCAAAAACCGTTTTAACGAATGCCAATTTTATTTTTCACGAGGAAATTATTTATCCATCGGCAAATGAAATTAGTGCGTTAAGTTATCAAAAATTCCAACAAAGTAAGTTTGAAGATGTGGCCTATTTTGAACCTTATTACCTAAAGGATTTCATGGCTACGGTTTCTAAAAAATAATCAAATTTTATTTATTACTTCATTGAAATTAGAGTTTGGAAGCTGACAGGTTTGGTTTTGGCAAACATAAAACAACATTTCATTTTCTATAAATCGGTCTTTAAGAAATGGCAATTCCGAAATTTTATTTGCGCCAGCAAGAAGTAAATTTGGATGGTACTCTCGATTTATTTTAGATAGGTATTCCATCGCATTTTCGCCACAAATGCCTAATTCTTTTTGTTGTTCGGAATAGTTCATCAGAACATTTAACCAGTTAGAGTAGGCCGATGGGTAATCAATATTGGGGATTATTATTTTTAGCATTTTCATGCAAATGGTTTCGTAGTATTGATTATTAAAGTAAATGCTAAGTTGAAACAAATTAGTAGCCATTACAGAGTTTGAAGCGGGGATTACATTGTCTTCCGTTTCAAAATGAGTGGCAATTAATGGATCGTCATTTTTTGAAGTAAAGGAGAAAAATTGTGCCGTTTCATCATAAAAATGATCAAAGCAATAATCTATTAATTGCTTAGAAAGGCGAAGCCATTCTTCATCAATTGTTACTTCATACAGTGATATAAAAGCGTCTATTACAAAACAGTAATCTTCTAAATAGCCATTAATATTGGCTTTCCCATTTTTGTAACTGTGCAATATATTGCCTTCTGGCATCCATAATTTATCAATAATAAAGTGGGCGTTTTTTAAAGCTATATCTAAATAATTTTTATCACCCAATGCTTTATAGGCATCAATATAACCTTTAAGCATTATGGCATTCCAGGAGGTCAATGACTTATCGTCTAATCTTGGTTTGCTTCTTTTTTCTCTTTCATCAAAAAGTAGTTTTTCCCAATTTTTCTTCTTGGTTTGTAACTCGGAGAGTTTTATTTTATTACTTTTTGCAATAGTTTCTAGCGATTGATTTTGAATTAGAACATAATTATCATTTTCCCAATATCCAAATTCGTTGATATTGAAAACTTGACTGAATAATGGGAAATCTTCGTTTATTATTTTTTCTAAATCGGATTGATTCCAAACATAAAATGCACCTTCTTCTAGATGACCGTTATTATCTAAACTATCTGCGTCAAGGGCACAATAAAATCCATTATCATCATTCATTAATTCTCTAGAAACGAACTGAAGTGTTTTTTCAATTACCTCTTTATATAAAGGGTTTTTGGTTAATTTATAAGCATCCGAATATAAAGAAACCAATTGACCATTGTCGTAAATCATTTTTTCAAAATGGGGAACATGCCATTTCATATCAACAGAACAACGAGAAAATCCGCCGTCAACCGTGTCGAATAATCCACCAAATGCCATTTTGGTCAGCGTTAAATTCACAAAGTCCAGAATGTCTTGTTGTTTTTCTTGATGGCCGTATCGCAGTAGAAATTTATAATTGTTAGGCATCATGAATTTTGGTGCTCGAGCCATACCTCCAAAATCCAAATCGAAACTTTTTTGCCATTTTTTAATTAGTGGCTCAATGCATTCAGGGTTTAATTGACCAGGAAATATTTCAGCGTTTGAAAAATTCAAACTATTTATTCCAAGGTGCAATTTTTCGGCATATTCAATCATTTTTTCAGGGCTTGATTGATAAATATGATGTAATTTTTCGAGTGTTGAAACCCATTCTTCTTTTCGAAAATAGGTACCTCCCCAAACGGGTCTTCCGTCTGGTAGCGCGACCACATTTAATGGCCAACCGCCACGGCCAGTCATGATTTGTATTGCTTTCATGTAAATGGCATCCACATCGGGGCGTTCTTCCCGATCCACTTTTATATTGATAAAATGTTGGTTCATAGTTTCAGCCACTTCACTATCCTCAAAACTTTCGTGTTCCATTACATGGCACCAATGGCAGGCAGAATAACCAATACTAATTATGATTAGTTTATTGTTTTTTTGAGCTTGTGCTAATGAATCGTTGTTCCATGCTTCCCAATGCACAGGATTATTTGCATGTTGCAAAAGGTAGGGACTGGTCTCAGAAATTAGTTGATTCATGGTAACGTTTTTAGCCCAGACCTGTCTGCCGACAGGCTGGTGGCAGTGAAAATCCCACGCTTTTTAGCGTGGATTGTAGCGTACAGCTGGAATAGCTCCTAAAAATAAAAAAGCAATTTAAATATTCCAATTTTAATATTTGAATTTATCCATTGATCGCCTCTACTTTAATATTTTCATCATTTAGCATGTCTTTCAACATGTTTTCAATCCCGCTTTTAAGAGTAAATGTAGAAGAAGGACAACCGTTGCAAGCGCCTTGAAGAACTACTTTCACTCTTTTTTCCTTTTCGTCATAGGAATCAAAAAGGATATTTCCTCCATCTGCGGCTACGGCGGGCTTAACATATTCCTCTAAAATATTGATTATTTTTTGAGAAGTAGTGTCTAAATTGTCAAAATTGCTAATTTGTTGTTTCTCTAGTTTCTCTGTATTTTCGATTAAAGACTCGTCTAATACGGTGCCGCCATTTTCAATGAAGAGTTTAATAAAAGAACGCAATTCTAGCGTAATTTGGTTCCAATCGTTGACTTCGTATTTTGTTATAGAAATATAATTTTCATCAATAAATACCTCTTTTACATAAGGAAAATTGAATAATTCTTTAGCTAAGGGAGAGGCTTTTGTTTCGTCTATATTTTTGAATTCCACCCCGGTTTTAGTCAACATTCTACTAACTACAAATTTCAGAGTTGCAGGATTAGGAGTTGTTTCGCCATAAACAGTTATGGGTTGTTTTTTAAGTTTATTTTCGTCTACTTTAATGATAACGCCACCGTTATTTACAAATTCCTCAATTTGTTCGGCAACAGCTTCTTGGACGTCTTCCCATTCTACTATAGAA
>CANKLD010000068.1 GCA_947483095.1 Bacteroidota bacterium
ACTTGCGTAATTACGGCAGGTTCAACCACCACTTGAAGATTTTTTTCATCAATATTGATTATTTTATTAAAACGCTCCATCGACAATCCGATTCCCTGATAAATTGATAAAGCACCTCCGCTTAAACCCGTTCTTGCGCCAATTGCGGTAACAGGAATTCCATGAAGATTTGCAATTTTTAAAATTTCAGAAATTTCTTGAGGAGTTCCTGGTTTTAAAACTACTGAAGGAGGAAAAACAAAAGCTTCGGTTTCATCTTTTCCGTAATTATTACGAGTTTCTTGATCGGTAAAAACATAAGAATCACCTATAATTTCGTTGAATTGCGATAGTATTTCTGGAGTGATATTCATAAAATAAATTGAATTGTAAATGTAAAAAATATATTAAAAATAAATAGTATTTTTAAACTAAAAAGTGAGTTGAATGAGGAATCCTAGCCCCGATGGAAGGGAAAATCCCGAACTTTTTAGTGAGGATTTGGAATGACAGCGGGAAACAGCTCCAAAAAAATAGTTAAAAAGTAAAATAGTTAACAATTGTTAACAAATTAGATTTCTAATAACCATAATAAATTGTATTTTTACGTTTCAAAATTTAAAATTATAAATGGGTAAAATCATTGCTATTGCCAATCAAAAAGGGGGTGTTGGAAAAACAACAACTTCAATTAATTTAGCTGCTTCACTAGGTGTTTTAGAAAAAAAAGTATTATTGATCGACGCTGATCCTCAGGCGAATTCAAGTTCAGGTTTAGGAATTGACGTTGAAAATGTGACTATTGGAACCTATCAAATTTTGGAACACAGCAATAAAGCGGAGGAGGCAATTGTAACTAGTACAGCGCCAAATGTTGACGTGATTCCCGCACATATTGACCTTGTAGCTATCGAAATTGAGTTGGTTGACAAGGAAAATAGAGAATATATGTTGAAAGTAGCTTTGGAAAGCATCAAGTATAAATACGATTATATTTTGATTGATTGCGCGCCATCGTTGGGACTTTTGACTTTGAATTCATTGACCGCAGCTGATTCGGTTATTATCCCGATTCAGTGTGAGTATTTTGCCTTAGAAGGATTAGGGAAATTATTAAATACGATAAAAAGTGTTCAAAAAATTCACAATTCGAGTCTAGATATTGAAGGGTTGCTATTAACGATGTTTGATTCTCGTTTGCGATTATCAAATCAGGTGGTTGAGGAAGTTCAAAAGCATTTTCACGATATGGTTTTTGAAACTATAATTCAAAGAAATGTAAAATTGAGTGAGGCTCCGAGTTATGGAGAAAGTATTATAAATTATGACGCAACGAGTAAAGGGGCGAATAATTATTTGCAATTAGCAGAAGAAATTATTAAGAAAAATAGTAATTAATTTATGGCACAAGCAATAAAAAAACAAGCATTAGGAAGAGGATTGTCGGCATTATTAAAAGATCCTGATAATGATATTAAGTCGGTTAATGATAAAAATGCAGATAAAGTTGTTGGCAATATTGTCGAGCTAGAAATTGACGCTATTGAGATAAATCCGTTTCAGCCAAGAAGCAATTTTAATGAGGAATCATTACAAGAATTGGCGACTTCTATTAAAGAATTGGGTGTAATTCAGCCTATTACTGTTCGTAAAACCGACTTTAACAAATACCAATTAATATCGGGCGAACGTAGATTACGCGCTTCAAAATTGGCCGGATTAAATGTGGTTCCAGCCTATATTCGAATTGCCAATGATAATGAATCGTTGACAATGGCTTTAGTGGAAAACATTCAAAGACACGATTTAGATCCTATAGAAATTGCGTTATCTTACCAAAGATTGATTGACGAAATTCAATTGACACAAGAGCAAATGAGCGAGCGTGTAGGAAAAAAGCGTTCTACTATTGCAAATTACCTTCGTTTACTGAAACTAGATCCAATTATTCAAACAGGAATTCGCGATGGTTTTATTACAATGGGACACGGACGTGCGATAATTAATATTGAAAATCAAGACATTCAAACTAGCATTTACCAAAAAATTGTTAGTCAAAATTTATCGGTTAGAGAAACGGAAGCTTTAGTAAAAAACTATCAAGATAGTTTGAAACCTAAATCGGCATCAAATCCTAAAACTTCGAATTTTGTTATTCCTGCTGAAGCAAGTAAAGTTATTACCGATTATTTTGGCGCAAAAGTGGAAGTAAAAGTTGCTGGTAATGGAAAAGGGAAAATCTCAATTCCGTTTCATTCTGAGGAAGATTTCAACAGAATTATCAAACTAATCAAAGGATAGTGCAAAAAATATATTTCATATTTATTTTGGGATTCTTATTTGGGACATTCCCGAATTTTTCTCAAGAAAATAAGGTTGCTATAATGGTAGCCAAAGATACATTGAAATATAAAGAAATTAATCCTTTAGCTCCTGCAAAAGCGGCATTTTATTCGGCAATTCTTCCAGGTTTAGGTCAGGCATACAATAAAAAATATTGGAAAATTCCTCTGGTTTATGCAGGAATTGGAGCGGGATTGTATTACTATAATATCAACAATACCAAATACAACAATTATCGAGATGCCTACAAAAGGCGTTTGGCGGGATACCGCGATGACAATTATCAATATTTAGATGATTCTCGTTTAATTACAGCACAACAGTTTTATCAAAGAAATAGGGATTTATCACTTTTTGTAGCAATTGGTTTTTATGCATTAAATATTGTAGATGCTAATATTGATGCGCATTTAATGCAATTTAATGTAAATGATAAATTATCATTTCGTCCTGAAATTTACAGCGATGAAATTACCTACCAACAAAATTTAGTTTTGACTTTAAACTTCCACTTTTAATGAAAATTGCACTTTTAGGTTACGGAAAAATGGGGCAAGTTATTGAGAAAATAGCGTTGCAAAGAGGACATGAAATTGTAGTTAGAAAAGCTATTGAAGATTCCTTCGATGGATTGGAAAACGCAACAGTCGCTATTGATTTTAGTGCTCCCGATGCTGCAGTTGAGAATATTTCTACTGCCTTAAATCTTGGTATTCCAGTGATTTCAGGCACCACCGGTTGGTTGAACGATTATGACAAAATGGTTCAGCTTTGCAATGAAAAAAATAGCGCCTTTATTAGTAGTTCCAATTTTAGTTTAGGAGTAAATATTTTCTTTGAATTGAATGCTTATTTGGCAAAAATCATTTCTAAATTTGAAGATTATAAAGTTGGAATTGAAGAAATTCACCACACTCAAAAATTAGATGCGCCAAGTGGAACCGCAATTTCATTAGCTAAAGGAGTGATTGAAAATAGCAATTACAATAATTGGACTTTGGAAAATCCAAAATCAGATGACATTTTGATTGAAGCAAAAAGAATAGAAAACGTTCCTGGAACACATACTGTGACTTATAATTCAGATATTGATTTAATTGAAATTAAACATTTGGCCCACAATAGAGATGGATTTGCACTTGGTGCGGTTATCGCTGCCGAATGGATTGTAGACAAACAGGGAGTTTTTACAATGAAAGATGTACTTAATATAATTTGAGTATTTCGTTAAATAAATAATAAGAAAAACCAATTAATAGAAAAATAATATGATTTTTGTGTTTCAATTGAAATCTAAAATCTAAAATCTAAAATAAATATGACACTAATTCAATGGTTTGTATTTTTCTTGATTATTCAAGTAATTCACTTTTTAGGAACTTGGAAATTGTATGAAGCAGCGGGAAGAAAAAAATGGGAAGCTGGAATTCCAGTATATAACGCTGTGGTATTGATGAAAATAATTAATCGTTCGCCTTGGTGGACTATTTTATTATTTGTACCCGTAATCAATTTGATAATGATACCTGTTGTTTGGGTTGAAACTTTAAGAAGTTTCGGGAAAAATACAACATTAGATACTATTTTAGGTATTTTCACCTTTGGATTTTATATATATTATTTAAACTACACTCAAAAATTAGTTTACATCGAAAATAGAAGTTTAGAACCTTCAACTAAAACAGCAGACACCATTGGATCCTTACTTTATGCGATTGTTGTAGCTACTTTGGTACATACGTATGTAATGCAACCCTATACTATTCCGACATCTTCATTAGAAAAATCGCTATTAGTCGGTGACTTTTTATTTGTAAGTAAGTTCCATTATGGCGCTAGAACACCAATGACGCCAATAGCTGCACCAATGGTACACGATACTTTGCCACTTGTCAATGTAAAATCTTATTCAAGATTTCCCGAATTACCTTATTTCCGATTTTTTGCAATGCAAGAAGTAAATAGAACCGACATTGTAGTATTCAACTGGCCTGCTGATACCTTATATAATATGTACAAGGCTGCCGATAAACGATACGACAAACCTATTGATAAAAAAACCAATTATGTGAAACGTTGCGTTGGTATTCCTGGCGATAGTTTGTCAATAAAAGACGGTATTGTATATGTAAATGGCACCATTTTACCAATGCCTAAAAGATCAAAACCTCAATATTCGTATATGGTTACAACTGATGGTACTGGTTTTGACCCTACCTATCTTTCAAAAGAATTGAATATTACAGATGGAGTGTATCAAAATACTCAGAATACATTTTACTTTAGAGCTTTAACAGAAGAATCAGCTAATCGATTAAAATTAAATCCTACCGTAAAAAGTGTTGTTCGAAATGTTTCTCACGAACCAGAAGCGGCAATTTTCCCTTTTAATACAAAATGGAATTTAGATAATTTTGGACCTGTTTATATACCTAAAAAAGGAGTAACCGTAGCTTTAAATGCTCAAAGTTTGCCTTTTTACAAAAAGATTATCGGCGAATATGAAAATAATGAGTTGAAAGTAAACGGAAGTGAAATTAGAATTAATGGTAAAATTGCCACTACATATACTTTCAAACAAAATTATTATTGGATGATGGGAGACAATCGCCATAATTCGCTTGACGCTAGATATTTCGGATATACTCCTGAAGATCATGTTGTTGGAAAACCAGTTTTTATTTGGATGAGTTTGGATCCAAATGGTAAAGGATTAAACAAAATTCGTTGGGATAGAATGTTCACTACAGTTAGTGGAGACGGACAACCGCAATCGTATTTCAAAATTTTCTTATTTGCTTTAATCGCTTATTTCGGAATTAGCTATTTTGTTAGAAAAAAGAAAGGAAATTAGTAAATTTGGTTATTCGTTGATTTGTTGATTTGAAAAATTGGAGCCATGTATATTTATTCTTTTGAAAAATTGGAGGTTTGGAATGAAGCTAAGGAATTTGCTAAATCAATTTATTTACTTACTTCAAAATTTCCAGATTCAGAGAAATTTGGTTTGGTTTCTCAGCTAAGAAGAGCTTCAATTTCAATTTGCTCAAACGTCGCCGAAGGTTCTGCAAGGAAAACCTATAAGGATAAAGCTCATTTTACAACAATGGCATTTGGTTCTGCTGTGGAAGTTATAAATCAATTGATACTTTCATTTGAATTAAATTTCATTACTGAAAATGATTATCTAAAACTTCGACAAGAAATAGAAAGTGTAACGAATAAATTAAATGGACTTCGTACCTATCAACTATCAAAAGGTATGGAAAATTCCTGAATTACATCAAATAACCGAATCAACAAATAACCAAATGTCCTCTTTACTTCTCCCTACCTATTTCCCTTCAATTAGCAATTTTTCGGCTATTGCCAAAGCTGATGCTGTGGTTTTTGAAGTGGAAGATAATTTTCAGAAGCAAACGAATAGAAATAGAACCTACATTTATAGTCCGAATGGGATTCAAATGTT
This sequence comes from Bacteroidota bacterium, assembly GCA_947483095.1. The sequence continues at coordinate 5,792 of CANKLD010000068.1, forward strand.
GAATATACCAATAAAACACAGCAGGGAAAAACATCAAAAAACTAAAGAGGTTAAATTAGAAACTGCTTTCGATTGGCAAAAGCAACATTTCAAATCTCTTGAAGCTGCCTACAGAACTTCCCCTTTTTTTGAATATTTCGAAGATGCTTTACTTCCTATATTTACCAAAAAACACACTTTTCTAATGGATTTAAATTTTGAAACGATTGAAATTGTTTCGAAATGTTTAAATATGAAGTTAGAATATCAGAAATCAACAGAGTATTTTCATGAAGTGACTGATAGTTTGGATTTTCGATATCTTGTTAATGGAAAAAAAGATGTTTCCAATTTTACTCCATACACCCAAGTTTTTGGAGAAAAACATGGATTTATAAATAATTTAAGTGTCTTGGATTTACTTTTTAATGAAGGACGTTTTGCATTGGATTATTTAAAAGAGCAGCAAATCTAAATTAATCCATTTCCAATCTAGTTAAAACGGGACTGTGATCGGAATTTATAAATTCAGGGAAACTCTTGAAATTTTTAACTTTCATGACCTTATCAGCAAAAATATAATCGATTCGTGCTGGATAATATTTGAAATTATAGGTTTGTCCAAAGCCTGACCCTGATTTTTCAAAACAATCATTTAGCGACCCTTTTATACTTCTATAAACATAGGAATAAGCACTATTATTCATGTCGCCACATATAATAATTGGGTAGTCACAGTTCTTTTTATGGTTCATCAATATTTCAGCTTGTTGCTGTTGTTTTTTGAATGCTTTACTTATTCTGATAATGAGCATTTGGGATTTATCTTGGTTTATTCCATCGATATTGTCAGAAATTTCATTTACATCTGGGGAAATTTTAATCGATTGTAAATGCATATTATAAACTCTGATAATGTCTTTTCCTTTCTTAATATCAGCAAAAATTGCATTGTTGTTGGAGTTTGGAAAAACCAAATTTCCTTCATCAATAATTGGGTATTTAGAAAAAATAGCTTGACCTGTTTTGATCTTCTCCCCTTGCATAAATACATATTGGTAAGGATATATTTTTAAATCCAATTTAGCTGCATTTGAGAACTCTTGAATGCAAAGTATATCAGGATTTTGATCGTTAATAAAATTGCGGATTTCTGAAGGAACATTATCGTCGTTCAACCATTTGAATAAATTGAATAAGCGAACATTATAGCTCATCACCACAAAATCTTTGTCCGATTTAGGTAAGTCTGTTGAGGAAAATTTGTAAAATTTATTAATAAAAGTTATTCCCAACAATAATACAAATGCAGGCAAAAGAATTTGTCTTTTGACTTGGATGCCCCAGTAAATAAAGAACAGCCCATTTAGGATTAAAAACAGAGGTAATATTAGTGTTAGTGCAGACAAAATAGGAAATAACTTCGGTGCTAGGAAGGGTAAAATATAAGCAATGAAAGTCAATACAGCCAAAACTATATTAATTACAAACATTATTTTATTTATCCAAGAAAGCTTCTTCATTTTTTTGTTTCAAGTTTAAAGTTTAAACAAATTATTTTCCTGCTTTAAAAAGAAATTCTTTTTCTTCTGATGACAAACTATCATAACCAGATTGACTGATTTTATCTAATATTTCATCGATTTGTTGCTGAACTTTATCTTTTGCAACAATTTTAGAAGCTCTTTTTTCAACCGGAACTTTATAAGTTCTATGTATTTTTTTAAATGGTTTTGATTTTCTGCTTCCAAATATAGATGAAAAAGCATCTATTATTAAAGTAAACCAATTACAAATATCGGTACCATTTTTTAATAACCGAATGTAAATATAACCAAAAAAAGCTCCGCCTATAT
>CANKLD010000069.1 GCA_947483095.1 Bacteroidota bacterium
GCGAAAGGAAAAGAAAAATCAATTGAAAAAGAATTTGAAGCATGGTTATCGGAATTTGATATTTCTCTTTCATTTCAAGATATTAGAAAAAAATCGTTGTATGAAGCGGTTGAAATTATTGTGAGTAAATTCCTATCCCCAACCCTTTCGGGAAACTCATATGTACAATACTTCATCGACATCGTTTTAGAACGAGACGTTCGGAACCAAGCTGGAATTGCTGATTTTTTAAATTATTGGAATAAAAACAAAGACAAATTCAGTATTCCATCGCCTGAAGGGAAAAATGCCATCCGGATAATGACCATTCATAAATCGAAAGGGTTAGAATTTCCAGTGGTGATTATGCCATTTGCAGATGAAGATTATGCGCGTAAGCCAAAAGACAAATTGTGGCTTGATGCAGAACAAGAAACCTTTGGTTTGCCAAAAGTTTTAATTGATAATAGTAGTTCAGTTGAGAATTTTGGAGAAGATGCAGCTACGGTTTTCCACGAAAAAAAACAAGAAGAATTGCTCGACAACATCAATGTTTTGTACGTGGCATTAACGCGTGCTGAAGAACAATTGTATGTGATTTCTCAATATTTAGATCCCAACAAAGAAGGCAAATATCCTTATAATACGGCTTCGTTTTTTATTGAGTATTTAATTGCTATTCAAGTATATAATCCAAGTGTTTTAGAATATGAATTTGGAAATAGAACTAAATTATCAAAAGTAATTTCAGTAACTGATGAAACCAATACAATTCCTATTATTAGCCAAGTATTAGATCCTAAAAATATAAAAATAGCCCAACGCGAAGCTTTGATGTGGGGAACACATCAGCAAGAAGCAATTGAATACGGGAACATAATTCATGAAATATTATCATTTGTAAAAACAGCATCTGATATAGATTTATCAGTTCTAAAAGCAATTGAAAATGGATTAATTACCACAAATCAAAAAGAAGTTGTTTTAAAAAGTATTCAGGAAATTGTGAATAGTAAAGAATTAGAAAGTTATTTTTCGCAAGGGAATGAAATCTTAAATGAACAGGCAATTATTCAAAAAGAAGGAAAAACAATTAAACCCGACAGAATGGTTTTGGCAAGCAATAATGAAGTCTATCTTTTGGATTATAAAACTGGAACGCACAATCAAAAGCACGAGTTACAATTGGAAAATTATAAAAATGCAATAGAAAAAATGGGCCTAAAAGTCACCAAAAAAGCGTTGGTTTATATAGGAAAAGAAATTAAGGTTGTAAATTTGTAAAAAACTAAATTAAAAATAATGTACGGTAAAATTCAACAATTCCTTCAGTCGGAATTAGATACAATTGAAGAAAACGGGATATTTAAAAAAGAAAGAGTTATAACTTCCACGCAAGAAGCAGAAATTATGGTTAATGGGGAAATGGTATTGAATTTTTGTACCAATAACTATTTGGGACTTTCTTCTCATCCAGAAGTTGTACAAGCAGCAAAAGACACTTTGGATTCCCATGGGTTTTGAATGTCATCGATGCGATTTATCTGTGGAACTCAAGATATTCACAAAATTTTATAAAGAAAAATCGCTGAGTTTTATGGAACAGAAGACACCATCTTATGCTGCGGCTTTTGACGCTAATGGCGGAGTTTTCGAACTTTTGTTAGGGGAACAAGATGGTATAATTTCTGACAGTTTGAATCATGCCTTAATTATTGACGGTTTTCGATTGTGTAAATCGGCTCGTTATCGATACGAAAATAACAATATGAAAGATTTAGAAACCCAATTAATAAAGGCTACTGAAGATGGAACGCGTTTTAAACTGATAGTTACTGACGGTGCATTTTCAATGGACGGAGTGGTAGCTCCATTAGATAAAATTTGTGATTTGGCCGATAAATATGATGCTATGGTAATGGTAGACGAGTGTCATGCAGCTGGATTTATTGGCGCAACCGGCAAAGGTACGCCGGAAGCAAAAGGAGTTATGGGTCGTGTTGACATCATCACGGGAACATTAGGAAAAGCGCTCGGTGGAGCAATGGGGGGTTATACCACTGCCAAAAAAGAAATAATTGAAATATTAAGACAGCGTTCTCGTCCTTATTTATTTTCCAATTCATTAGCGCCAGCAATTGTAGGGGCATCAATTAAGGCATTTGAATTATTAGAAAAAGACACCACTTTAAGGGATAAATTAGAAGAAAACACTAATTATTTTAAAATAGGAATGAAAAAAGCCGGATTTGACATTATTGACGGCGATTCTGCCATAGTGCCAGTAATGCTTTAGGATGCAAAATTGGCTCAAAATATGGCAAACGAGCTACTAAAAAAAGGAATTTATGTAATTGGCTTCTTTTTCCCAGTGGTTCCTAAAGAGAAAGCAAGGATTAGAGTACAATTATTCGCCGCTCATACTAAAGATCACTTAAATAAGGCAATACAAACTTTTTTTGAAGTTGGAAAACAACTAAATGTGATTTAAACAATTAAATAGCGCCCTTTTAATCAGATTTTTATCAAATCTCTTTGTAGTTAAATAATTACATATTACTTTTGTTCAATATTAATTCAAATTAAAACAAATCAAATATGAAATATCTAAACAAATTAATTATTGTTGTTGTGTTATTAACAGGTTTATTATCCCAAGCTCAAGACGCAAATAATCCATGGGCTATATCTTTTGGAGCAAATGCAGTTGATACAAGAGTTAGTGCAGCTTCTAGCATTCAAGATCAATTTTCTAACTATTTTAACACTAAAGATAACTGGAATTTTATTCCTTCTTTTTCTTACCTTAATGTGTCAAAATATGCTGGAGATAATTTCTCTTTCGGATTTACAGGATCGATCAATAAAATGTCAAAATTTGTGAACACTAAAGGTATTGACGGAACTTATTCAGTTGTTAATCCAGGAGATCACAATTATTATGGAGTTGATTTAGATATTAAATACAGCTTTATGGATATGTTAGGTTCAAAACGTTTTGACCCAACAGCTCATATGGGTGGAGGTTACATTTTCTTAGGAGATTTAAGTGCCGGTACAATGAACGCTGGATTAGGATTAACCTATTGGACAAATGAATTAGTTGGACTTTCTGTTCAATCTAATTACAAGCATTCATTTGAAAATGAAAGAGTTCCTGGATTTGATGTTCCTACACACATGCAACATTTTGTAGGAATTACTTTCAAATTTGGAGGAAAAGACACCGATGGAGATGGGATATATGACAGAGAAGACGCTTGTCCAGAAGTTGCTGGTTTAAAACAATTCAAAGGTTGCCCAGATACCGATGGAGATGGTATTGTTGATGCTAGCGATGCTTGTCCAGATGCTGCAGGTACTGTTGCAATGAACGGTTGTCCTGATACTGATGGTGATGGTGTAGCTGATAAAGATGACGCTTGTCCAGAAGTTGCTGGTTTAAAAGCATTAAAAGGCTGTCCTGATACAGATGCAGACGGAACTACAGATAAAGCTGATAAATGTCCAAATGTAAAAGGACCTAAAGAAAATGCTGGTTGTCCTTGGCCTGATACTGATGGAGATTCAGTTTTAGATAAAGATGATAAATGTCCTACTGAAAAAGGAACAGTTGCAAACAATGGTTGTGCAGAAATTTCTCAAGCAGCTTTAAATTCATTAGACGGATATGCTAAAACAATATTGTTTATCACTGGAAAATCTTCTTTCCAAAAACAAACGTTACCAGTTTTAGTTTCTATTGCTACTATATTGAAAGAAAATCCAACAGCTAAATTTACGATATCTGGTCATGCAGATACAGTAGGAAGTGATGAGTTCAACTTGAAACTTTCTAATGAAAGAGCAACAGTAGTTAAAAACTATTTAGTTGCTAATGGAGTAGCTTCAGACAGACTATCTACAACTGGTTTTGGAGACACTAAACCAGTTGATAGCAATACAACTCCAGACGGAAGAACTAAAAACAGAAGAGTTGAAGTGAAATACGTTAAATAAAAATTTAAAATAGTTATTAAAACGCCTCGATTTATCGGGGCGTTTTTTTTATATTTATAAAATGATAGAATCAACTTTTTTAGATAAAATAGGACAGGTAATTATTAGAGAATATTCCAATAATCTTTCAAATACTGTCGTGATTTTACCAAATAAAAGAGCAAAAATATTTTTGATTGAAGCGCTAAAGAATCAAATTGAAAATAATATTATTTGTCCTAAAATTATTAGTATTGAAGATTTCATCCAAGAAATTTCAGCTATAAGATCAATTGACTCAATAGAATTAGTTTTCGAATTCTATGAGGTTTATTTAAAGCTAACCGACATAAAGAGCCAACAATCGTTCGATTTATTTGCCAATTGGGCAAAAATGCTCTTACAAGATTTCAACGAAATAGACAGATATTTATTAGATGCAAATCATGTGCTTTCTTATTTAAAAGACATTGAAGACATTAAAAAATGGGGAATTGAAGTTGAAAACAAAACCAAGTTACTAGAAAATTATATCGATTTTTGGAAGTTATTGCCAAATTACTATCAAACTTTATACAATCATTTATTGAAAAAAGGTATTGGTTATCAAGGTTTAATTTATCGAGAAGCCGTAAATAAATTAAAATCATTTTCTAAATCTGTAACTAATACAAAGTATATTTTTGCGGGGTTTAATGCGCTAAATGCTGCTGAAGAAAAAATAGTTCAAAGTTTATTAGAATCAAACCAAGCAAAAATTTATTGGGATATAGACCAAACATTTTTAAACGATCCATATCATGATGCTGGATTATTTATTAGAAGATTTAAAGACAAATGGATCCATTATAAGTCCAAACCATTTGAATGGGTTGCTAATGATTTTTTGAAATTTAAAAAGAACATAAATATTATAGGTACCCCAAAAACAATTGGCCAAGCAAAAATTGCTGGAGGAATAATTGATGAATTAATTGCTAATGATCCAATGATTTGTTTAGATAAAGTAGCGATTGTATTAGGTGATGAAAATATGTTGATACCATTACTTTATTCTCTCCCTTCAAGTGTAGGAGCACTTAATATTACAATGGGGTTTTCAAGCAAGAACAATCCTGCTCAAATATTAATCGCCAAGTTTTTTAAAATGCATTCCGCAGCTTTGTCCAGAAACAGCAAGAATTATGTGTTTTATTATAAAGACATTCTTGGAATATTAACACATCCATTAATTGAGCCGTATTCCAATACCAGTGAATTAGTAAAAACAATAATTCAGTACAATTATACCTTTATTACTCATCAAAAAATTATAGAATTAAATCCAAATCCAAGTGATTTATTTCTATTGTTATTTGGAAAATGGGAAGAAGGATCTTTGAAAGTACTTGGAGATATCTCACAATTATTGCAAACAATTAAAGGCAATTTGAGTAATGACAATGAAGAGGAAAAAATCACAAAAGCATTCGTGTTTTCGATCTTTAAAGTCATAAATAAACTAATAAGTTATTATTCTAAATACGATCATATCGACAATATTGATACCCTTCATGCGATTTATAAACAGGTAATTGACCTTGCTGAGGTTTCATTTGAGGGCGAACCTTTAAATGGATTGCAAATTATGGGTGTTTTAGAAAGTCGTGTTTTAGATTTTGAAACGGTCATTATAACGTCTTTAAACGAGGGTAAATTACCTGCTGGAAAATCGCAAAATTCTTTTATACCCTATGATGTTAAAAGAGAATTAGAACTTCCTACTTTCAAAGAAAAAGATGCGATATATACCTATCACTTTTATCATTTGTTGCAACGAGCAAAAAACGTGTACCTACTTTATAATACAGAAAGTGAAGGATTGGATGCTGGAGAAAAAAGCCGTTTTATAACGCAGTTACAAGTAGAATATCAAGACCAACATAATTTAACACCAGCAATTTATAATGCGGTTATTCCCGAAAAAGCGAATCAACCAATGGTAATTCCAAAATCGGAATCGGTTGTGGCGCGGTTAAAAGAAATTGCCGAAATGGGCTTTTCACCCACCACTCTTACAAGTTACATTCGAAATCCAATTCAGTTTTATTTTCAAAGGATATTAAAAATTAGAGAAGTTGAAGAAGTTGAAGAAAATATTGCGTTAAATACCTTAGGAACCATAATTCATGAAACCCTAAAATCAATGTACGCCCCATTTATTGGGAAATTTATTTCTGAAAGTGATATTTTAAGTTGCATCAAGATAATTGATGCAGAAGTAATGAAACAATTTAAATTAGAATACAAAGAGGGCGAAATCAAAAAAGGAAGAAATTTATTGGCTTTTGAAGTAGCTAAACGAAATGTTTCCAATTTTCTGAAAGTAGAATTGGAGAGTATTCTTTCAGGAGATGCAATAAAAATTCTAGCACTTGAACAAAGATATGAGCGAACTTTTGAGCATCCTAGTTTGCCTTTTCCAATAAAAATTGGCGGTTCTGTAGATAGAATCGATTTGCGAAATGGAGTTATTAGAATAATAGATTATAAAACTGGCAGGGTCGATAAAAGCACTGTAACATTATCGACTTGGACTGATTTAACAAAAGATATCGCAAATGAAAAAATAATCCAAGTGTTAGCTTATGCTTTTATGTATCAAGAAATGGCATTAGAGCAACAGATGGAGGCTGGAATTATCTCCTTCAAAAATTTAAAATCAGGGTTTTTGCCATTTACTTTTAAAGAAGGAAAAGAACTAAATACAATTATTAGTAAAGAAACAATTGATCAGTATTTAGAGCAAATTACTATTTTATTGGTTGAGATTTTTGACCAAAACATTCCGTTTGAAGAGAAAGTCTAGGATTTTTTACCACAAAAGAAGCAAAAGATTATTTAATTTATCTTAGAAAACTAAAGATAACTTTTTCTAATTCCTCTTTATTTTCAATGTGACTCATATGACCATCAGGAAAAGATATTAATTCGGTATTGGTGTTTTCAATTTGAGATAAATTTTCATCATAAATTAATACGCCGTCTTTTTTCCCTAAAATTAGCATTTTTTTAAAATCAGTTTCTTTCAAAATAAACTGCCTGTCTTTTCTAATTTTCATGCCTTCTAAGGAAGCGACGATTCCTTGTAATGGGGTTTTTAAAGCGGCTAATTTCACCTTTTCAATCTCATTTTCAAGTCGGTCACGATTGTTTTCACTAAATAAATTAGCAATCGAAATCCGAACAAAATTGATGTAATTCTGTTTTACCGCTTTAACGGCTCGATCCCGATTCGTTTTTCGTTCCTCGCTATCTTCCTTTGCGGTTGAATTTAATAATACAATACCTTTTACGATTTTTGGATATAATTCTGCAAAAGCCAGTGCCACGTATCCGCCCATAGAATGACCTAATATTACTGCTTTTCTAATTCTAAGATGGGATAAAATTGCTTTAACAATTTCGGCATTTTCTTCCATAGAATGAACATATCCAAGACATTCGGTTGCTCCATGACCCAATAAATCAATTGAAATAACCCGATTTTTTTTAGCTATTGAAGGAGTCAAATCTTCCCACATCGTTTTATTTTCTAGAAAACCATGAAGTAAAACCACAGCAGTCCCTGTTCCAATATCGGA
>CANKLD010000070.1 GCA_947483095.1 Bacteroidota bacterium
CAAAACGTATAAAGTAATTCTTAAAAAATAAAAAAAGCTCCAATTGGAGCTTTTTTTATTTTAGAATGCAACATTCCACTTTGGTAATTTGTTGTTTTCTTTTAAGAAATTTTGAAGTATTTGTCCTTCTATAAATGTTGGAATGATTTTGTTTTTGTCATTAAAAGTGTCGTACCAAAAAACTTCTAATTTAGCTATCGATTCTTTTTTCATTTGCGCAGGCCAAGAATATTTTCGTCCTGTTTTTGCAAATTGATGTCCATTGACAATTTTGTCATACAAACCGCCATTTTTACTTTTAAGGGTTCCATCATTTTGAACGGTTCCCGTTGAACCAACCATTATTAGTTCTTTTTCTTCATTTGAAATAGCATAAACTAGGAAAATTCCACTTGCCGCATCCGGAGCATTACATACTTCTTCCAAACTATCATCGATGTCAAATACAAACTGATTTTTAATTTTGATACTCTTTAATTCTTTATACATATTTTTTATATAATAATTATTAAAAAAAATACCCCACGAAAAAGCGTGAGGTATTTTATATTTATAGAGTAATAGGTTATCCTAAAACTTCTTTTACTTTTTTACCGATTTCAGCTGGAGAATCAACAACAAAAATTCCACATTCTCTCATGATTCTTTTTTTAGCTTCGGCTGTATCATCAGCTCCACCAACAATTGCACCAGCGTGACCCATTGTTCTACCTTTTGGAGCAGTTTCACCCGCAATAAAACCTACTACTGGCTTACGGTTACCATCGGATTTAATCCATTTTGCTGCATCTGCTTCTAATTGACCTCCAATTTCACCGATCATAACGATACACTTAGTTTCAGGATCGTTCATCAATAGTTCAACCGCTTGTTTTGTAGTTGTTCCAATAATTGGATCACCACCAATTCCTATAGCAGTTGTAATTCCTAATCCTTGTTTTACCACTTGATCTGCCGCTTCATAAGTTAAAGTCCCTGATTTTGAAACAATTCCTACAGTTCCTTTTTTGAAAACAAATCCTGGCATAATACCTACTTTTGCTTCCCCTGGAGTGATTACTCCTGGACAGTTTGGTCCTATTAATATAGAGTCTTTACCTTTTATATATTGATTTGCTTTAATCATATCAGCAACCGGAATACCTTCAGTAATTGTAATAATTACTTTGATTCCTGCGTCTGCAGCTTCCATAATTGCATCGGCAGCAAAAGCTGGTGGTACAAAAATTATAGTAGTATCAGCTCCTACTTGATCAACAGCATCTTTAACGGTATTAAAAACGGGACGATCTAGGTGAGTTGTTCCCCCTTTTCCTGGAGTTACCCCTCCTACTACATTAGTTCCATATTCAATCATTTGCGAAGCGTGGAAAGTACCTTCACTACCTGTAAATCCTTGAACAATTATTTTTGAATTTTTATTTACTAAAACACTCATGATATTATAATGTTAATTTATTTTTAGAACGATGCAAAAGTAAGCTATTGGTACTTTAAAGAAAAGTATTTACAACTAATTTTTTAATATTTTTAAATGACTTGACTAATTTGATAACCACGATATAATTTTTCATATTTTATCTATCAAATTATCATGAAATTGGCTAACAAAATGTATTCTCTAGGGTTTTAAATTGTCATAACGGAATGTGCATATCTTACCGATACTAAATGGCCTTCTTTTACTAGGTGAGAAATTTCTACTTTTGATCTAATATACGATCTATTTAATTCGGACGCTAATGATAGGATGTCCTCACGATTCATTTTTTATAAAATCGTTATACTGTTCCATTCAAAAAGAATATCATCATGTAAATAGGGAGCTAAAATAGTTGAATTTATTAATGCTTCTGATTAATAGAAATCTAGAATTATCTTTTTTAAATTCATAACTATTTTAATTTTTGAATTAAATCGGGTATTTTTTTAATATTTGCTAATTGCTTTAATTTTTCGCGAGATTCTTCAACAGGTGTTCCAAAATAACTTTTTCCTCCTTCAATTGATTTTGTAACTCCGGTTTGCCCTAAAACAACCGCTTTAGTTCCTATAGTGATTCCGCTAGTGGTTCCAACTTGTCCCCAAAGCGTCACTTCATCTTCAATAATTACACAACCTGCAATACCTGTTTGTGAAGCAATCAAACATTTTTTACCGATAACAGTATCATGACCTACATGTACTTGGTTGTCTATTTTTGTACCTTCTCCAATTTTTGTGTCGCCCGTAACTCCTTTATCAATAGTACATAAGGCTCCAATACCAACATTGTTTTCTATGACTACTCTACCACCAGAAATCAACTGATCGAAACCTGTTTCACGTTTTTTATAATAAAAAGCATCGGCTCCTAATATTGTTCCGGCATGAATAATAACATTATCTCCAATTACGGTATGATCGTATATAGAAACATTGGAATGAATTAAACAGTTTTTTCCAATCATGACATTATTTCCAACAAATGTATTTGGTTGAATTACAGTTCCCTTGCCTATTTTAGCTGAAGCAGAAATTGAATTACTAGAAGATTGGAAAGGCTTAAAATAATTAGTTAGTTTATTGAAATCTCTAAAAGGATCATCAGAAATTAATAGCGCTTTCCCAGTTGGGCAATCTACATTTTTGTTTATTAAAATTATCGTTGCTGCTGATTGCAAGGCCTTATCGTAATATTTAGGATGATCTACAAAAACAATATCTCCACTTTCAACCACATGGATTTCGTTCATTCCTTGAACAGGAAAATCAGATGCTCCAATGATTTCACACCCTATAATTGATGCAATTTCATGAAGTTGATACGTTTTTGGAAATTTCATTTAGTTGTTGTTTTCAAAAATTAAATATTTATTCTTTTACACGTTCCATGTATGAACCAGTAGCCGTATCAATTTTAATTTTATCACCTTCATTAATAAATAATGGGACATTTACAGAAGCACCCGTTTCCACTTTCGCTGGCTTAGTTGCATTAGTTGCCGTATTTCCTTTAACCCCTGGCTCTGCGTAAGTTACTTCAAGTACAATTGAAGAGGGCATATCAACAGATATAGGTAAATCTGTTTCTGTATTAATTTGAACCATTACTACTGTTCCTTCTTTTAATAAATCTGGAGCGTCAAGCGTTTTTTTATCTAATGTGATTTGTTCATAAGACTCAACATTCATAAAATGAAACAGATCTCCTTCAGCATATAAATATTGAAATGAATGTGTTTCAACACGAATTTCTTCAATTTTATGACCGGCAGAAAATGTATTATCAAGTACTTTTCCATTGGATAAGCTTCTTAATTTTGTTCTAACGAATGCGGGACCTTTTCCAGGTTTTACGTGTAAGAATTCAATGATTTTATAAATATCATTATTATATTTAATACACAATCCGTTTTTAATGTCTGATGTAGATGCCATTTCTGTGTTTATTTGTTGATTTGATTTTTTTGTTGATTCGATTAAGCGATTAAACAAATAACCGGTTAAACTTCTATTATTTAAAAATTTCCAGAATATCCTTTCATAATTCCTCTTGACGAATTTCTGATAAAATCGATAATTTCATCTCTTTCTGGGGTAGCTTCCATTTCCGCTTCAATTATCCCAACAGCCTGAGTAGTATTGTAATTTTTTTGATATAATATTCTGTAAATTTCTTGAATCTCTCTGATTTTTTCGGTTGTAAATCCCCTTCTTCTTAATCCTACAGAATTAATTCCAACATAAGAAAGCGGCTCTTTTGCAGCTTTAGTATAAGGAGGAACATCTTTTCTTACAAGCGAACCGCCTGAAATCATTGCGTGATCTCCAATATTAATAAACTGATGAATTGCAGCTAGACCCCCAACAATAGCGTAATTACCTACGGTAACGTGTCCTGCAAGTGCAACACCATTTACAATTATGGCATTATCACCAATATGACAATCGTGAGCAATGTGAGCAGTTGCCATTACCAAACAATTGTTTCCAAGTGTAGTTTGACCTGAAGCAATAGTCCCTCTATTAATTGTTACACATTCCCGAATAGTGCAATTGTCCCCTATTATTGCTAAAGAATCTTCACCACCAAATTTTAAATCTTGAGGTACCGCTGAAATAACTGCACCAGGAAAAATGTTACAATTTTTACCAATTCTAGCACCTTCCATAATAGTTACATTGGATCCAATCCAAGTTCCATCTCCAATAATTACATTATTGTGAATGGTAGTAAATGGTTCTATAACTACATTTTTTGCTATTTTGGCACCCGGATGAACGTAGGCTAATGGTTGATTCATGTTCTTAAATTTAAATGTTTAACTATTCAAAATATAGCTAATCTAATTGAAAAAAACTATTATTTTTTGGCAATTTGCGCCATTAATTCTGCCTCTGCAACTAATTTTCCATTGGCATAAGCATTGGCTTGCATATGACAAATACCTCTTCTTATAGGAGTGATCAATTCACATTTAAATAGTAATGTATCTCCCGGTAAAACTTTATGTTTGAATTTTACATTGTCCATTTTCATGAAATAGGTTAAATAATTTTCAGGATCAGGCACGGTACTTAACACTAAAACACCTCCTGTTTGCGCCATGGCTTCTACAATAATAACCCCTGGCATTACTGGAGCTCCTGGAAAATGTCCAACGAAAAAACTCTCGTTCATAGTAACATTTTTCATACCTACAATATGATTTTCTGACATTTCAATAATTCTATCTAGAAATAAAAAGGGAGGTCGGTGAGGTAAAATATTCATAATTTTATGAATATCCATTAAAGGCTCTAAATTTAAATCATAAGTTGGCACATGATTACGTTGTTCAATCTTAATCAATTTTGCCATTTTTTTAGCAAATTGAGTATTGACAAAATGCCCTGGTTTATTAGCAATAACTTTCCCTTTAATTCTTGTGCCAATTAATGCCAAATCTCCAATTACATCTAATAACTTATGTCTTGCAGCTTCATTTGGATAATGCAAAGTCAAATTGTCTAAAATACCATTTGGCTTAACCGTAATTTTTTCTTTACCAAATGCTTTCTTTAAATTCTCCATTGTAGTTTCAGAAATATCTTTATCCACATATACAATGGCATTATTTAAATCACCTCCTTTAATCAAACCATTATCCAATAATGATTCTAATTCATGAAGAAAACTGAAAGTTCGAGATTCCGAAATTTCCTTTTTGAAATCGGAAATACTTTTTAAAGTTGCATTTTGTGTACCCAAAACTTTAGTGCCAAAATCGACCATTGTGGTAATTTGATACTCATCACAAGGCATTACAATAATTTCACTTCCGGTAGATTCATCTATAAATGAAATGATTTCTTTTACAGTATAATAATTTCTGTAGGCTTCTTGTTCAACAATTCCAGCTTTTTCAAGAGCTTCAACAAAATATTTTGACGAACCATCCATAATTGGAAGTTCAGATGAATCTAATTCAATTGTTACGTTATCTAAATCGCAACCTATTAAAGCGGCTAATACATGTTCCGGCGTTTGAATTTTAACTCCTAATTTCTCTAAATTAGTTCCTCGTTGTGTGTTTACCACATAGTTAGCATCTGCTTCAATAACTGGAGAACCTTCTAAATCAATTCTAACAAAAGAAAAACCACTATTAATTGGTGCTGGTTTGAAAGTCATTATCACCTCTTTTCCAGTATGCAATCCTACTCCACTTAAAGAAATTTCTTTGCTAATTGTATTTTGTTTGACCGTCATTTTGTAACTTATTTACTGTTTAATTTTAATTTTTCTAAATCCTCTACAATTGTAGGTAAATTTTTAAAATGAACATATGATTTATAAAATTCTTTGTAAGACATTGCGGGATTTCCTTGAAGAATTTCCCCGTCTTTAACACTTTTAGTAACTCCAGTTTTTCCTTGAATGTGAACATTATTACCAACCGTTATATGTCCTGCAAATCCAACTTGCCCACCAATCATGCAATTCTTTCCAATTTTAGTAGAACCTGCAATTCCTGTTTGAGCAGCAATTACGGTATTTTCTCCAATTTCAACATTGTGACCCACTTGAATTTGATTGTCCAGCTTCACTCCTTTTCTAATAATTGTCGATCCCATTGTCGCTCTATCTATCGTAGTACCAGCTCCAATATTTACATTGTCTTCAATTATCAGATTGCCAATTTGTGGTATTTTGCTATAGCTACCATCTGGATTGGGAGCAAAACCAAAACCATCACCTCCTAAAACGGCATTAGAATGAACAGAAACATTATTTCCAATTTCAGTTTCTGAAAAAACTTTTGCACCAGCAAAAATAGTAACATTATTACCAATCTCAACATTATCACCGATAAAACAATTTGGGTGAATTTTTACATTATCTCCTATTTTTACGTTCGTTCCAATGTAGGCAAAACTCCCTAAATAAAAATTATCACCATATTTTACATTTTCAGATAGCACTGAAGGTTGCTCGATACCCACTTTATTAGATTTAGATTGATGGTAAAATTCTAATAATTTTGAAAAAGACAGATAGGCATCATCAACTTTAATTAGGGTTGTAGTAATTTCTCCTTCGGGAATAAAGGTTTTGTTTACAATTGTAATTGTGGCTTTGGTGGTATAAATGTAGTTGTTGTATTTCTTATTGGATAAAAAAGTCAATGATCCTTCAACTCCATCTTCTATTTTGGATAAATTACTTACTTCAGCGTTTGGATTTCCAACCACTTCGCCTTCTAAAATCTCCGCTATTTGTTCTGCTGTGAATTTCATCCTATTCGAATTAATTATTAATTAGTTTTAGATAAAATTCAATACTTGAAGGTGTTTTAATCATTTGATATTTATTGGCTTATTTAAACTTTACAAAAATATAAAAAAATAGCAATTATTATTTAACTTTCTAGAAGTTGTTTTGGAAAACAAAAGTAATATTTTGTAACTTCTTTTGATATTGATTTTAAATTGAGTTGATCAGAAGCCTCTACAACATCTTCAATTGTATTGTCTTTTTTAAGAATCCTAATTGGCTCTGCTTGAATACTATAGGCTTGATTTATAATTTTTCCCTTGAAAATAAAATAACTTGAATCTTGAATAGAAATTTGATTTTCCTTTGAAAAAGAAAGCTGAAGTGATTCCAAATCAGCTTTAGAGAATTTTTCGCTATTTAATTTTATCTTCAATAAATCCCTGTTAATTATCATTTTACTCAAATTACTAAGTATAAAATCATCATTATTAATCCATGATTTTAATGCGCTTATGATGTCAAAATCATCTAGATTAGCAAATTTTTCAAGTGTTTCATTATCAAATGTAGCTAACTCTATTTTATTATTCATAAAATAAAGTAACGATTCACTACAATTCAATACAATTCCTTTTTGAGTAAGTTCTTTTGCTCTTTTTAAAATTTTTGTCAAAATTAGTTCTGCAACTAAACTGGTTTTATGAAAATACACTTGCCAGTACATTAATCGCCTTGCCATCAAAAAATTTTCAACCGAATAAATCCCTTTTTC
>CANKLD010000071.1 GCA_947483095.1 Bacteroidota bacterium
AAAGAGGACTTCCTGTAAAAACACAATTTATTTTGCCTGTAATTATAAAATCAGAATAATTATTTGTGTTTAAATGCCAATACAAAATAACTTCCAATTACCGCAGGTAAAACTAAATTCAGGAACCAAATTATAGTACTAATAAAAACCACAATCCATTCATTTACCCCTAATATTCCGAAGAAATACAAAGCAACACTGCCCTTAACCGCAAAATCTAAAAATTGAAATGTAGGTAAAGAGGATGCTAAAAAGTAAACACTTGCAATGGCCGCCATTAAAGTAAAATAGGGCAACTGAACATCAAATGCTAAAAATAAAAAATAATATTGATGCGATAAAACCAGGTACCTGCAAATTGCTAAATAATTATTTTTGTAATAAATATACTTTGAGATTTTAGATATTTCCTGCAATAAAATTTCAATAGAGAAACCTTTCATATTTATTTTTTTTAATGCAAATAACAAAATTAGTATTCCAGTTACACTACCAACAATAATTAAAACCCATTTATAATAACCCAAATACAATAACCCAATTATTCCAAAAAGTACACTCACAATTACTTGTGCCCCGTTACAAATTAAATTCAAAAAAATAATTTTTTTAGTTTGAGATTTTTCAAAAAACAATGCTTTCCCTGCGTATTCTCCAATTCCATTTGGCGTAAACAACCCTGCTGTTAAAGCTCCTAAAACTTGTTTTGTAGCATCAAATAATGATGTTTTATGGAGGTAAGAAACTAAATTTTGCCATTTTAGAATTTCAAAAAACCGATTTAATACGCTTAATAATAATAGGAAGGAAATCCCTAAAACCGATTTATTTTTGTTGAATTTTTCTGAAAAAAGTACCCAATTCAATTTGTTATTATTGGCTAATTGGTCATAAATAAAATAAAATGCACACACTACAATTAAAAGTTTGATTAAAAGAACAAGTAATTGTTTAGCTTTGTGTGAAATTGTTAGCATCAGTAAATTCAGAATGAAAAAAGAGTACAGTATTATTCTGTGCTAAAGTACTAAATAAACCTCGAAACGAATTCAAAATTGACAAAAGAGAGAATCATATTAGGAATAGATCCAGGAACCACCATCATGGGATTTGGTTTGATTAAAGTAGTTGGAAAAAACATGGAATTTTTGCAATTAAATGAATTGCAATTATCAAAATATGACAATCATTACCAGCGATTAAAAATTATTTTTGAGCGAACTATTGAGTTAATAGAAACCCATCATCCCGATGAAATTGCTATTGAAGCACCGTTCTTTGGAAAAAATGTACAATCCATACTTAAACTCGGTCGAGCACAAGGAGTGGCAATGGCAGCAGGACTTTCAAGAGATATTCCCATAACAGAATACGAACCTAAAAAGATTAAAATGGCCATTACTGGAAATGGTAATGCTTCAAAAGAGCAAGTGGCAAAAATGTTGCAACAACTATTAGGACTAAAAGAATTACCGAAAAACCTTGATAGTACTGATGGATTAGCGGCGGCCGTTTGTCATTTTTTCAATTCAGGAAAAACAGTTGGTGAAAAAAGTTATACAGGATGGGATGCATTTGTAAAGAATAATGAATCTCGCGTAAAAAAATAGTTTCAATTTTTAGTAATCAGTATTCAGTTTTTCAGTATTCAGGTGTTGTAGGATAAAAGATAGTTTACCATTTAATAAAAACTCATATGAGATTTCAAGATTTATTGGCTTATAAAAAATCATTTTCAATAGCAATGAGAATTTTTGAGATTACTAAAACTTTTCCAAAAGAAGAAACCTATTCTTTAACAGATCAAATTAGACGCTCTTCAAGAAGTGTCCCTGCTTCGATAGCAGAGGCATATCGAAAGCGAATTTACCCAAAACATTTTTACAGCAAATTAACAGATTCTGATGGTGAAAATTCAGAAACTCAGGTTTGGTTAGAATTTGCATTATCTTGTAAATATATTTCTGACACGATTTATCAAGAACTTATTTCAGAAAGTATAGAAATTGGAAAACTTCTAAATTATATGCTTCTAAATCCAGAGAAATTTGGAGTGAAAAAGGAGTGAAAATAAAGTCGTCAGTATTCAGGTTTAAAGTGTTCAGAAAAATCCTAAATTAAAACACTGACTACTATTTAACCGACCACTGACTACTTTCTCAAAATTGATTACTAATAAACTGACCACTGACCACTTTTTTAAACTGACCACTAATTTATGAGCGGAATCTACATTCATATCCCTTTTTGCAAACAAGCATGTCATTATTGCGACTTTCATTTTTCGACTTCCATGAAAAAGAAAGACGAAATGATTTTGGCTCTTGCCAATGAAATAAAGTTGCGCAAATGGGAATTTGAAAATCAAATTGTAGAAACTATTTATTTTGGTGGCGGAACGCCGTCTATATTGCAGATTGCAGATTTAAGATTTCTGATTGATGAAGTATTCAAAAATTACTCAGTTGTTGAAAACCCCGAAATTACCCTAGAAGCCAACCCCGACGATTTAACTGAAGACCGAATTATCGAATTGTCAAAAACGAAAATCAACCGAATGAGCATTGGAATTCAATCTTTTTTTGAGGACGATTTAAAGCTGATGAATCGGGCTCACAATGCTGAGGAAGCCATAAAATGTTTGGAAATTGCAACCCAATATTTTGATAATATTTCACTCGATTTGATTTATGGAATCCCTGGAATGACCAATGAAATTTGGAAAAAAAATATTGAAATCGCTTTATCCTTTGGCATTCCACATATTTCGAGTTATGCTTTAACAGTCGAACCTAAAACGGCTTTGCAAAAATTAATTCAGACAGGCGCAATAGAAAAACCAAATGATGAGGTGGCCCAAGAACACTTTTCTATTTTGGTAGAAATGCTTGAAGCAAATGATTTTATACATTACGAATTGTCGAATTTCGGAAAAGAGAATTACTTTTCAAAAAATAATTCTTCCTATTGGCTTGGAAAAAAATACATTGGAATTGGACCTTCTGCTCACAGTTATAATGGCATTTCAAGAAGTTGGAACATTTCTAATAATTTACTTTATTTAAAAGCAATTCAAGAAAATCAACTTCCAAATGAAGAGGAAACCCTCACCATTACCGATAGGTACAATGAATATATTATGACCGGTTTACGAACTATTTGGGGGGTTTCATTGGATAAAATCGAAACAGAATTTGGAATTTCGTATCACGATTATTTGATGATACAAGTACAGAAATTCTTAAACGACGATTTGGTTTTTATTGAAGGTAATGTTTTAAAATCCACCAAAAAAGGCAAGTTTTTAACGGATGGAATTGCATCGGACTTATTTTACTTAAATTTGGAGTAGTTTAACCGGTATGTTTTTTTACCGCAAAGTTCGCAAAGGTTTTTAAGAATTTGATAAATAAAAAAAAGACTTAACCGCAAGGAACGCAAAGGTTAAATTATAATGAAAATCGAAAATAAATTAAACGCTGCGTAAACCTTTGCGAACTTTGCGGTTAAACAGAAATAATTTTTTTCATATTTCTGTTTTTTGACTTTTACTATAAAATTAAATTCATTTAATTAGCTAATGTTTTAAAGTAGTTCAAATTACATAAAAAAACCCTCACATTCCGAAACTTCGGAACTGCAAGGGTTTGAAATCAATCTTAAATCTTAAATCTAAATTCAGAAATCTTAAATCTAGTATCTGTAATATTCTGGTTTGAATGGTCCTTGAACTTCCACACCAATATAGTCTGCTTGGTCTTTACGTAACGTTTCCAATTCAACTCCTAGTTTAGCTAAGTGCAACATCGCCACTTTTTCATCTAAATGTTTTGGCAGCATGTACACTTCGTTATTGTAAGACGCGCTGTTTTTCCATAATTCTATTTGAGCCAAAGTTTGGTTGGTGAAAGAATTACTCATTACAAAACTAGGGTGGCCTGTAGCACAACCAAGATTTACCAAACGACCTTCTGCCAAAATGATAATGTCATTTCCAGCAATAGTATATTTATCCACTTGTGGTTTGATTTCGACTTTTGAAGCACCGTGGTTTTTATTCAACCAAGCCATATCAATTTCGTTGTCAAAATGCCCAATGTTACAAACGATAGTTTTGTCTTTCATTTTTTCAAAGTGAGAACCCAAAACAATATCTTTATTTCCAGTAGTCGTAATCACAATATCGGCAGTGGCTAAAACAGTATCTAATTTCTTCACTTCAAAACCGTCCATTGCCGCTTGTAAAGCACATATTGGGTCAATTTCAGTAACCGTTACAATAGAACCCGCACCTCTAAACGAAGCTGCAGTTCCTTTTCCAACGTCACCGTAACCACAAACTACAACTCTTTTTGCAGCAAGCATCACATCAGTTGCACGACGAACCGCATCAACTGCTGATTCTTTACAACCGTATTTGTTATCAAATTTAG
The DNA here is from genome assembly GCA_947483095.1 of Bacteroidota bacterium. The sequence continues at coordinate 4,434 of CANKLD010000071.1, forward strand.
ATTTGGTAACCGAGTCATTTACGTTAATAGCTGGCATCACTAAAGTACCATTTTTCATTCTTTCATATAAACGGTGAACACCAGTGGTAGTTTCTTCAGACAATCCTTTAATTCCAGAAACCAATTCCGGGTAACGATCGAAAACCATATTGGTTAAATCGCCACCATCGTCCAAAATCATATTCAATGGCTTTCTGTCTTCACCAAAAAACAAGGTTTGCTCAATACACCAGTCAAAAGAAGCTTCATCAAGACCTTTCCAAGCATAAACCTGAATTCCAGCAGCAGCAATAGCAGCAGCAGCCTGATCTTGAGTAGAGAAAATATTACAAGAACTCCAAGTAACTTCTGCGCCCAAAGCAATTAATGTTTCAATTAAAACGGCAGTTTGAATCGTCATGTGCAAACATCCTGCAATACGAGCACCAGCAAGAGGCTGTTCGTCTTTGTATTCATCGCGAAGTGCCATTAAACCTGGCATTTCAGCTTCTGCTAATTCAATTTCTTTTCTTCCCCAAGCCGCTAGGGAAATGTCTTTTACTTTGAAAGCCACATAAGGCATAGTTGATGTACTCATTTATAGTATATTTGTATTTGTAATTTTTTTTGTAAATTTAGGTATTAACTTTGTCTTTTAATAATTTTATTAATATTTAATTTTGTAAAGACTTGAATTTAAAATCAATATGGTGCTAATGCGTTTTTTTGGAGCTACCTGCCTGCCTGCCTGCCTGCAGGTTTCCTGCTATCCGCTATATCCACGCCCAAAAGCGTGGGATGCCGCTACTATCAGGGCTAGAAATCCTGCTAAATTCTTAATTCTTAATTCATAAAATGCCGCTTCATAAAACAATTAATTTCTCCCAAAGCGTCGGGACCACAACCGAAATTCTACTTTGGAAAATCTCCGAACCGTTGGCGGAATTATATGCCGAAGTGACTTTAAACCCTAAAAACCAAGCAAGATTCAACGGAATGAAATCGGAATTGCACCAGCGTGCTTTTTTGAGTGTCCGTAAATTACTACAACTTAAAGGCTACACCGATTTTGATTTAGAATACGATCAATATGGGAAACCCCATCTAAATGACGGCAAACACATTTCTATTTCCCACTCTCACGAGTACGCAACTCTCATTATCAGTGATGAAATTACCGGAATCGATATTGAAATGCAACGAGAAAAAATTATTAAAATTGCACCTAAATTTGCTGAAAAAGAATGGAAATTTTTAAATTCAGAAAATCAACAAGAATACATCCGAAAGTTAACCGTTATTTGGGGAGTGAAAGAATCCATTTTCAAAATCAGAAACGAAGCCGGAATTAGTTTTAAAGATCATATTCACGTTCATCCATTTGAAATAAAAGACCAATCAGGAACGGCTAATTTACATTTTCAAAATAAATCAATTCAATTCAAGTATCTTTTCATTGAAATAGATAATTTTACTTTGGTTTATGCCTTTCAACAAAATCAATAATAATGATAGAATTCTTCCTTAATTCCTATAAAAATGTTTCGGAAATTCAAATAGCATTAGAATTTATTGCTTTTGTTTTCGGGATTTTGAGCGTTTGGTTTGCCAAAAAAGAAAATATTTGGGTTTACCCAACAGGATTAATTGCAACAATCATTACTACCTATTTACTTTATACCACAGGTTATCTTGGTGATATGATGATTAATGGGTATTTTTCAATAATGAGTATTTACGGCTGGTACCAATGGACTAAAAAAACAAATAATCAGAATAGTCTCTTAATAACAAGAACTAATAATAGAGAAAAAGTAATAGGAATTGCATTGTTTTTCGTTACAATTTTTGTAGTTTTCGGCATTTATAATTTCTTCGATTACGAGATAAAAAAAGAAAATTATATTGATATTTTTGCATCGGGTATATTTTTCACCGCAATGGGATTTATGGCCTTAAAAAAAATCGAAAACTGGACACTTTGGATTATTGGTGATATAATTGTAGTGCCATTATATGCTTATCGTGGTTTAGGAATGTTAGCATTACAGTATTTAATTTTTACAATTTTAGCTATTTCAGCTTATTTAGAATGGAAGAAAACCTTAAACAACTCCAGTTCCCTGGAACCGACATTATAAAAATTGCCATTTACGGACCTGAAAGTACAGGGAAAACCACCTTGTCCAATCAGTTAGCAGATCATTTCAAAACGGAATGGGCTCCTGAATTTGCACGTGATTATTTGCAACAAAAATGGGATTCAAAAAAGGAAATTTGTACTCCAGAGGATCTTTTGCCCATTGCCGATGGACAAATGAAACTTGAAAACGGCGCCTTGCAAAAAGCTAAAAACTACCTTTTCGTAGATACTTGCTTAATGGCGACCAAAGTTTTTTCGGAAATATATTATGGTTTTTGCGATTATAAATTGGATAAAGCCGCCCGAAAACACAAGTACGATTTGTTTTTCCTAACCGATATTGATGTGCCTTGGGAGAAAGACGATTTACGTGATTCTCCAAAAGAAAGAAAAATTACATTTGAAAAATTCAAACAAGCATTAATTGAAAATAACAAACCATTTATTGTACTGACCGGAAATCTGGAAATCCGATTTCAAAAAGCTTTAGCAATAATTGAAGGTTTGACTAAAGCCAAGCAACTTGGATTTTCTTCACAAGATTTTCTACAGATTTTAGATTCTGAAGTACCAATTACTGAAATTGAAAAACAACTTTCTATCTATAAAAATGGCGTTGCCAAAGCCAATCTAAATCGCCCCGCACTAATTAATGACGGAATTTTAAAGTTGAACGAGGAAGAATTTCAGCACTTTTCAAAACTATTTGATTCCAAAAAAGACAATTTTAAACTCAAAAAGTTCATACCTGCATCGGGTGCGGCAAGTAGAATGTTTAAGTTTTTAAA
>CANKLD010000072.1 GCA_947483095.1 Bacteroidota bacterium
ACGCCTTCAATAGTTTGAATTTTAGTGTTTAATAGATTCATTAAATGTTCGTTATCACGACAAATAATTTTGATTAATATCGACCAATTTCCGGTGGTATAATGACATTCTAAAACTTCTGGGATTTTTCGAAGTTCTTTCACGGCTTCTAAATTTCGAGCGGCTTTATCGAGATAAACTCCTACAAATGCCATGGTACTGTAGCCCAAAACTTTGTTGTTAACCGTGAATTTTGAACCTGAAATTACTCCCGATTGTTCTAATTTTCGCAACCTTTGGTGAATTGCCGCACCAGAAATTCCGATTTTATTAGCAATTTGAAGAATGGGTTTGCGTGCATCTTCCATTAAATCTCTAAGGATTTCTTTGTCGATTCCGTCTATTTCTACGGTTTGTGAATTGAGTTTCATGACTTTTGTATTTCAACCAAATTAGTGTTTTTGGTTATAATTGAAAAGCAAAAATAGGAAATTATCGTATATTTTATTTATTTAAATACTTAACTATTTCACAAAGCGCTCAAAGAACACTCAAAGTCTCACAAAATTTATAATAATATAGTGAATCTCTGAGAATCTTGGTGTAATAGTTTTTTCACAAAGCGCTTAAAGTTATACTGTACTATTGGAATTATAGCCTTCGTAAGGCATTTCAACTTCTTTAAACACCACGCCAAGGGTTTCTAATTCGGCTAAAATGGGTAAATAGATTTCTTTTGTTATAGGAAGTTGTAAGCCTGGAGTGGTTATTGTTCCGTTTAAAATTTGTAAGGTGGCAATTGCTACCGGCAATCCCACGGTTTTTGCCATTGCAGTATAGGTTTGGTCTTCGCCAACGCACACCATTTTGGAATCTATTTGTTTTTTTTGACCGTTGATTTCGTAGCCAAATTTGTGATACATCACAATCATGTCTTTATCATCGTGTTGTAACGTCCAACTATCGCTGAGTATTTTTTCTAAAATTTGCGCTGGGGTTGCGTTTTTTAATCCCACGATTTTGTTAGGATTAAAAAGATCCAACGCTACTAATTTGTCCCACATCACATCGTCTTGATCGATTTTCAAGTTCAATCGCAATTTAATTTCTACAGAATCTGTTGGGTGATACGGCAGGAAGGAGTTGGTGAATTGTCGGTAATTCATGGTCTCGGAGTCGTCCATAACATAGGAATCGTCGGTCATTCCGAGTTGAACAAACATGTTCCACGCTTTCGAAAACCCGACTCTCCTTAGTGTTCCGCGGTATAAAGTCAATATATCATCCAATCCGTAAATGCTTCTGTATTTCAACGAATCTCTATTGGCGTAAGCCTCAAATCTTCCGTAACCTTCCACTTCCATGAACTCGGTTCTACTGAACACTTTTTGGTAAGGAATGTATTTATAGGCGCCTTCTTGGATGAATTTTGCTGCTCCGCCTTGACCGGCAAGAACTACATTTCTAGGCGCCCAAGTTAACTTGTAATTCCATAAATTAGTGTCAGATTCTGGCGCTATTAATCCGCCGCAAAACGATTCAAATAAGATCATTTTTCCGCCTTTGTCCCGAATTTCATCGATAGTTTTCATAGCGCTTAGGTGGTCTATTCCTGGGTCAAGCCCAATTTCGTTCATGAAAACGAGATTATTAGCTTTTGCTGCAGCATCCAAGCTTTGCATTGCCTCGCTGATATAGGAAGCGGTAACGAGGTGTTTTTTATAAGTAATGCAATCTTTTGCGACTTCTACATGTAAATGTGCTGGCAACATTGAAATGACAATATCGGCCTTTTGAATTTGAGTTTTTCTTTTATTTTCATCAAATATATCTATGGCAATTGCTGTTGCGTTGGGATGCGAGTTGGTTTTTCTTTTGGCTAAATCCAACGAGAGATCTCCAATGGTTAGGTGCAGGTTTTCATCAACCGATTTACTTAGTAAATACTGAATTAAAGAAGAAGCAGATCGTCCAGCTCCAATGATTAAGATATTTCTCATATATAAATTTATAACACAAATGTAATAATTTGTTATATTTATAACTATTTAAAAATAAAAAAAACTCACAAATTTAAATGTGAGTTTTAGAATAGGCGTTTAGAAGAATTATAAATCGTCTAATTCTTCTAAATCTTTCTTAGCATCTTTTTTGGATTCTGATTTTTTGGTATCAAATTGTTTGTCAACTTCCACTTCGTCTTTCATGAATATTTCTTTTCCAACAACAACTACAAGTGATAAAATGGCAAATAGTAAAATTACTTTAATTGCTTTTCGCTGTTTTAAATCTGATTTTTTAAGTGCTAAAAATCCAAATAGTATTGCAATTCCAATTGGAATTAATGCCAAAGTTCCTAAAGGTAAAAAAGCAAATACAATACTTAAAGTAGTAAAAATACTTGCTAAAACTAAAAATAATTTTCTCATAATGATAGTGTTAAATTCCAGTTGCGCTTGATAATGTTAATTGCCCTGTTCCTACAGGGATGCTAAATTTGATTAAAGCAGGGATTTTTTTAGAATCGGCAGTAAGCCAAATTAAGTTTTTGTCTTTTCCTTTTAAAGCATTGGTTTTAGCAGAAATAGAAATTTTATAACAGTTTTTTGTTCCTAAATTCCCAGCAGAAACGGGCTCAATTCCCATAAATTTCACTAAAACTGGAACCTCTTTTTCATCAAATACAATTACAAATGATTTGGTTTGTCCGTTTTTATAATTTTGAAAATTAATTGTTCTCAACTTATAAATGACAGAAACAATATCTTGCGTTGATGTTCCAACCGTGAATGTTTTTTTCGTTTCAGGCTTATTATTAGTTTTTGACGTACTAATAATTGTTTTTCCATCCGATTTAAAAATGTATTTTTCGGTCTTAGAATAACCACCCTCTATGATACTTCTTTTATATAAAATTGCTTTTAAAGTTTTAGGGTTTACATACGATTCATATAAATCTCTAATTTTAAAAAAAGAATCCCATTTGCTAAAAGTAGCAGCTTGAACACTCAAATGTAAAAAAGTTTTTTTAGACGTTTCCATCATTTCAGTTTCCATCGAAACCTGAGCCAATTGAGTCATTAAGCCACTCATATTATAAGAAGCGGCATAAACTAATCTTTCGTTTGGTTTTATTTGAGAAAAGCTAAAACTATAGCTAAGAACCAAAATAACATTAAAAATAAATTTTCTCATCGTTTTTTATATAAGTGCAAAAATAGAATAATTTTAGTTGTTTCAAAGTGTTAAAATTGAATTTAATTAACATAATACACTACATAACGCATATTTTTGTAATGTATTTCACAAATAATAAAAATGGATAGAAAAATTATTGTAACGGCAGCGATTTTAGGATTTATAGCAATTTCATTTGGAGCTTTCGGAGCTCACGCATTAAAGAAAATGGTTGGTATTTTAGAACTCAATACTTTTGAAACAGGGGTAAGATATCAAATGTACCATGCGCTATTTTTATTGTTTATTGGAACTACAGATGCAATTTCTGATACAGCTAAAAAAGTCATTTATTTCACTACTTTATCTGGGACTCTGCTTTTCTCTGGTTCGTTGTATTTTTTAGCTTTAAATAACTTCTTACCGTTTAATTTCAAACCTTTTGGATTTGCCACTCCTATTGGAGGATTATTATTTTTGACCGCTTGGTTTTGGTTATTTGTTAATTTATACAGAAAAAATCATTAATTTTTATTAAAAATGTAAAATAGATTGTTTAAAATATTTACTTTTGCAAAATAAATATTTATAATAAAGTCAAATTTATGCACAACTACAGCCAAGTTACTATATCGATTTCGTTGGAAAAATATGGTATAAAAAAAAGTGATAATGTAATCTACAATCCCTCATTTGAATTATTATATAATGAAGAATTAAATTCAAATTTAGAAGGATTTGAAAAAGGACAGTTATCCGAGCTTGGAGCTGTAAATGTTATGACGGGTGTTTTCACCGGTCGTTCTCCCAAAGACAAGTATATCGTTAATGATGCTATCACAAAAGACACTATTTGGTGGGCCTCAGAGAAAGCGATTAATGATAATAAAGCCATTTCTCAAGATACTTGGAATGCTTTAAAAAAAACATCTGTTGATCAACTTTCAGGCAAAAAATTATATGTAGTAGATGCTTTTTGCGGTGCAAATGAAAATTCTCGATTAAAAGTGCGATTTATTATGGAAGTGGCGTGGCAGGCTCACTTTGTGAAAAACATGTTCATCCGACCAACAGACGAAGAATTAAAAAACTTTGGTGAACCGGATTTTGTAGTTATGAATGCTTCAAAAACTAGTTTTAAAGAGTATAAAAGTCATAAATTAAATTCTGAAGTTTATGTTGCCTTTAATTTAACCGAGAAAATTCAATTAATTGGGGGAACTTGGTATGGTGGTGAAATGAAAAAAGGATTGTTTTCAATGATGAATTACTATTTGCCACTGAAAGGAATTGCTTCGATGCATTGTTCTGCAAATAAAGGAGAAAATGGCGATGTAGCTATCTTTTTTGGATTGTCAGGAACAGGAAAAACCACGTTATCCACCGATCCAAAAAGAGAGTTAATTGGAGATGACGAACACGGTTGGGATGAGGAAGGAGTTTTTAATTACGAAGGAGGTTGCTATGCCAAAACCATCGATTTAAGTAAGGAAAATGAGCCGGATATTTTCGGAGCTATTACTAAAAATGCCTTACTTGAAAATGTTACACTTGACGCCAATGGTAAAATTGATTTTAAAGACGGTTCTGTAACTCAAAATACTAGAGTTTCGTATCCAATTGATCACATTCACAATATTGTTAAGCCGATTTCAAAAGCGGGACATGCTTCCAAAGTAATTTTTCTAACGGCAGATGCTTTTGGGGTGATCCCGCCAGTTTCTAAACTAACTCCGGAACAAACAAAGTACTATTTTCTTTCGGGTTTCACTGCGAAATTAGCTGGAACAGAAAGAGGAGTTACAAAACCTGAACCTACATTTTCAGCTTGTTTTGGTAAAGCCTTTTTATGTTTGCACCCCATAAAATACGGAGAAGAATTGGTAAAGAAAATGGAACAGCACCAAGCCACTGCCTATATGGTAAATACCGGATGGAATGGCACAGGAAAAAGAATTTCCATTCAAAATACCCGTGCTATAATTGACCGGATTCTTGATGGTTCTATTGAAAAAGCGGAAACTCAGATAATTCCAATATTTAATTTGGGAGTGCCAGTGGCATTAGAAGGAGTGAATCCTGAAATTTTAGATCCTAGAAGTACTTATTTGGATGCTTCGGAATGGGATTCAAAAGCAAGTGATTTAGCGCAATTATTCGTTACCAATTTTGTTCAATATACAGATAACGAAGAAGGTAAAAACTTAGTGAAAGCAGGACCGCAATTGTAGGTCATATTAATTCATAAAAAAAGTCCTAAGAAAACTCAGGACTTTTTTTTATGTTTGAAAAAGATTATTTTTCTTTATTTGCTTTAGCAATATATTTATCAATTGCCATAGTCATTGAAGGTGCTTCTGGCGTTGGAGCCATAATATCCACTCGAAGTCCATGTTCTAAAGCTTCTTTTTGTGTAGAACTTCCAAATACAGCAATTCTAGTATTATTTTGTTTAAAATCGGGGAAATTCTTGAATAATGATTTTATTCCTGTTGGACTAAAAAACGCTAAAATATCAAAATACACATCTGATAAATCGGTTAAATCGCTCATTACAGTTTTGTAAAATACCGCTTGAGTCCAATTTACTTTTAAATCATCAAGAATAATTTTTGCTTCTGCATTCAATTGATCAGAAGCTGGCAATAAGAATTTTTCTTCTTTGTATTTTTTCAATAAAGTAGTTAAATCAATAAAGTCTTTTTGACCAACATAGATTTTACGTTTTCTGTATACCACATATTTTTGCAAATAGAAAGCTACCGCTTCCGATTGGCAAAAGTATTTCAAACCTTCGGGGATTTTATATCGCATTTCATCAGCTACCCTAAAGAAATGATCTACAGAATTCTTACTTGTTAAAATGATTGCGGTGAAATTATTTAAATCGATTTTTTGTAATCTAATTTCTTTTGCATTAACCCCTTCTACATGAATAAAAGGCCTGAAATCAATTTTCACTTTGTGTTTTTGTTGCAACTCAAAGTAAGGGGAATTGTCCACTTTAGGTTCGGGTTGTGACACCAAAATTGTTTTCACTTTCATACTTGACATTTTCTAAATAGGCTAATTTTTTGTAAACCAATAATACATAAAATAGTAGGGAGCTATTTCAAGTGCGCAAAGATACAAAATAAAATAAAATAAGTTGCCTATCAATATATTTTGATGATTTTTTATAGATAATAAGTAAGTAAAAACATTGATTATCAATAGTATAGAAAGAATAATTATCAATAAATTATGTGAAATGGAGTCGTTATAATACAAAAAACAATTAATTGGTAACAGAAAAAGCCCAATAAATGTTCGGTAACTAACTTTTTGAAGGTTAAATTGATCTACAAATTCCTCAATATCAAAAGCAGTACCTATAACCTTCTCAATTAAATACTTAGATAAAATGAAAACGGTTAAAAAGGTAAATATTTGAATAAAAGAAATGCCATCGGTTTTACTAATATATCCAAAACTGTTTAAAAGTAAATGGATAAAAAACGAAAAAGAGAGGATCTGAACAATAAATAAAAATATAGTAAACCAACTCATCATGAGTGCAGAATCCTTATAAACTTTTAAGTATTTATCAGATACAATTAGTTTAATAAACTCACTAAATCTGTTTTCAAAAAGTGATTTTGACAAAGCAATTAACACTAATGAAAATAAAAACAAAGCGGTTGCCCAATCTTTATTTTCAACTATTCGAGGATGTAGTAATTGTTCCATCATAACGGTGCAAAATTACTAAATTTTTCAACTGTTTCATTTATTATAGTATTATTATGATTCTTAAAACATAAAAAGTTTATTTTTGCAAAGAAATTGACTGATTAATTATGAGCAATAGTATTGTTATAATCCCTACATATAACGAGATTGAA
>CANKLD010000073.1 GCA_947483095.1 Bacteroidota bacterium
GAGGAAGGACTTAGAAGTGCTTCTAAAAAAATTGATATTATGATTAAGCAATTTGAAGAAAATTATGCCGTTCGAGATAAACAAGATGTACTGGCAATGTGTGCCTTACAATTTGCCTCTCAATTAGAACAAAAGCAAATTGATAAGTCAGTCGATAATGAAGAAACTAACGACAGACTTAAGAAAATCAATGAATTATTAGCCAATTATCTCGACAAATAAATACGTTCTTAACAATAACTAAGATACTGCCTACATTAGTTCCTATTTGGTAAACTCAACACTAACAATTTAGAATGAGCGAATCTTCATTACTATAGCATGTCACCTCTGCGTGAAAGCTTGATCAATGAGTTAGCTCAAAACTTGTATTTCCGAGTTTATTCAAGCAATCTAATGTAGGTTTTTTTTTTATATAAATTTTACACAAACATGGACAGTACATTAATTATAATTATTTCAGGAATAGTTGGGGTTGCAGGGGGATTTATCCTTGCAAAAGTGATGGAAAAAAGCAGTGTTTCTAGTTTAGTTCAAAATGCTAAAAAAGAAGCCGCTTCAATTTTAAAAGACGCAAATTTAGAAGGAGAAAATATCAAAAAAGATAAAATTCTTCAAGCTAAGGAAAGGTTTATTGAATTGAAATCGGAACACGAAGAAGTAATTCTAGGAAGAGAAAAAAAGGTAGCCGAAGTTGAAAAAAGAGTTCGCGATAAAGAATCTCAAATTTCAAATGAATTGGCAAAAGCTAAAAAAGTCAATGACGATTTTGAAGCAAAAACAGTTGAATACACTTCAAAAATTGAAATTCTTGACAAGAAGCAAGTTGAAGTCGAGAAAATGCATAAAAGCCAGTTGAATCAACTAGAAGTAATATCCGGTTTATCAGCTGAAGAAGCAAGCAACCAGTTAATCGAGGGTTTAAAAGCGGAGGCCAAAACCAAAGCGATGGCTCAAATTCAAGATACCATTGAAGAAGCGAAGCTAACTGCGCAACAAGAAGCAAAGAAAATCATCATCAATACCATACAAAGAGTGGGTACGGAAGAGGCGGTAGAAAATTGTGTTTCCGTTTTCAACATTGAATCTGATGATGTAAAAGGAAGAATTATTGGTCGTGAAGGACGAAATATTAGAGCTTTAGAAGCGGCAACTGGAGTAGAAATTATTGTTGATGACACTCCAGAAGCTATTATTTTATCTTGTTTTGACCCTGTGAGAAGAGAGATTGCACGTTTGGCACTTCATAAATTAGTTACCGACGGTAGAATTCACCCGGCGAGAATTGAAGAAGTAGTTGCAAAAACGGCTAAACAAATTGACGATGAGATTATTGAAGTTGGAAAACGAACTGTAATCGATTTAGGAATCCACGGATTGCACCCAGAATTGATTAAAGTAGTTGGTAGAATGAAATACCGATCTTCTTATGGTCAAAATTTATTGCAACACTCAAGAGAAGTTTCTAAGCTTTGTGGAATCATGGCGGCAGAATTAGGATTAAATGTTAAACTAGCAAAAAGAGCCGGTTTATTACACGATATTGGAAAAGTGCCTGATGCTGAAAGTGATTTGCCACACGCATTATTAGGGATGCAATGGGCTGAGAAATACGGTGAAAAAGAAGAAGTTTGCAATGCAATTGGAGCGCACCACGATGAGATTGAAATGAAATCTTTATTATCCCCAATTATCCAAGTATGTGATGCTATTTCTGGTGCACGTCCTGGAGCAAGAAGACAAGTTTTAGATTCTTATATTCAGCGTTTGAAAGACCTAGAAGAAGTTGCTTTCGGATTTAATGGAGTTAAAAATGCATATGCCATTCAAGCGGGTAGAGAACTACGTGTTATTGTAGAAAGCGAAAAAGTATCTGACGATAATGCAGCCACTTTATCATTTGAAATATCACAAAAAATCCAAACAGAAATGACGTATCCAGGTCAAGTGAAAGTAACCGTAATTAGAGAAACTAGAGCGGTTAATATTGCGAAATAAAAATCCCATCCTAGCCTTCCCAAAGGGAAGGAATTGATGGAGTTGAAAAATATAAGACTTGCTAATTGGCAAGTCTTTTTTTTGTGAATTATTTTTAAATTCTCCTATTTATGGTATTTTCTTGGGCGTGCCCTCGTTTAGAACGTTTTAGTAACGAGGAAATCTGTACTAAACTCGGTCGGGTGTTCCACTACAAGTCCTCGCCAAGTTCCGCTTTCGCTTCACTTGCCTGTGGGCTTTTCGCTTCACCCCTCACGCAAGCCGAAAAAGGTAATTTTGTCTTGCTGAACTGGTTTCAGCATCTAAAAAAACATAAAAATAGAATCTGAAATAAATTCAGATTGACAAAACACAAATTAAACAAATAACCGATTAACCGAATCAACGAATAACCAAATCACTTTCTAGGGTGAAACGTATTCATGATTTCCGACAAATGCTTTCTATCAAGATGTACATATATTTCTGTAGTAGTAATCGATTCGTGTCCTAACATTAATTGGATTGAACGTAAATCGGCACCATTTTCTAATAAGTGCGTTGCAAATGAATGCCGGAAGGTATGTGGACTAATGGTTTTGTTCAAATCGATTTTTACGGCTAAATCTTTAATAATTGTAAATATCATCGCTCGCGTCAATTGGCGTCCTCTCCTATTTAAAAACAAAGTGTCTTCATGCCCTTTTTGAATATTTAAATGAGATCTAACCTTGTCTTTATAGATTTCTATGTATTTCTGAGTATAAGAACCAATAGGAACAAAACGTTGCTTATTCCCTTTTCCAGTAATTTTGATGAATCCTTCCTCAAAGAAAAGATCCGATATTTTTAAAGTAACCAACTCCGAAACACGAAGACCACAACCGTAAAGAGTTTCAAGCATTGCTCTGTTCCGTTCCCCTTCATTGGAACTCAAATCAATAGCTGCTATGAGTCGGTCAATATCAACAATCGATAAAGTATCAGGGAGTTTTCGGCCAATTCTTGGAGTTTCAATTAATTCCAAGGGATTGTCGGGTCGATAATCTTCAAATATCAAATATGAAAAAAAACTCTTCAAACCGGATATTATCCTAGCCTGAGATCTCGCGTTTAACTGCTTAGCAATATGATAAATAAATTGCTGAATGGTTTCTTCACTAATGGTTATTGGGGAAACCGAAATAGAATTCTCCTCCAAAAAAAGGCACAGTCGTTCGATATCAAAAGAATAATTGTCAATGGTATTTTTCGACATTCCTCTTTCAATTCTCAAATACGATTGATAGCTTTTAATATACGTAGTCCAATTCATTAGTACAAAGGAAAACTATTTTCATAAAAAAACCACGCGAATTGCGTGGTTTTAATTATAATTTAAATTATAATTAGAATTTATATCCAAAAGACAATTGGATATTAGAGTTTTTAGAATTAGTTGATGGTTCTCCTGGAACATCTTTTTCAACATTAGTTAAACCCATTGTGTAACGTAATCCTAGTGACATAGTTTCATTTAAGTCATAACCAGCACCTAAATTAAAACCAAAATCAGTTGAATTACATTGATCTTTATAATCAATTGATGCCAATGTTGCAGACATTAAGAATCCTAATTGAGGTCCAGCTTCAATACTAAATGCATCAGCTACTTTATATTTAGCCATAACTGGGATGTTAATATAATTCAAATTAGCTGTAGTGCTTAAACCGAAAAATGTATATTTTGCACCTTGAGCAGAATATAATAATTCAGGTTGTACTGCAAATTTATCATTAATTGCAAATTGTGCAAAACCACCTAAATGGATAGAAGTAATACTTGTAGCACCTTCAGCTGAATTACTTGACATGTTTAATCCACCTTTAACACCATATTTAACGTCTTGTGCATTAGCAAAGCTAAATGCGAATACTGCAACAGCAGTTAAAAGAATTTTTTTCATTTTAATATTTGTTTATTGTTAATAATTCTCAAATATATAAAACATACATCTCTAACAATCCCATAGGGCTTAGGAGTTATTAACAATTTTATTAACACATTATTAACAAGTGATAAGGTAATTTGTAAAAGAACTTTCAAAAATGGCCATAAAAAAACCACGCTAATAGCGTGGTTTAATAATTTAATGGTATTAATTAGAATTTGTAAATCAAACTAAAATTCGCGTCATTTAAAAAGTTTGAATAATCATTCAAATCAATTGTAGTTGTAGCATCTCCTGATTTAGGTTTGCTGTAAGAAATTAAATTTCCTAAATGCCATCCAACAGAAAAATGTTGAGTTAAAGAATAGTTAAGGTGAACACCTGCGCCAAAAGTAGTTGATGCATCACTGATACTTAGACCAGCTCCAGTAAAAACATTAAATCTTTCCCCTAATTTCATCATTTGATATTTCATACCTACTGAAAAATCTGTAGACGAAGCTGCTGTTCCTCCAGATCTAGATTTAATACCCGCTTCTAAAGCAACTTTATCAGTTACAAAATAGCTAAGCATTGGAGAAATTACAGTTTGTCCGTTTGTAACTGAAGTTACATTACCACCTAATAAAACGTCACCTTTTGCAAAACCAAAAGATTTAGCATCTTGTGCATTAGCAAAGCTGAATGCAAATACTGCAGCAGCTGTTAAAATAATTTTTTTCATTTTTGTTTTTGTTTAAAATTAATAATAATAAAATTATAGATTAAAATAAGTTTTTATCATTTTGATAATTATATTTATTAACAATTTTACAAACAAATATTATTATATAAGTATAAAAACAGACATTTTTATAAATAATTGGCTAAAATGTACAATCTTGCTAAAAATGAATATTCCCGATAAAAACAAAAAACCACGCCAAAGGCGTGGTTTAATTAATCTAATAATATTAATTAGAACTTGTAAATCAAACTAAAATTCGCTTCATTTAAAAAGTTTGAATATTCATTCAAATCAATTCTAGTTGTAGCATCTCCTGTTTTAGGTTTGGTGTAAGAAATTAAATCTGCTAAATGCCATCCAACAGATAAATGTTGAGTTACAGAATAGTTAAGGTGAACACCCGCGCCAAAAGTAGTTGATGCATCACCGAAACTTAAATCAGCTCCAGTAAAAACATTAAATCTTTCCCCTAATTTCATCATTTGATATTTCATACCTACTGAAAAATCTGTAGACGAAGTTACTCCTCCAGAACTAGTACTAATACCAGCTTCTAAAGCAACTTTGTCAGTTACAAAATAGCTAATCTTTGGAGAAATTACAGTTTGTCCAGTTGTTCCTGGGGTTGTAACTGAAGTTACATTACCACCTAATAAAACGTCACCTTTTACAAAACCAAAAGATTTAGCATCTTGTGCATTAGCAAAGCTAAATGCGAATACTGCAGCAGCAGTTAAAATAATTTTTTTCATTTTTGTTTTTGTTTAAAATTAATAATGGTAAAATTAGAAATATTAACAAATTCACACTTCTAGAGAAAATATAGTTATCAACAATTTTATTAACATATTAATAATTTAATGTTAATTAAATAAAATAACGACAATAAAAAGGGTTGAAATATAAAGAAAATGAATTACCATTAAAAAGTTATAATTTAATGTGTTTAATACTATTAGGTATAATTGTTGATTTAATATGAAAAAGATAAGTTAAATTTGTTTTAAAGGGTTTTAACCTATGTACAATTAGATAAATTATTCTTATTTTTACTAAAAAAAATGAAAATCATAATTATTAATGGGCCAAATTTAAATCTTTTAGGTAAAAGGGAACCTGAAATTTATGGCAATCAAACCTTTGAAGACTACTTTTCTATATTGAAAACTAAATATCCAAATTTAGACATGGACTATTTTCAAAGCAATATAGAAGGTGAATTAATATCTAAAATTCAGGAAGTTGGCTTTTCCTATGATGGAATAATATTAAATGCTGCTGCCTATACCCACACCTCAATTGGAATTGGCGATGCGGTAAAAGCGATTTCTACTCCCGTAATTGAAGTTCATATCTCCAATACTTTCTCTCGGGAAACATTTCGTCATCAATCCTATATCTCTCCAAATGCTAATGGTGTAATAATAGGATTCGGTTTAAAAAGTTACGATTTGGCTTTACAGTCCTTCATATAATAGTATCAGGTATAAATCTTAACAATCATTCTCGTAACAATAATATCTTTAATTCGTCGATAAAACAGCTAAACTTAAACCATGAAAAAAATTACTTACTTATTATTATTAGCCTGTATTTCGAGTTTTGCTCAAGTTAAAGGAATTGTGACAGATGAAAAAGGAATTCCATTGCCATTTGTAACCATCTTTTCAGCAAATACTTACAATGGAACTACTTCAAATGATAATGGTAAATATGAATTAAATATTAAAACCATTGGAAAACATACCATAGTCTTTCAATACCTGGGTTTCAAAACTCAAAAAATTGCAATTGAAATAGAAAAATTACCCTACCTATTAAATGTAAAAATGATTGAAGAAAATTACACTTTAAATGAAGTCGTAATCAATCAAAAGGAGAATCCGGCAAATGCAATTATAAGAAGTGCTATTGCCAGCAAAAAAGAAAACTCTGACAAAACAGGAAAGTTTAAAGCCGATTTTTATTCCAGAGGAATATTTAAAGTAAAAGATCTTCCAAAGAAACTATTTGGGAAAAAAATTGATCTTGGCGAACAAATGGGCGCTAATATTGACTCGACAGGTAGTGGAATTATATATTTATCCGAAACGGTTTCTAAAATATCTTATGAAAAGCCAAACAACCTAAAAGAGAAAATTATCGCATCGAAAATAAGCGGTAATAATAACGGCTTTAGTTACAATACTGCAGAATCTTCACTGTATGACTTTTATAATAATACTATTGATTTCAATAATAGTATGATTTCTCCTATAGCAAATAATGCTTTCAATTATTATAAATACAAATTGGAAGGTACTTTCTTCGATGAAAACCGACAGCAAATTTGTAAAATTAAAGTCATTCCAAA
>CANKLD010000074.1 GCA_947483095.1 Bacteroidota bacterium
CAATTTAGAAATTTATAGCATTGACGAAGCATTTATCAATTTTGACGGAATGGCAATTCTAGATTACGATTCGTATGGAATTTCGATGAAAAACAGAATTCAAAAATGGGTTGGAATTCCTGTTTGCGTTGGTTTTGCACCCACAAAAGTATTGGCAAAAGTAGCCAATAAAATTGCCAAAAAATTTCAAGATAGAACTTCCGGAGTCTACACCATCGATACCGACGAAAAACGGATTAAAGCGCTCAAATGGACTAAAATTGAAGACGTTTGGGGCATTGGAAATAGAACGACTAAGAAGGCAAAACTTCGAAATATCAATACTGCTTTCGATTTTATTCAACCACATCAGGAGCCTTGGATTCGAAAAGAACTGGGCGTGGTAGGCCTTCGTTTAAAATACGAATTGGAAGGAAAATCGGTATTGGATTTAGAGCCTATTCCCAACCCTAAAAAAAGCATTTCCACTACACGGAGTTTCCCAAAGCAAATTGCCGATTTCGATTTACTGCGGGAGCGAGTAGCTACTTTTGCAGCTATTTGTGCCGAAAAATTGCGCAAACAAAATTCGTGTTGCCACACTATAATTGTAATGTTGGTTATTGACAGGCATACCGTTAAAACGTCAAAATACTATTTTAACATGGCCGTTAAATTACCGTTTGCAACCAATTCTACCTTAACTATTTCTAACATTGCCATTGCGATATTAAAAAAATTACTTCACGGAAATGACAATGTCAAGTTTAAAAAAGCGGGGGTAATTGTAACCGAATTTATCCCCGAAGATCAGAAGCAATTTCAATTATTTGAAGAGGAAAATCCAAAACATTTGGCTTTAATGCGATCGATGGATTTTCTAAATAAAAAAATGGGAGATAAAAAAGTCAAGTTGGCATCGCAAAATTTAAATCTAACCTGGAACATGCGACAAAATCATTTGTCACCAAAATACACTACTAATTTCAACGATATTCTTGAAGTAAAATGTCAATAAAGAAAAATAACAAACTCACTTTTTTCCTTCCCGATTTCGAAAGTGATTTAAGAATTGCTTTCGTGAAAGAAGGCGTTTCAGCAGGATTTCCATCTCCAGCAGCCGATTTCATGGAAACCAGTATCGACTTAAATAAAGAATTAAGCGAAAATCCGTTGGCTACTTTTTATATAAAAGTCAAAGGGAATTCCATGATAGATGCAGGCATAAACGACAAGGATGTTTTGGTTGTTGACCGAAGTTTAGAACCTCAAAACAACAAAATAGCAATTTGTTTTATAGACGGAGAATTTACTGTAAAACGGATTCTTGTAGAACAAGATTGCTTGTATCTCATGCCAGAAAACCCCAATTATTCTCCTATAAAAGTCACCGAAGAAAACCAATTGATTATTTGGGGAATGGTAACTTATGTGATAAAGAAATTGTAGTAAATGAAAGGCTAAATGCTAATCATTCAATTTCAAAACGGCCATAAATGCTTCTTGTGGAATCTCTACATTTCCAACCAATCGCATTCGTTTTTTACCTTTTTTCTGTTTTTCTAATAACTTACGTTTACGCGAAATATCACCACCATAACATTTGGCGGTTACATCTTTACGCAACGCTTTTATCGTTTCACGAGAAATAACCTTCACCCCAATCGCCGCTTGAACAGGAATATCAAATTGCTGACGTGGAATTAATTCTTTCAGTTTCTCACACATTTTTTTACCAATAGAATACGCATTGTCAACGTGCATCAACGAGGATAAAGCATCCACAATGGTTGCATTTAACAAAATGTCAACTTTAACCAAATTCGAAGTTCGCATTCCAATTGGCGAATAATCAAACGAAGCATACCCTTTAGAAACCGTTTTCAAACGATCATAAAAGTCAAATACAATTTCTGCCAATGGCATATCAAATGTCAATTCAACACGTTCCGTAGTCAGGTAGGTTTGGTTTGTAATCAATCCGCGTTTTTCAATACACAAACTCATTACATTCCCCACAAAATCAGCTTTGGTAATGATCGTCGCTTTTATAAAAGGCTCCTCCACTCTTTCCAAACGAGAAGGTTCCGGCAAGTCCGAAGGGTTGTTTACAATAAGTGGCGTTTCGGGATTTTTCTTGGTGTAAGCCAAATACGAAACGTTGGGAACCGTAGTAATCACCGTCATATTAAACTCTCGTTCCAGACGCTCTTGGATAATTTCCATGTGCAACATTCCTAAAAATCCGCAACGGAAACCGAATCCTAAAGCTGCCGAACTTTCAGGTAAAAACACTAAGGAAGCATCGTTCAATTGTAATTTTTCCATCGAGTTTCTAAGCTCTTCATAATCTTCGGTGTCCACAGGATAAATTCCCGCAAAAACCATTGGCTTCACATCTTCAAAACCTTGAATGCTATTCGTTGTTGGATTTTTTGAATCCGTCAACGTATCTCCCACTTTTACTTCTTTGGCCTCTTTTATTCCAGAAATTAAATACCCAACATCACCAGCAGAAATAACTTGTTTTGGAACCTGGTTCAATTTCAAAGTACCAATTTCGTCTGCAAAATATTCATTTCCCGTAGCCATGAATTTAATTTTTTGCCCTTTTTTGATTTCTCCGTTTTTCACTCGGAAAATAACCTCAATTCCACGAAACGGATTGTAATGCGAATCAAAAATCAACGCTTGCAACGGCTCATCAACATTTCCTTTTGGAGGGGGAATTCTTTCTATAATAGCTGCTAAAATATTTTCGACACCCAAACCAGTTTTACCCGAGGCGTGAATAATTTCTTCCAATTTGCACCCTAATAAATCCACAATATCATCGCTAACTTCCTCAGGACTTGCACTTGGCAAATCTACTTTGTTCAAAATTGGAATAATTTCTAGGTCGTTCTCCAAAGCCAAATACAAATTCGAAATCGTTTGTGCCTGAATACTTTGCGCGGCATCAACAATCAAAAGCGCCCCTTCACAAGCCGCTATAGATCGTGAAACTTCATAAGAAAAATCAACGTGGCCGGGAGTATCAATCAAATTCAAAA
Source organism: Bacteroidota bacterium (assembly GCA_947483095.1). Next base: position 3,033 of record CANKLD010000074.1, read on the forward strand.
TATAATCTTCGCCTTTGTATTTGTACTCCATTTGAATTGCGTGACTTTTTATGGTAATCCCACGTTCGCGCTCCAAGTCCATATTGTCCAGCAATTGCGCCTTTTCTTCCCGAGCCGTAACCGTTTGGGTTGCCCCCAATAATCGGTCCGCAAGCGTACTTTTCCCGTGGTCGATGTGTGCAATAATGCAAAAATTCCGTATGTGTTTCATGCTTTGTTAGTGTCAATTTTTTCAGGGCGTGACCCTACGTAAAAACTTCGGGTCAGGCTATTCGTTTCAATCCACGCAAAAAAGCGTGGGATTTTCACTGCTATCCTTCACGCGAAAGCAATTAATTTGCAAATATAGTTTAAATTCAGCACTTTCAAATAGCTCAAACTGGTCTTTATTCTTTTATCTATTTTCTATTCTCAATAAAATTGTACTTTTGCAAAAACAATTCGATTATGCCCAAAATAGGCAACATAATATTACCCGATTTTCCTTTACTTCTCGCTCCAATGGAAGACGTTAGCGATCCGCCATTTCGCAGGTTGTGCAAGCAGCACGGCGCCGATTTGATGTATTCTGAATTTATTTCTTCCGAAGGGTTAATTCGTGACGCTATAAAAAGCCGCATGAAATTGGATATTTTCGATTATGAACGCCCTGTTGGAATCCAAATTTTTGGGGGTGACGAAGAAGCGATGGCAATGTCATCTAAAATTGTAAGTACCGTAAATCCTGACATTATCGACATTAATTTTGGGTGTCCTGTAAAAAAAGTCGTTTGCAAAGGCGCCGGAGCTGGGGTTTTAAAAGATGTTGATTTGATGATCCGATTAACGCAGGCCGTAATTGACAGTACCGACCTTCCGGTAACCGTAAAAACGCGTTTGGGTTGGGACGATTCTTCCATAAATATCGATGAGGTTGCAGAACGTTTGCAAGACATTGGCGTGGCAGCCTTAAGCATTCATGCCCGAACTCGAGCCCAAATGTACAAAGGGCAAGCCGATTGGTCGCACATTGCCAGAGTAAAAAACAACCCTAGAATTACCATGCCAATTTTCGGAAACGGCGATGTAGACACTCCTGAAAAAGCCCTAAAATTTAAAAACGAATATGGCGTTGACGGAATTATGATCGGTCGCGCAGCCATTGGTTATCCATGGATTTTCAATGAAATAAAACATTATTTAGAAACTGGGGAACATTTGGCTAAACCCACGGTGGTTAACCGAGTGGAAGCCGTTCGAAATCACCTTACTTGGGCGATGGATTGGAAAGGGGAACGACTCGGAATTGTAGAAACCCGTCCCCATTATGCCAATTATTTTAAAGGGATCCAATCGTTTAAAGAACACCGTCAAAAACTGGTAACACTCAGTACCCCCGAAGAATTATTTTCTGCTTTAGATGAAATTGAGGATGTTTATGCTGAATATCAGTTCCAAACCTGACCCGTTTTAGAAACCCGTCAGGTTTAGGTGGTTTAGTTTAAAAATCATTCCAATAACTTTTTACTCACGCGGCTACTCGCAATTAACGATGCGATAAAGCCCAATGAGATGATGGTTCCCAAAACAATTACTACATTTTTAAATAGGAAATCTACTGGGTAAGCTAAGGAAGGCGTAATCATGATTACTTCAAATTGCTGTTGGATTAATACCAAAACAACCCCAATTGAAAGTCCAAAAAGACCACCCAAAACACTTAATAAAGTCCCTTGAAGCAAAAATATTTTTCTTAAATCTTTTACTTCTGTGCCTAAATTATAGAGGGTTTTTAAATTACCGCGTTTGTCTAAAATCATCATGATTATGGCTCCCGCAAGTGTAAATAACGTGAGAATAATCACAAGGGTAAACAACAAATAAATGGCGGTATTTTCGGTGTTGAGCATTTTGTATAATGCGTCATTGAGTTGCGCTCTGTTTTTAATGGTAATTTTATTATTAAAGATTATTTGAAGTTGCTCTTTTACTTCATTTTCGTTGGCATTGGGTTTTAATTTTAATTCTAAAGTCGTGATTTGAGTGGGTTGAAAACCCAGTAATTCTCGAGCCACATCAATATCTGCAAATACATATTTGGAATCTAAATCTTCGCTAACGGCGTAAATTCCAACTGGAATTAAACCTATTTTCACAAACGCATCATCCGGGTTTTCTATCGTTCCTTTACCCGGTTTTGGCGCGAACACTTCAAACGGATTATTGAAATCGAAGATGCCTAACGATAATTTTTGAGAAATCCCATATCCAACCACTACTTGCGAAGTATTTGGACTTAGCCATTGTCCGTTGAACAAGCTTTTTTTAACGTTGCTCACCAAAGTAAATGTTGAATCAACGCCTTTCAAATAAGAAAATTGTTCTTTGCCATCAAACATAAATAACGCGCGTTCTTCCACCACTTTACTGAAAGTCGACACGCCATCAATGGCTTTAATTTTTTGCTCTTGACCCGAAGAAATCGTGTAGGATTTTCCTAAAGTGCTACTGATTTTTAAATCGGGATCGAAGTCATTGCTGAACGACAAACTGAAATTCACCAATCCACTAAAAATCGATAATACTACAAATAAAACCATTGAGCTTACAATAATTCCAAGCGAGGCAATACCGTTAATAATGTTGATCGCATTATTTTTATTGGCACTTTTCAGGTAGCGCTTGGCTATGTAATAGGGGAAGTTCAATTTAGGTTCTTCTTCGTTTTTCTAAAAGATCGCGGTTTTCGATCGGATTTTCTTTTGCCGCCAAGGCATTGTCAATCTTTTCGATATAGTCTAGGGAATCGTCAATGAAGAAAGTTAAATTAGGCACTTTTCTCAATTGCAGTCGTACGCGTTGAGACAAATCGTGTTTTATTAATTTGGTATTGGATTTTATTGCGGCCAATGTTTCTGCGGCTTTTTCTTGTGGAAAAATACTTAAATGCACGGTAGCCACCGATAAATCAGAGGTCACGACCACTTTTGACACGGAAATGATCAAGTTGGAAATTCCATTTTTTCGAATTTCACCTTGTAAAATATCCACCAAATCGTTTTGGATTACGCCACCTATTTTTTTCTGTCTGTTTGTTTCCATAGTGCAAAAATACAATTTTTTTGAGTTCTAGCGTTTCAAAGGGGCAAAGCGATAAAGTTTTTTATCTTTGTTTGATCAAATTGCATTTAAAATGAGAAAAATTGAACACATTGGAATTGCGGTAAACAGCCTAGAAGTTTCGAACTTGGTTTTCGAAAAACTATTTGGCGCCCCAGCCTATAAATCGGAATTGGTAGAAAGTGAAGGCGTTAAAACTTCCTTTTTCATGAACGGGCCTAACAAAATTGAATTGTTGGAAGCCACAAATCCCGAGAGTCCAATTGCCAAATTCTTAGAAAAAAAAGGCGAGGGAATTCACCACATCGCCTTTGATGTAGAAGACATCGTTTCGGAAATTGCGCGACTAAAAGCCGAGGGTTTTGTAGTTTTAAATGAAGTTCCCAAGAAAGGCGCCGACAATAAACTAGTCGCATTTCTTCATCCAAAAACCACCAATGGTGTTTTGATAGAGCTTTGTCAGGAAATCAAGTAAGTGGATAGAAGGGTTGTTTGAAGTAAACAGGAATACTGATTCCCTTTCAAAAAGATTTGCAGAGAATCAAAAATAGTAGTAATATTGCACCTCGTTAAAGGTCCTATAGCTCATTCGGTTAGAGCAACTGACTCATAATCAGTAGGTGCTTGGTTCGATTCCAAGTGGGACCAC
>CANKLD010000075.1 GCA_947483095.1 Bacteroidota bacterium
ATTGGTGTAAGTTATTCCAAATCCGTCATAAACCCATTGGTTCATCGTTTTCCAAAGTGACATTACTTCCGGATCTCCAGCTTCCCATTTTAAAAGCATGTCTTGCGCTTCCAAAATAATTGGCGCTTGCTTTTTAGCTTCCTCTTCTGATTTTCCTTCGCTCATTAACTGGTTAATTTCTTCTTTATAAGCTTTATCAAAAGCTACATAAAAATTACCAACTAATTTGTCTCCTTTTAATCCTGCGATTTCCGGTGTTTGTCCATTTCCAAATTTCTGCCAAGCCAACATCGACTTACAAATGTGAATTCCACGGTCGTTGATGATTTGCGTTTTATATACTTTTTTACCTGATGCCTTTATTATTTCGGCAACAGCATATCCTAATAAGTTATTTCTAACGTGTCCTAAATGTAAAGGTTTGTTGGTATTTGGCGAAGAATATTCCACCATCACTGCGGGCTCATTTGCCTTGGGCGACACAAATCCGAATTGCGAATTGTCTTTTATATCATGGAAGAAATCCAGGTAATATTGATCTGATATTACGATATTTAAAAACCCAGAAACCACGTTAAAATTGGAAACCTCAGCTACATTTTCAACTAAATAAGCGCCAATTTTATTTCCAAGTTCTACCGGATTGCTCTTAATCACTTTTAATAAGGGAAAAATAACCATGGTGATATCTCCTTCAAATTCTTTCCTAGTTGATTGAAATTCTATTTTGTCAATAGTTACATCAAAAAGCGAATGGATTGCTTTTTCGATAGGTGCCGATAGAATTTGAGATAAAGTCATTTTTGTTCTTATTTTAAGATGTCAAAGATAGTTAATCTGTATGAATTTGAAAATTGAAATTTCTGGTTATTATGAAACAAAAAATCCGCTTTGAAAATTGCAAAACGGATTTTTTACTTTACTATTAAAATAAATTATTCCGTGGTATTCAATTTACTGTTTTTTCGGCTGTAGCCAAAGTAAATTACTAAACCAATTAACAACCAAATGGTAAAATAAATCCAGTTCCAAACACTTAATTCGGCCATCATGTACAAACACGAAATTAAACCTAACATCGGAATTAGAGATAAATTTTGTCGGTACGCCCAAACTGCTAAACCTAACAAAGAAAGTAGGAAAATCCACATCGGAATTTTGTGTTTGAATAAGCTAAAACCCGTTTCATATTTTTGAGAATCGTTAATTGGTAATGCTTCTACTACCGATTGATATTGATCCTCATTATCAGAATATTGACTCAAAATCACTTCTAAATCCGGGGTTGATGTGGTGGTGTTATTGGCATCAAATGAAGCTAAATAATTGTAAACTTGTTTTGATTGTTCCGGAGTTAAAGAAGTGACAATGTCTTCTGGAGCATATATTTTCTTTTCATTGGTAATGAAATCAAGCGTGCTTTTTTGATTGTATTGAACCGAATAAACCAATCCAATTAAGATTAAAACAAGTACAATATATTTCGAATTCACATAGGGAGTTTTGAATTTTCCACGAGGAATATCCGTTTTGTTTTGCAATACCAATACACCGGCGCAAACTAATACAAAGGCAAATAAAGTTCCGATACTACATAAATCGGTTACCATAGTTAGGTTCAAAAACAAAGCGGGAATGGCTACTACAAAACCAGTAACCACAGTGGCATAGGAGGGCGTTTTGAATTTAGGATGCACTCTTGAGAATTTTTTTGGCAACAATCCATCGCGGCTCATACTCATCCAAATTCTAGGTTGCCCCATTTGGAACACCAATAAAACGCTCGCCATTGCGATAACTGCTGAAACTCCGATTATGGCCGACATTACTTTTAAATCTAATTTTTCAAATACAAATAATAAAGGATCGCCCACATTCAATTCAGAATAGGAAACCATTCCGGTGAGCACCAAGGCAATTGCAATGTATAAGACTGTACATATTATAATGGCCCACATCATTCCACGAGGCAAATCGCGTTGCGGATTTTCACATTCTTCAGCGGTGGTTGAAATGGCATCAAAACCAATGTAGGCAAAGAAAACGGCCGAAACTCCTTTTAGAATTCCGCCTACTCCATTCGGTGCAAAAGGACTCCAATTATCTATATCTACATAAAAAACACCAACAGCAATTACCAATAAAATGATGAATAACTTCACTAAAACCATCGCGTTGCTAGCATTACGGGATTCCTTCATTCCACGATAAACCAATCCGGTAATGAAGATAATTATCCCTAAAGCAGGTAAATCGGCAACGATGTGAAAACCACCAATTACAGGTGAAGTGGTCCAAGCGGTATAAGCATTTTGTAATGAAGAACTTAAATTCTCAAAAGATTTTCCGTTTTGCATTAAAGCAGTAGCGTCTTTAAATCCGTTGGAAGCCGTTAAATAATCCATTTGAACCCAATCGGCTAAAACCTGTAAATGCCAATCGTATTTATGATTCAAATTGACAATTATATTATTCATCAAACTCGTAAAGTAATCACTCCAAGAAATGGCAACAGTGATATTCCCGATGGCGTATTCCATAATTAAGGCCCAACCGATAATCCAGGCTATTAATTCTCCAAATGCTACATAGGAATAAGTGTAAGCACTTCCTGAAACAGGCACCATGGAGGCGAATTCTGCGTAAGCAAAAGCGGCAAAACTACACGCTATGGCGGTGAATAAAAACAAGAAGATGACTCCGGGTCCACCATCAAAACTTGCTTTTCCAATGGTGCTGAAAATTCCAGCTCCAATAATAGCGGCAATACCAAAGGCGGCTAAATCTCTAGTTTTAAGATGTTTTCCTAATGAATTATGACCATCGGCTTCATTTTTAGCGACTTGTTTTAATATGTCTTGAACTGTTTTTTTTCGAAATAGATTGGAGAAATTCATAAGTTGTATACTATTTAATAAATCTTAAAGTAGAAACAAATATAGTATAAATTTACCTTTGTTTTAATAATCGAAATAAAATAGAAGCTATAGATTATATCTATTAAAAAATAAATTAAAACCATAAAATAACTATACTAAAATCAAATTGTTAAACTAATTTTGTAATTAATTTTTTAAAAAGTAAATAAGACTTAATTCAATAAATATGGAAAATTCAAACGACATTGGAAAATGCCCATTTCATCAAAATACAGCGATGAATGCTACACCTCCTTCACAAAATTGGTGGCCAAAATCTCTAAACTTAGATATTTTACATCAGCATGACACAAAAACAAATCCGCTAGGAGAAAATTTTAATTATGCTGAAGAATTTAAAAAATTAGATCTTACGGCATTAAAAAATGATTTAAAAACTTTAATGACGGACAGTCAAGATTGGTGGCCTGCTGATTGGGGTCATTATGGTGGATTAATGATTCGACTAGCATGGCACTCTGCTGGAACCTATAGAATTGCTGACGGTCGCGGCGGTTCTGGAACGGGAAATATCCGATTTGCCCCATTAAATAGTTGGCCTGACAATGGTAATTTAGATAAAGCGAGAAGAATTTTATGGCCAATAAAAAAGAAATATGGTAACCTACTTTCCTGGGCCGATTTAATGATTTTGGCAGGAAATATGGCTTATGAATCTATGGGTTTAAAAGTATATGGTTTTGCTGGTGGTCGTGAAGATATTTGGCATCCTGAAAAAGACATTTATTGGGGTTCTGAAAAAGAATGGAAAGCAGTATCCGGGAGTGAAGGAACTCGCTATTCTGGTGAAAGAGATTTAGAAAATCCATTAGCTGCAGTAATGATGGGATTAATTTATGTGAATCCGGAAGGAGTAGATGGGAAACCAGATCCATTAAAATCGGCACATGACGTTCGTGTCACTTTCCAAAGAATGGCAATGAACGATGAAGAAACAGTAGCCTTAACTGCTGGTGGACACACGGTAGGAAAAGCCCATGGAAATGGCGATGCCGGTGCTTTAGGTCCAGAACCTGAAGCGGGACCAATTGAAAATCAAGGGTTTGGTTGGATGAATCCAAAAAATAACGGAAATGGTGCTGATACGGTAACTAGTGGATTGGAAGGCGCTTGGACCACAAATCCAACACGTTGGGACAATGAATATTTCGATATGTTATTGAACCACGACTGGGAGTTAAAGAAAAGCCCGGCAGGTGCATGGCAGTGGGAACCTATCAATATTAAAGAAGAAGACAAAACGATTGATGCTCACAATCCTTCGAAAAAGAACAATCCTATTATGACGGATGCCGATATGGCGATGAAAATGGATCCAGCTTATAGAGTAATTTCAGAACGTTTTCATAAGGATCCGGCTTATTTTTCTGAAGTATTTGCAAGAGCATGGTTCAAATTGACTCATAGAGATTTAGGCCCTAAAAATCGTTACTTAGGCGCCGATGTTCCAAAAGAAGATTTAGTTTGGCAAGATCCAATTCCTGCTGTTGACTATACTTTAACAGATAAAGAAATTGAAGATACTAAAGCTATTATTTTAAACAGTGGTTTAACAAGAGCAGAATTAATCAACACCGCTTGGGATAGCGCAAGAACTTTCAGAGGTTCTGATTTAAGAGGGGGTGCAAATGGATCTAGAATTCGATTAGAACCACAAAAAAATTGGCATGGAAACGAGCCGACAAGATTGGAAAAAGTACTAAGTAAATTAGCAGAAATTCAAGCTGGATTAAGCAAGAAAATTAGCATTGCTGATTTAATTGTTTTAGGAGGTGCTGCAGCTATTGAAAAAGCAGCAAAAGAAGGAGGATTTGATGTTAAAGTTCCTTTTAATGCTGGACGTGGTGATGCTTCTCAAGAAATGACTGACGTAGAATCAATGGAGGTTTTAGAACCTTTAAGTGATGCTTTTAGAAATTATGTAAAATCTAAATACATTGTTCAACCTGAAGAATTGATGCTTGACAAAGCACAACTACTAGGACTTACGGCTGCTGAAATGACCTTATTAATTGGTGGAATGCGCGTTCTTGGAACTAATTTTGACGGAACGAAACATGGGGTGTTTACTAACAATGAAGGTGTTTTAAGCAATGATTTCTTTGTTAACTTAACCGACATGAAATACAGTTGGAACCCAGTAGGAGACAATTTATACAATATTGTGGATAGAAAATCAGGGGCTACTAAGTGGACCGCAACAAGAGTAGATTTGGTTTTTGGATCCAATTCTGTTTTAAGAGCTTACGCAGAAGTTTATGCTCAGGACGACAACAAAAATAAATTTGTAAATGATTTCATCAAAACCTGGTGTAAAGTAATGAATTTAGATCGTTTTGATTTAAAATAATAGCTTAGCTCCTACTTTCAAAACCACGCTAAATGCGTGGTTTTTTTGTGTAAAATCCGTAAAGAAAGCAAAAAAATTTAGCCACGAATTAAACGAATTCTCACAAATTATATTAAGTTTATTATTGACACAATATCTATTTAATCATTGAAACTTGGTAATCTTTTCAAATTAACGAAATCGTTTAATTGAGATTCCCTTGCGAACCTTCTTAAAACCTTGCGCTCTTTGCGGTTAAAATAATAGGTCGAAAGGTAAGAGATTTTTTTGCCACAGATATACACAGATTAAACGGATTTCCAAATAACCGAATTAACGATTAAACGCTCTTTGGGTTAAAAGAAAAATACTATATTTGAATTTTAAAACCCCTTATGAAATTCATTTACGGATTACTATTTGTCTTTTTCTCCACCTTTATTTGGTCGATAATTGAACCTAAAGAAGGTTTTACTTGTTTTTTGGAAATCTTCCCCGCGTTAATAGGCTTAGTAATTCTATTACTTACATTCAATAAATTTAGGTTTTCGGATTTCACCTATACAATGATTCTCCTCCATTGCGTTGTTTTATTTGTTGGTGGTCATTATACTTATGCCGAAGTCCCATTGTTTGATTATATCAAAGAAGTTTTTCACCAAACCAGAAATAATTATGACAAAGTGGGGCATTTTATGCAAGGCTTTGTTCCTGCATTAATTATCAGAGAATTGTTTATTCGTAAAATGGTAATTAGCAACAAGAGTTTCTTTAACTTTATTATAGTTTCTATTTGCTTAGCAATAAGTGCAGCTTACGAATGGATTGAATGGGGAGTTTCTATTTCTACTGGCGATAAAGGCGATGCTTTTTTAGGCACACAAGGTGATATTTGGGACACCCAATCTGACATGCTTTTTGCCACAATTGGAGCTATTATAGCTTTAGTACTGTTTTCTAAAACCCAATACAGGCAAATGGAAGCGCAGTATTTAATACCATAAAAAGAATAAAATTTTGAATTATTCTCAGATTGTTAAATCAACTGCCTAACAACCCAAAACCTAACACCCAAAACCCAATAACCTACTCTTTACATTTTCAATAAACCGTATTTAACTATACAAAACAAAGCTCTGAAACCATCTTTCCAGCCAATTTTTTTTCCTTCTTCGTAGGTTCTACCGTAATAGGAAATACCCACTTCGTAAATTCTAATTTTACTGATTCTGCTTATTTTTGCAGTCACTTCGGGTTCAAATCCAAATCTGTTCTCATTCAATTTTATCCCTTGAAGCAATTTTGTATTAAACATTTTATAGCACGTTTCCATATCTGATAAATTAAGATTAGTAAACATATTAGAAAGCATTGTTAGAAATTTATTTCCTATGGTATGCCAGAAAAATAAAATTCTGTGCGGTTTGCCACCCATAAATCTAGAGCCATAAACGACATCTGCAAAACCCTCCAAAATGGGTTTTAACA
>CANKLD010000076.1 GCA_947483095.1 Bacteroidota bacterium
AACGCATCCATGTATGTATCCAACTCATAATTCAAACAACATTTCAATTTACCACACTGTCCAGCTAATTTTTGAGGATTAAGCGACAACTGTTGGTAACGCGCCGCTGAGGTATTTACGCTTCTAAAATCGGTTAACCAAGTAGAACAACACAATTCTCTTCCGCACGAACCAATTCCTCCCAATCGAGAGGCTTCCTGGCGAAAACCAACTTGCTTCATTTCAATTCTGGTGTTGAATTCTTTGGCAAAATCCTTGATTAACAAACGGAAATCTATTCTTGCCTCGGCAGTATAATAAAAGGTCGCTTTTAGTCCGTCACCTTGAAATTCAATATCAGAAATTTTCATTTCTAGTTTTTGAGCTATTGCCAATTCACGAGCTCGAACTTTCATTGGCTCTTCTTTGTCTCTGGCTGCCGACCAAATATCGATGTCCCTTTGTGATGCTTTTCGGTACATTTTTAGAATTTCTGGGCTAGTGTGATTGACCCCTTTCTTCTTCATTTGAATTTTTACCAATTCACCTGTTAAGGTTACAATCCCAACATCGTGACCTGGAGAAGATTCTGTAGCCACAATATCTCCAATGCTTAAGGTTAGTTTTTCGGTATTTCTATAAAATTCTTTTCTACCATTCTTAAATCGCACTTCAACGCAGTCAAAAGGAGCTTCACCATTAGGCAAACTCATGTTTGAAAGCCAGTCGAAGACCGTTAGTTTGTTGCAGCTATCGGTGCCGCAAGTCCCATTATTTTTACAACCTTTAGGCGCTCCGCCATCTGAAGTTGAACAACTTGTACATGCCATAATTATATTGTGGTGTTGTGACTTGCACAACGTAAGTTCATAACGATTAATGTGTAAAGATATTATTTTAATTCAAGTTTTGAAGTTTAAAGTTTAAGTTTTCTTTTGATGAACTCTTAAAATTAAATAAATTTTTTTTAATAATTGTAAAGGGTTACAAATTAGGACTAATAAATCTTTATGAAAGTTTTGAACTTTGACAAAGGTTGAAGCCGTGCGTTATGTTTGTTTTGTCTAATCCTTTTTTTTCCAACGTTTAAAACCGTTGGCTATGGGTTTTTAATCTAAAATTTTATACAATTTGTCTGATAATCGAATTCGGAAGGGCAGTTTAAGGGTACAAGTGTCACCAGCAAGGGCTTTTTTTGAATCGGTTCCATTGACTAGCATTTCCGTAAGGGCAATTTTTTGTTCTCCCGTTGTAACCCCTTTTATTAAAAGTTGGTCGCCAATATTAATTTCATTTTCTTCAATTAAAAATTGTCCAATATTTGATTTTGGGAAATAATGTTCTCCTTTTCCAATGTACAATTTCTTAATTTTTGGAGTTTTCGCAGCAATTGGTTTTTTTTCATTAGTACCAAAAACAGTTTGGTTATCGGAATTATTTTTATAGGTTAAAACGTCAGATTTTCCTTTTTTGAAAATTTTATTTCCATTTTTTATTCCTCTACGAATGGCTTTTTGTTCTTCCTCAGGAAGGTGAATTATCGACACGCATTCTGTTGAACAACACCCTTCCATATTGGATTTGCAAGAGTCACATTGTATAAACAATAAATGACACCCTTCGTTGGCACAATTGGCATGCACATCACAAGAAACGCCACATTGATGGCATTGTGAAACGATATCGTCAGTAATTCTTTCCCCTAATCGCTGATCAAAAACAAAGTTTTTACCAATGAATTTACTTTGTAAACCTTCGGCCTTAACTTGTCTTGTGTATTCTATGATACCGCCTTCCAATTGGTACACATTTTCAAAACCTTTGTGTTTAAAATAGGCGCTGGCTTTTTCACATCGAATGCCACCGGTGCAATACATCAACAATTTTTTGTCTTGTTTGTGATCGGAAAGTTGGTTTTCAATAATTGGTAAACTCTCTCTAAAGGTATCTACATCAGGTTTTATGGCATTGGTGAAATGTCCAATTTCCGATTCGTAATGATTTCTCATATCGACCACAATGGTGTTTGGATCTTCGAGTAAATCATTAAATTCTTTTGCTTTTAGGTGAATTCCGATATTGGTTACATCGAAAGTATCGTCTACTAATCCGTCGGCAACAATTTTGTCACGAACTTTAATGGTCAATTTTAAAAAAGAAAGATCGTCTTGTTCAACAGCAATATTTAATCGGATTCCCTTCATGAAATCATAGACTTCTATGCTGTCTTTGAAGGCGTAAAAAGTGTCTGCTGGCAGGGAAAGTTGGGCATTGATTCCTTCTGTAGCTACATAAATTCTTCCTAAAACATCGAGTGGGTTCCAAGCAAGGAATAAATCGTTACGAAATTGTGTTGGATTTGAAATTTGCGCATAAGCATAGAAAGACAACGTAAGTCGCTGTTTTCCTGCATCATCAATCATGATTGCTCGCTCTTCTGCGCTTAATGTGTTGTACAGTTGCATGCTATAAACAGTTTAAGTTGAGAAAATAGTTGTGCAAAAATAGGGAAAAAGAGGCAAAGTAGCAAAGGTTTTAAAGAGTCAAAGGCACAGAGGTTCAGAGTTAGAAAAATGGTGAGGCTTATTAAAATCGTGGTTTAAAATCGGATACCTAGCCCAGATGTAAGGGAAAATCCCGAGCTTTTTAGCGAGGATTTGGAATGACAGCTGGAAATAGCTCCTAAAAAATGGACAATTCGCTTCTTAAAAAAAGAAAATTTTGAGATTTAGCTATTTATTTTGCCAATTCAAAACTATCTTTCAAGCGAATATCCGCCGAAGACGACCCAATCATTATATCAAAATCACCAGGTTCTGATTTATATTTTAATTTATCATTATAAAAAGACAATTTTGTGTTGTCAATTAGGAACTTGATTGTTTTGGTTTCGCCAACTTCTAACGTGATTTTTTGAAAATCTTTCAGCTCTAAAATTGGTCGTACAACAGAGCCAACTTTATCTCTTAAATACAATTGAACTACTTCTTCTCCAGCAAATTTTCCAGTATTGGCAATAGTTACAGCCACTTCAATTGTTTCATTTGCTTTCATTTTATTCTTGGATAATTTCAAATTTGAATACTCGAAAGTGGTGTAACTTAAACCGTATCCGAAAGGAAATTTCGGGGAATTTGGCAAATCAATATAGGCAGATTTATGGATTTTATCTTCATTTATAGACGGTCTTCCTGTATTGAAATGATTGTAAAATATCGGGATTTGACCTTCTTCACGAGGAAAAGTCATAGGCAATTTCCCTGATGGATTGTAATCGCCAAACAAAACATCGGCGATGGCATTTCCAGCTTCTGAGCCCAACCACCAGGTGTAAAGTAGGGCAGGAACAGTATCGGCGGTCTGGTTAAAAATTAATGGACGACCCGCATTTATTAAAACCACAATGGGTTTTCCAGTGGCTTGAAGTGCTTTGACCAAATCTTCCTGAACGCCTGGCAAATGAAGATTGCTCTTGCTTTTAGCCTCGCCACTTGTATTCCAACTTTCGCCAATACTTAAAATCACCACATCAGATTGATTGGCAATTGTTATCGCTTCGGCGAAACCATCTTTGTTTTGAGAAGATACATCGCAGCCTTTTGCGTATAAAAGAGTGCTGTTTTTATCAATTTTATTTTTGATTCCTTCCCATTGAGAAACAATATAAGTTGAATCGACATTTTTTAAATTAACTGCCCAAAAACCGTGATTGGCTCTTTTTAACTTAACCATTGGTCCGATAAAAGCAATTGTTTTGGTGGTTTTAGAAAGTGGCAATATCGAATTCTCATTTTTCATTAGTACAATACTTTTTGCTGCAATTTCTCTGGCACTTTTTGTATGTTCTGGATTATTAAGTGCCGCTTCTTCCCGTTCAGGATTGCAATATTTATACGGATTTTCAAACAATCCTAATTCAAATTTTTTGCGTAAAATTCGTTTTACAGCATCGTCAATTAGGGCAATTGAAATCTTTTTTTCTTTGATTAATTGTGCCAAATTATTTCTGTAAGCGTTGCTTTCCATATCCATATCGCTTCCCGCAGTTATAGCCGAAAGTGCCGCTTCCTTACTGTCTTTTACATATCCGTGATCGATCATTTCGCCAATTGAATCCCAATCAGAAACTACAAAACCTGTAAATTTCCATTTTCCTTTTAGAATATCTCTTTGCAAATAGCGATTTCCTGTTGCTGGAATTCCGTTTAAATCATTAAAAGAATTCATAAATGTTGCCGCACCTGCATCCAATGCAGCTTTGAACGGCGGAAGATAGGTTTCCCAAAGCATTCTTTCGCTCATGTCAACCGAGTTATAATCACGTCCGCCAACGGCAGCACCGTAAGCAGCAAAGTGTTTAACACATGCCATAACCGAATTAACATCGCCCAATTTTCCTTGGAACCCTTTTACTCGTGCAAAGGCAATTTTAGACCCTAAATAGGTGTCTTCTCCTGCACCTTCCATAACTCGTCCCCAACGAGGATCACGAGAAATATCAACCATTGGCGCAAATGTCCAATGAATTCCTGATGCCGAAGCTTCTGTAGCAGCAATTCTTGCAGATAATTCTATTGCAGATAAATCCCAACTTGCGGCTTCCGCCAATGGAATTGGAAATGTGGTTTTATAGCCGTGAATTACATCTTGACCAAATAACAACGGAATTTTCAATCGGGATTGCATTGCCAATTCTTGATATTGACACGTATATTTTGTCCCTAAAATATTAAGCATCGAACCTAATAAACCTTGTTTAATCTCTGACTGTTTGTTAGGATTAATAGTAATTGGACCTGTTGCGGCATTGTCGCCCGAATATTGATTGAGTTGTCCTATTTTTTCTTCAATCGTCATTTTCTTGAGTAAGGCATTGACTTTTTCATCAATTGCTTTTTGTTGAGAAAAACAGAGTAGTGATGAGAAAAATAGAATATAAATTAGACTTATTTTGTTTATCATTTGGGGGTTTTGAAATTGATATTTATTAAAAAACTAACTTTTGAATGGCGTGAGGCAAAATATAAATTGGAGTGGATTTTGTTCCTACACACAAATTATAAATACGTTTTTTATTGCTTTGATTCATAACAATCGTAACCACTTTTCCGTCTTTATTTAAGAAAGAAGTCGTTAATAATTGGCTTCTGCTTGCAACACTGCTAATTCTTTTGGCTTCTTTTCCAATAAATTTAGAAAAATGACCAATGAAATCCTATTTCCCAAACATATTTATTGGCTTACGCATCATCAAGAATGGTGCTAGATACAGACTTAGAAAAAAATTAGAATTAAATAAAAAAGAAAATCTAATTGGATTTTTAATGGTAATATAAATAGAAACTACCCTTAGATAGTTTCTATTGATTTATTATTTACGTAGGACCAGTTTTATTTTAACAATGTTCGTTGAAAGCGTCTTGCAAGTTTTCCGCGATTAATTCCGCTGGGCGACCTTCAATGTGATGACGTTCTAACATGTGCACCAATTCACTGTTTTTGAACAAAGCCACGCTTGGCGATGAAGGCGGAAAAGGGAACATGTGTTTTCTTGCGGCATCAACGGCATCTTTGTCCACGCCTGCAAAAACCGTTATTAAGTTGGTTGGTTTTTTAGCGCCATCCAAACTCATTTTTACTCCTGGACGAGCATTTCTTGCTGCACAACCACAAACAGAATTTACAACTACAAGCGTTGTTCCTTCTAGTTTTAATGCGTTTTCCACCGCTTCGGCACTGTGTAAATCTTGAAATCCAGCAGCTGTAAGTTCAGCTTGCATTGGAATTACCATTTCTTCTGGATACATAATTATTTATGATTTAAGATTGTTGATTTCTGAATTTAGATTGTAAAATCTGCTACAAAGATAAAGAGAAAAACAATTTAATTTTTATTTCGATTATAAAGTTTTGTTATAGTTTGATATTAAATGAATATCTAAAAATTAAGGCAAATAAACCCTTTACAAAAAGCCCTTTTGGGCATTTCCAAATGATTTGTAAATCTTCCCAAAATGAGGTTTCTTCATCTAAAAATTTGAAATTCAATTGGGGATTTGATTTTGTGAAGAGTGCAGAGAATATGGTTGCCCCTATTTCATTTTTTCTGTATAAAATGTCTAATAATAACAAGTCGTAAAACCAGAATTTATTTATTTTATGAAACTGTTTGAAGTCTGTTTTAGTTTGAAGAAATTGAACCAATTGCGTTGATTTTTTATCGGCATTTTTGAAAGTATATCCGGTACTTGCTTTTGTCCAACCTCCTGCAGAGCCAATATTTAATACTCTTTTGGTGTTGTTTTTCCAAAATGGGAAACACGACATAGGGATGCTACCGCGTTCTTTTTCGACAATTTTATAATTGGTAATTCCTAATTTTTGAATATAAAGTTCAATTTCCGATTCGTATTCTGAAGTTTCTAAATGCGATTGCGAAAAAAGCGTATATTCTAAAAGTGCTTCAGTTTTTGAGGTTGGAAGCACATACATGAACCTTGTATTTCCTTTTTGTTCCACTGAAAAATCCATGACCATTGCTTGTTCCGGATTGAAAATTTCCTGTTCTGTTTGAATAAACCAACC
>CANKLD010000077.1 GCA_947483095.1 Bacteroidota bacterium
TGCATTTTTAATCTTGTTACTTGGGATTTTCATTTATTTGATATTTAAAATAAAAGTATCTCCTGAGGCCATTAAAGGTTTTTTTGAAAGAAGTAAAAAAGAAATTGATTCAGAATTAACTCCTGCGAATCAACCAGTTTCAGATTCAAGTTATAATTTGGAAGAATATGCTGTTCCAGATGAAGAAATGGAAGAGCCTGTTGTTAAACCGATGTCCCAATTTGAAATTAATAAAGAAGCTCTAAAGCCGACTATAAGTTCTTCTTCTGAAATTAATATGGATCCAATCTTAAAATCAAGAATTGAAGAACCAATCGAAGATGATTTTGATGATTTAGAACCGAATATCTTACCAATTGATAATACGGATAGTGATTTTGTTATAGAAAAAGCCCACGAAGAAGATATTGTTGAAGAGAATTTGGCTTCCCGTTTGGTTGCCGATTTTGGTTTGTTTGATCCAACTTTGGAATTGTCCAACTACCAATTTCCTACATTGGATTTAATGAAGGAATATTCCACAGGTGGAATTACAATCAACCAGGAAGAATTAGAAGAAAACAAGAATAGAATTCTTGAAACATTACGAAATTATAAAATAGAAATAGCACAAATTAAAGCTACAGTAGGTCCCTCGGTTACTTTGTATGAAATTGTGCCAGAAGCAGGAATACGAATTTCTAAAATTAAGAGTTTAGAAGACGATATTGCATTGTCATTATCGGCCTTAGGAATTCGTATTATTGCTCCTATTCCTGGCAAGGGAACTATAGGAATCGAGGTTCCAAATAAGAATCCTACGATGGTTTCTATGAAAAGCGTTATTGGATCGGCACGTTTTCAAGAAGCAGAAATGGAATTGCCAATCGCTTTAGGAAAAACAATTTCCAACGAAACCTTTGTGGTCGATTTGGCTAAGATGCCCCATTTGTTGATGGCAGGAGCTACAGGTCAAGGAAAATCAGTGGGGTTAAATGCGGTGTTAACCTCATTATTATACAAAAAACACCCGGCCGAAGTAAAATTTGTTTTGGTAGATCCTAAGAAAGTAGAATTGACACTTTTCAATAAAATAGAAAGACACTATTTGGCTAAATTACCGGATTCTGGGGATGCTATTATTACCGATAATGCCAAAGTGGTGAATACCTTGAATTCGCTTTGTGTAGAAATGGACAACCGATATTCTTTATTAAAAGATGCGATGGTTCGTAACATAAAAGAATACAATGATAAATTCAAAGCACGCAAGTTAAATCCTGAAAACGGCCACCGTTTTTTACCTTACATCGTTTTGGTAGTTGATGAGTTTGCCGATTTAATTATGACTGCTGGTAAAGAAGTGGAAACTCCCATCGCTCGTTTGGCACAGTTGGCGCGAGCTATCGGAATTCACTTAATTATTGCAACCCAAAGACCTTCGGTGAATGTAATTACGGGTTTGATTAAAGCGAATTTTCCAGCAAGAATAGCCTTTAGAGTAACCTCAAAAATAGATTCTCGTACGATTCTTGATACGCAAGGTGCCGATCAATTAATAGGGCGTGGAGACATGCTTTATTCCAATGGAAACGATGTGGTGCGGGTACAGTGTGCCTTTATAGATACTCCAGAGGTCGAGAAAATTACTGAGTTTATCGGTTCGCAAAAAGCCTATGCCGACGCGTACTTGCTTCCTGAGTTTGTAGGTGAAGAAAGTGGCATTAATCTTGATATGGATATTTCCGAGCGTGACGGACTGTTTAGAGAAGCTGCCGAGATTATTGTTACTGCCCAACAAGGATCTGCATCGTTGTTGCAACGCAAACTAAAACTGGGTTACAACCGTGCCGGTCGATTGATAGATCAACTGGAAGCTGCAGGAATTGTAGGTCCATTTGAAGGAAGTAAAGCCCGAAATGTGAACATTACCGATTTGGCCGCTCTAGATCAATTTTTCAGTAATGAACAAAACTAACTTACCAATGTATACCAATAGATTCCCATTATCTAAAATTTCTTTTACCATGAAAAATGGTTTTTTACTTCTTTTTTTTGCATTATTATTTTGCACTTCAACCCAAGCGCAGGATAAAAAGGCGAAAGCATTATTGGACGCCGTGACTGCAAAAATTAAAAGCTACGATAACATTGTAATCGATTTTAAATATTCATTAAGTAATTTAAAAGAAAATATCAATCAGGAGAGCAAAGGTAATGTAACCATGAAAGGCAACAAATATGTATTGAATTTGATGGGAGTAACTAAAATATTCGATGGTAAAACCAACTATACTATTAATCCTGAAGATGAAGAAGTTGCGATTTCAAAAGTAAATGAGAAAGACGAAAATGCGATTACCCCTTCAAAACTCCTTACTTTCTTTAACGCTGGATACAAATATACTTGGGACATACCTCAAAACGTAAAAGGTAGAAAAATTCAATATATTAAGTTGGTGCCAAACAATGCTAAAGACCAACGTAAAGAAATTCTTTTAGGCATAGATACCCAAACTAAGAATATTTATAACCTAATTGAGGTAGGGAGAAACGGAACAAAAACCACTTTGACTGTTAATTCTTTTAAAATAAACCAACCGTTATCCAAGAATCAATTTACCTTTGATGCTTCCAAATATTCCAAATATTACATTAATAAATTAGACTAGTTGAAGATAATTGATAAATATATTTTAAAAACATTTGCGATTACATTTACCACAGTATTTGTAATCTTGTTTTTTATATTCATACTACAAACGGTGTGGTTGTTTATTTATGATCTAGCAGGCCGTGACTTAGATCTAATGCTTGTAGTTAAATTCTTACTCTACGGAATGCCTAGAATCATCCCCTTGGTTATACCGCTTTCTGTGTTGTTGGCTTCGATTATGTCCTTTGGGAACTTGGCCGAGAACTATGAATTTTCCGCAATGAAATCGGCGGGAATCTCATTGCAAAGAGCCATGAGAGGACTGACTATTTTCATTGTTATTTTAAGCGTTACCACTTTTTTCTTTGCCAATAATGTGATTCCATATGCTGAATATAAATTCATCAATTTTAGAAAAAATATTGCCCAACGCAAGCCGGCCATGGCAATTGCAGAGGGGCAATTTAGTCAAATAGGATTGTATTCGATTAAAGTAGATAAAAAAACGGGTGAGAACGGGAACCATCTTACGGGAGTTACCATTCACAAAAAATCGATTAATGGCGATGGGGCTCGCACGGTTATTAAAGCCAAATATGGGGATTTGATTAGTAGTGAGAATTCTAATTTGCTGAAATTAGTTTTAAATGACGGTTTCTATTATGAAGATATCATTCCAAATAATTGGGAAGATCGCAAGAAAATCCCTTTTGCGAAAGCGACCTTCAAAAAGGATGTAATCAACATGGATTTATCGATTTTAAATGGAAATGAGGAGAATCAGAGTATTACTAATGCTTCCAACATGCTTAATTTAAGTGAATTGAATTATACAATTGATTCATTGAAAAAAAATTACAATCGCGATGTAATTTCCTTTGCGGATAATATTCACGACCGTTCTGGGGTTTTAAATGTAAATAAATCGATATTGCCAATGAAAATTGACGAAGTTAAACCAGATTTACTAGCATTATTAACGACAAGTGAAAAGCTCCAAATACTACAATTTTCTTTAAGCATTGTTTCCAATAATTTGTTTTCAATTGAAAGTTCCAAAAACGAATTTAATATCAAACAAATTGCCATTAATGATCATTTAGGTGCTGTTTATGATAAATTTATAGTGGCTTATGCCTGCTTGCTAATGTTTTTTATTGGTGCTCCATTGGGGGCAATTATCAGAAAAGGGGGAATTGGTTTACCAATTGTATTTGCGGTAATCATCTTTATTTCTTTTCACTTTTTGAATACTTTTGGAAAACGATTGGCTAGCGAAAATGGAATAGATCCCTTTTTGGGATCGTGGTTATCATCTCTCATTTTAACTCCATTGGCTGTTTTGCTAACGTATAGAGCTACAAACGACATTGGTTCGTTCAATTTAGACGTTATAAACATACCGTTTCAAAAATTAATGAAAAGACTATTTCCAACACAAAATTAAATACAATGACCCTTCCTAAATTTCAATTAAATACCATAGAAGAAGCTATCGAAGACATTCGTCAAGGGAAAGTCATAATAGTTGTAGACGATGAAGATCGGGAGAATGAAGGCGATTTTTTGGCTGCAGCCGAAAAGGTAACACCCGAAATGATCAATTTCATGGCCACACACGGACGTGGATTAATATGCGCGCCATTAACAGAAAACAGATGTAAGGAATTGGGATTGCACGTGATGGTAAACAACAATACTGATCCTATGGAAACGGCTTTCACGGTATCGGTAGATTTACGTGGAAATGGAGTTACAACCGGTATTTCTGCTGCCGATAGAGCTAAAAGCGTCTTGGCATTATGCAATTCCGATACTAAACCACACGATTTAGCGCGTCCTGGGCATATATTTCCATTAATTGCCAAGCAAGGCGGGGTTTTAAGAAGAACAGGGCATACCGAAGCGGCAATTGACTTTGCACGTCTGGCGGGATTCAAATCGGCGGGGGTAATTGTGGAGATCATGAATGAAGATGGCTCGATGGCTCGATTACCACAATTGGTTGAAGTGGCAAAGAAATTCGATTTAAAATTAGTATCTATTGAGGATTTAGTGGCCTACCGAATGCTACACGATAGTTTGATTGTTAAGAAAGAAGATTTTGATGTCAATACAAGATTTGGCACCTTCCGATTGAGAGCCTATCTACAAACAACCAATAAGCAAGTTCATATTGCCTTGTCCAAAGGGAATTGGAATTTGGGCGAGCCAATACTTACGCGTATTAATTCCACTCAAATAAATAGCGATATTTTAGGGGCTTTAACTCACGATGCCGACAAAAACCTAGATTCTATATTCAACGTTATTAATCAAGCTGGAAAAGGGGCTGTATTGTTCATTAACCAGGAGTTGGAATCCTATA
This sequence comes from Bacteroidota bacterium, assembly GCA_947483095.1. The sequence continues at coordinate 5,004 of CANKLD010000077.1, forward strand.
ATTTGCTGAATCGAATTGGCGAATTGAAAGTACTGCAAACTCAAGGAGAAATGAAGGCGCCATTGATAAAAATGGATGCAAAAGATTTTGGAATTGGTGCGCAGATCTTGCATGATATTGATATTTCCAACATCCGATTGATTTCCAATTCCGAGCAAACCAAGCGAGTAGGAATGATAGGGTATGGGTTGGAAATTTCTGAATATGTTAAATACTAATACGATTTATTGTTTCTAACATATGGTAAATGAAATAATTACTTGGTTGGGTTAGTTATTTTCTTTATATTTTCTAAATAAATGTTTTAGAAATCAAAAAAAGGTTACTATATTTGCAACCGCATTCAGAAAAAGTGTGCGACTTATTGGAGAAATGGCAGAGCGGTCGAATGCGGCAGTCTTGAAAACTGTTGACTGTAACAGGTCCGGGGGTTCGAATCCCTCTTTCTCCGCAAAATTAAAACCCTAACAACTGTTAATCAGTAAGTTAGGGTTTTTTATTTCTATTTCTAGTCCACATGTAGTCCACTTCTTTTTTTCGGATCATAATAATTCTCTTCTATAATTGGTTATTAATATTATTTTCTACTATAAATATTAATAATTTAGTTTAAAACCTTTGATTATAATTGTCCATTACATATTAAGTTAATAATCTTCAAATATTAATTGGATTGTAAAGGCTAAATTTATTAGTCAATATAACTTGAGAATCATGGAAGTATTAATTATTAAAAAAGTATATATTCTTATACTTTTAATTATGACTATTAAGTCCATAAAAAGCCAAAAAAAACGAACCTTTTTCCTAAAATTGATACCCCACCCTATTATAAAATTCCGTTTTCCTTATTGGCTTACTTATTAAAAAATGGGGATATAGTATAAACATTACTTGTATGTAAATTGTATTAAAAATGTACAATTCTTTTGATTTTTTGAAAGGAAATTTATTTTTTGCAATTTTAGTTCTAAATCCAACAAATACAGCACTTTACAAGCTCTAAAATACAGTGGTTTGTATAGGTTATTTTTTACCGCTGTAGGACTACCCTTTATGTGCGAGAGTGTAATAATATTTTATAAATTTTAACATGTTTTGAGGTAGTATATTTCCTTTCCTAAAAAAATATCATATTATTAACTTACTTAATACTTAACTTAAAATTATTCTTAGATTTCATTTTGATTAAATGACTACTTTCAAGAATTTACCAACTAATCTTCATTTATTTTAAAATCTAATAATCTTGTTACAACTTTATATCCGGGCTTAAAATATAAAAAACACGTTATTCCATCATAACAATAACTAGTAGAACTTACGGTGATACAACTTTGTTGCTTTGAAATTACTTTTGCTAAATAAGGCTTAATTGTGAATACGTCACAGCATTGTAGACTAAATTAGCAAAAACTAAGATAGTATTACGATTATGAAAAAGACAAAAGAAATAACTGAATATTTAACTTTTATGATAAAAGTTAAAGTATTGAAATTTGCTCAAACAAGCAAAAACAACA
>CANKLD010000078.1 GCA_947483095.1 Bacteroidota bacterium
CGATATCACTAATTGTCCCGGGCAGTTATAGTTTGCAGCAACTACAACTCCATCAATTGAAGCGCAAACTTCTTCAACAACAGCATCTTCCAATCCTAAAACCGCAGCCATAGTTGAAGGTTTTATTTCACAAGCTTTTTGCATGGCTAATGCCCTTTTTGAAACTAATTTTAGTCCGTCTTCAAATGATAATGTACCATTTGCAACTAGCGCAGAAAATTCTCCTAAAGAATGTCCAGCAACCATTTCAGGCTTGAAATCGGATAATGTTTTTGCCAATATTACTGAATGCAAAAATACAGCTGGTTGGGTAACTTTGGTTTCTTTTAATTCTTCAGCAGTTCCTTCAAACATGACATCTGTAATTCGAAAACCTAAAATTTCATTTGCTTTTTCAAATAAATCCTTTGCTAATTCTGAATTTTCATATAATTCTTTTCCCATTCCTGTAAACTGAGCTCCCTGACCTGGAAATATAAATGCTTTCATATTTTTATGTTTAATTAACTTAAATTGGAATGCAAAAATAGTATTTTTTTGAGCAAATCAATCCATTTTCATAATAACAATTTGTCCCGCTGTCCTTTAAAGTCTTGCTTCGTTCCTGCGCAAGAGCTACCACTACCATCGGGGCTACCATGTACGTTAGGATTTTTTAATATCGTTTTTTAAACCAATTAATGATGGACGTTTACCACATTTGCAGCAGCAATTGCTCGTTCAATAATTTCTTCAATAGGAGTTTCTATATTATCATAAGTCAAGGAAACACCCATTCTTCTGTAAGGTCGTGATGTTGGTTTTCCAAATATTCTAAAATCTGTTTTTGGTAACGAAGCAATTTTTTCAATTCCTTCATAGGTTGGATTTAAACTATTTTCAGAAGCTAAAATTACCGCACTTGCACCCGCCTTTTCTAATGTTATTTCAAATATTGGCAAACTCAAAATCGCACGTAAATGCAATTCAAATTCATTAAAATTTTGAGTACCAGCTAAAGTTACCATTCCGGTATCGTGAGGTCTTGGTGACAATTCTGAAAAGTAAACCCCTTCGTCAGAAAGAAAAAATTCTACCCCAAAAAGTCCTGCACCACCTAAAGCTTTGGTAACCTTCTGAGCCATATTCTGCGCTTCGTTTAAGTCAGCTTCAGAAATTCTTGCAGGTTGCCAACTTTCCTGATAATCGCCTCGTTCTTGTCGATGGCCAATTGGAGCACAAAAAAGTGTTGGATTATTATTTTGAACCACCGTCAATAAAGTAATTTCAGAATGGAACTTTACAAATGCTTCTACAATCACTTCTACTACATCACCACGTGAACCTTCAACCGCATAATTCCAAGCTTTTTCAATATCAGATTCCAATTTTATTGTTGATTGCCCTTTTCCTGAAGAGGACATCAAGGGCTTAACAACGCAAGGAATTCCAACTTCTGATACTGCTTTTTTCAATTCATTTGCCGTAGTTGCATACTGGTAATTAGCTGTTTTTAATCCTAATTCTTTATTAGCCAAATCACGAATTGCTTTTCTATTCATAGTAAAATTAGCTGCTTTAGCTGAGGGAACAACTATAATTCCTTGGTTTTCATAATCATAAAAACGTTCGGTTCTGATTGCTTCAATTTCGGGAACAATGAAGTCGGGTAGGTGCTTGGCTACAATTCGGTCTAATTCTGATCCGTCAAGCATGTTAATCACTTCGAATCCATTGGCGACTTGCATTGCTGGAGCATTTTCATAATTATCAACTGCAATAACAGTTTGCCCAATTCTTTGAGCTGAAATTGTAAATTCTTTGCCTAATTCACCAGAGCCTAGAAGAAGTATTTTCATAGAAGAAGTGCTTTAACGTAAAAAATAAAAGCAGGTAATAGTAGCTTTTTAAAATTTTCAGTAGTATTTTTTTGAACCAGATTTAAAATTTGAAATAATTTTAGGGGGTTGAATATCTAGTTAAAATTGAAATGTAACTATTTTTTCAATGGTATTAATTTAAATGAGGATACTTTAAAACGATTATCGATTATTTCGCCAACCACTTCGGCTTTTCTTATTGTAGTACAAAAACCATCGCCAGCATGAGCATCCCCATGAGCATCTATGGATGTTCCATCTACAAAATACGATTTTCCATCGATGCGAATGGCCAATTCACATTCGCGACCTTCCATTCCAAAACGGCATTGACCACAAGAGGTTTCCACAATTCGAGATTTAAGTTGTTCTTTTTTGTCTTGAGCATTTACAAGTAGCACAGAAAATAAGAAAAGTAAGGAGATTATTTTTTTCATCTTTTATTTTTTTTACTAAGGTAGTGATTTTTTGATTTACTGCAATTTTGTAGGCAAATTTGCGTGAGGGATAGCAGTGGAAATCCTCCCGGTTTTTTCCGGGAGATTAGAACGGTTAGCCCGACCCTTGAGGTCACGCCAACAAAAAAATAGTTTAAAGTTAGAAGTTTTAAACATCGTCCCTTAGACTTTTTTAAATTTTAAATAGCTTTATTTATGCCACTGCAAGCTTGATTCTTATTAGGGCTTCAATGAGTAAATCTTCACTTGTAGCGTATGAAAAACGAATGCAATTAGGATTTCCAAAAGCATCTCCAGTTACTGTTGCCACATTAGCTTCGGATAAAAGGTACATAGAAAAATCATTAGCATCTTTAATAAAAGTTCCTTTTAGAGTTTTACCAAAGAAATGGGAAACATCAGGAAACACATAAAAGGCACCTTCTGGAACGTTGATTTTAATTCCTGGAATATCTTTCAATAATCCAACTACCAAATCTCTTCTGCTGTGAAATGCATCAACCATGTATTTTAAAACTGATGGATCTGCGTCAACTGCTGTAATTGTTGCTCGCTGCGCAATACTGTTTGCTCCGCTGGTTACTTGCCCTTGAATTTTTGTACATGCTTTAGCAATAAATTCGGGTGCGCCAATATATCCTATTCTCCATCCTGTCATGGCAAATGCTTTTGCAACACCATTTACAGTTATCGTTTTTTCTAACATTCCAGGGATAGATCCAATACTGCAAAAAGTACCTGAAAAATTAATGTGCTCATAAATTTCATCGGCAACAACATAGATGTTTGGGTATTTTTCAAGCACATTGGCTAAAGAAGTAAGTTCCTCTCTACTATATACAGAACCACTAGGATTGCAAGGAGAACTGTACCAAATCATTTTGGTTTTTGGGGTAATGGCAGCTTCCAATTGTGCGGGTGTAATTTTGAAATCGCTTTCTATTGTAGTAGGAACTTCAACAGGCACTCCTCCTGATAATTTAACTATTTCAAAGTAACTAACCCAATACGGAGCGGGTAAAATTACCTCGTCTCCATCGTTTAACATTACTTGAGCTATATTGTATAAAGATTGTTTTGCTCCTGTAGAAACTACAATTTGCAATGGTTTGTAATCCAAATTATTGTCTCTTTTGAATTTTCTGCAAATAGCCTCTTTCAAATCTTGGTAACCTTCAACAGGAGAATAGGTGCTGTAATTATCGTCGATTGCTTTTTTAGCTGCCTCTTTTATAAAATCGGGTGTATTAAAATCGGGTTCCCCTAAACTTAAACTAATAATATCTTTTCCTTGTGCTTTTAATTCTCTTGCCAATGCGGCCATTGCCAATGTTTGTGACGTCGATAAATTATTTATCCTATCCGAAAGTGCATTCATTCTTGTGGTTTGTTGTAGTTATTTATTGTAGTGTTAAATTTTTATGCTGAAAGTTCTGGTTTCATTCCTAGCTCTTTTAAATGTTTGAAGTGTGCTATTACTGCCGTTCTCATTGATTTATATTCGTAGTAGGGAAGATTCGCTTCTGCAGCAGCTTCTTTTACAAATTTTGAAATTTTAGTGTAGTGAACGTGACAAATATTTGGAAACAAATGGTGTTCAATTTGATGATTTAAACCTCCGGTGTACCAGTTTACAATAAAGTTTTTAGGAGCAAAATTTACTGTTGTAAATAATTGGTGAATCGCCCAAGTGTGTTCCATTTCTCCCAATTCATTAGGATGTGGATTGGTTGTGTCTTCGGTAATATGAGCCAATTGAAATACAATACTCAAGATCAATCCTGCGGTGTAATGCATTACAAAAAAACCAAAAAGTACTTTCCACCAAGAAACCCCAATTATCATTGGTACTACAATCCAAATAGAAAAGTAAATTATTTTTGTGATTACTAATGTAGTCCATAAAATTTTAGGACTTTTAGGTTCTCCATAAGATAATTTTCTTTTCAAATACAGACTCATTTGTTTGAAATCAGTAGTTAATGACCAATTAAATGTTAATAATCCATATAAAAATATGGAGTAATAATGTTGGAATTTATGCATATAAGACCACTTTGCTTCTTTTGTAAAACGGATAATTCTTCCTGCATCTAAATCTTCATCGTGGCCAGGAATATTAGTATAAGTATGGTGTAAAACGTTGTGTTGAACTTGCCAGTTGTAAACATTTCCGGCTAAAACATAAATTGTTCCTCCCATAAATTTATTTACCCATCCTTTATTGGAATACGAACCATGATTACCATCGTGCATCACATTCATTCCAATTCCAGCCATTCCAATTCCAATTACAATTGATAAAATTGTAAAAACCCAAAAAGGCATGTCGGTTAAGGTAATTATTAAAATATAAGGGGTAATAAAAATGGTAAAGAGGATAATCGTTTTCAGATACAATTTCCAATTTCCAGTTTTTTCAATGTTGTTTTCTTTGAAATAGTTGTTTACTTTGGAATTTAAAGTCCTAAAAAACTTCATTCCATCTTGTTTTGCAAATGTAGGGACAGTATTGCTCATAATTTTATTTTATATCCAACAAAGATAATTATTATATAAATTTATTCCACTAATTTCGACTTAATATTTTAACTTTAAATAGTACTTTTGTTAAAAAATATAAATGGAATTTATTCTAAAGTACTTTCCTGAATTAACTGAGGTTCAGATAAGCCAATTCCAACAGTTGGAAGCTTTATATCACGATTGGAATTCAAAAATTAATGTAATTTCTCGTAAAGATATCGATCAATTGTATGTAAAACATGTTTTGCATTCTTTGGCTATTGCCAAAATTCAAAAATTTGAACCAGGAACCTATGTTTTAGATGTTGGAACCGGAGGCGGTTTTCCAGGTATTCCTTTGGCAATTCTATTTCCAGAAACTCGTTTTTATTTAATTGACGTCATTCTGAAAAAGATAAATGTGGTAAAAGCAGTAGCGGAAGCATTGGAACTTAAAAATGTAAAAGCCGAGCAAATGCGTGCTGAAAATGTAAAAGGCGATTTCGATTTCATTGTAAGTCGAGCAGTAACCAACATGCCCGATTTTGTTTCTTGGATAAAAGATAAAATCAAAAAAGAAAACAAGCATACTTTAAAAAATGGAATTCTCTACCTAAAAGGTGGAGATTTGACTGAGGAATTGTCAGGATTTCCCAATGCAACTCAATACACTATATCCGATTTTTTTGAAGGCGAATTTTTTGAAACTAAGAAAGTAGTTCATTTGCCTTTGAAGTTTAAATCATAAAAAACCCTCAAATCTTGTGGGTTTTTTATTCTTAAATCTAATTTCTTAAATCTTAAATTATTTTATTCCCCTAAAAATGGATATCGGTAATCTTCAGGAGTAATAAAAGTCTCTTTGATTGTTCTTGGTGAAGCCCAACGCAACAAGTTCAACGCTGAACCCGCTTTGTCATTCGTCCCAGAAGCTCTAGCGCCACCAAAAGGTTGCATTCCTACAACTGCTCCTGTTGGTTTGTCATTCACATAAAAATTACCAGCTGCATTTTGTAAAGCGATAGTTGCTTGTTCAATTGCATATCGGTCTTGACTAAAAACGGCCCCAGTTAATGCATATTCCGAAGTTTGATCTACTAATTCTAAAGTAGCTTCCCAATCGGCATCTTCATAAACATAAATAGTTATTACTGGCCCAAATAATTCGGTTTCCATAGTAGTATATTTTGGGTTGGTAGTAACAATAACGGTTGGCTCAATAAAATAACCCACTGATTTATCATAATTTCCACCTACTATAATTTCCGCATCAGCATCTTTTTTTGCTTGTTCGATGTAGCTCACTAATTTGTTAAATGAACCTTCGTGAATCACTGCAGTAATGAAATTTCCAAAATCTTCTGGGGATCCCATTTTCATAGATTTTACGTCGGTAATCAATTGTTGTTTAACTGCTGGCCACAAACTTTTAGGAATATAAGCTCTTGAAGCTGCGGAACATTTTTGTCCTTGAAATTCAAATGCGCCACGAGCAATTCCGGTTGCCACTTGTTTTACATTGGCACTTGGATGCGCCACAACAAAATCTTTTCCACCTGTTTCTCCTACAATTCTTGGATAGGTTTTATAGTGGTGAATATTGGTTCCAATTTTTGCCCAAATGTCTTTGAATACATGTGTTGATCCTGTGAAATGTACTCCAGCAAAATC
>CANKLD010000079.1 GCA_947483095.1 Bacteroidota bacterium
AAATTACCAGAAATGTCGTTCAGGAAGTGGTAAAAAGAAATGAAAATCTACCAGCAACTGAAGCCGTTAAAATAACAACAATGGCTGGCTGTTCAGCGGTTAAAAAATAATTATTTCGTCTAATTGGAACTATAAAAATTATGACAATAGAAGAATTAACAACAAGCGTCGAAAAAGCACTTGAAGAAATTAGACCATTTCTAAATTCTGATGGCGGCGACATCGCTTTGATTTCAATTGAAGACGGCAAACATGTAAAAGTTCGTTTACAAGGCGCTTGCGTAGGATGCAGCGTAAACCAAATGACTCTAAAAATGGGTGTGGAAACAACCATAAAAAAGTTTGCACCACAAATTGAAACGGTAACAAACGTTGATTAATAATTTTGGTTTAAACCAATAAATTAAATTATTATATTAAAATGATTGAAACGGATATTCTCATCATTGGCGCTGGGCCCACAGGATTATTCACTGTATTTGAAGCCGGGCTTTTAAAATTAAAATGCCATATTATTGATGGTTTGCCACAACCGGGCGGACAATTATCAGAGTTATATCCTAAAAAACCAATATTCGATATTCCAGGATTTCCATCCGTTTTAGCAGGTGATTTAGTGGCCAATTTAATGGAACAGATAAAGCAATTTCAACCTGGATTTACGTTGAATGAAGTTGCTGAAACCATCGACCAACTTGAAGATGGAACTTTCATTGTTACTACAAATAAAGGAACAAAACACCATGCCAATTCAGTTGCAATTGCAGGAGGTTTAGGAAGTTTCGAACCTCGAAAACCACAGCTCGAAGAAATTGAATTCTACGAACAAAACGATCGCGGTGTAGAATATTTTGTAAAAGATCCCGAAAAATTTAGAAATAAAAAAGTAGTCATTTCAGGTGGTGGAGACTCCGCTTTGGATTGGAGTATTTTTCTCTCCAATGTAGCCTCAAGTGTTACTTTAGTACATCGAAGAAATGAATTTCGTGGCGCTTTGGACTCTGTTGAAAAAGTACAAGAACTAAAAGAATTCGGTAAAATAAAACTCATCACACCGGGAGAAATTGTAGGATTTAATGGTAAAGATCGAATTGAATCAGTAATTATTGAAACCAATGGTGAGAAAATAACTACCGAAACGGATTACTTTATTCCATTATTTGGATTAACACCAAAATTAGGGTCAATAGCCAACTGGGGATTAGATATTGAAAAAAATGCCATTAAAGTGAACAACTCTTTAGATTATCAAACTAATATTCCTGGGATTTATGCCATTGGCGATGTGAATACTTATCCTGGTAAACTAAAACTGATTTTGTGCGGATTCCATGAAGCAACTTTAATGGTTCAAAGTGTTTATCAAAGAATGAATCCTGGGAAAAAATACGTGCTGAAATACACTACCGTTTCTGGCGTTGATGGATTTGATGGAACCCGAAAAGAAGCCGAAAAACAAGTTGTAAAATCAATAGATTAATTATGTCGGCTGATATCTCCATAAAAATTACCGATCGCGAAGGGGTAACTCACGAAGTCCTCGCTCCTACCGATATGAATTTAAACGTCATGGAAGTAGTTCGAATGTATGAATTAGCTCCTGAAGGTACCATTGGAATTTGTGGCGGAATGGCCATGTGCGCTTCTTGCCAATGTTATGTTCTAAATTCTGTAGAAATTCCCGAAAAAGGCGATGATGAAGATGCCATGCTTTCCGAAGCCTTGAACGTTAAACCCAATAGCCGCTTGGGATGTCAATTACATATTACCGAAGATTTAGAAGGCCTTGAAATTGAACTAGCTCCTGAGGCATAAAAAAAGCGAGATGATTGTCTCGCTTTTTTTATTTGAATTAAACCAATTCTTTTGCTGATTTTACTATTTTCTCTTCAATTGCATCCCAAAGTCCGATGCGTTTTTCAAGGGCTAATTTTGAAATTTCCTCCACTTCTTTCCACTTCGTTTCGTTGTTTTCACAAAGTTCAATTATCATTTTCATTGCCATCGGACCGTGTTCATCAGCATCCAATTCAATGTGTCTTTCGAAATAATAAATTAATTTACTTAAATCGGTTTCAGGGAAATTAGCTTCAAAATTTCTTAAAATCTCGGTGAACATCGCCGGAATCAAATCTTCTCTACCAAAGGTAAACGCGGCCGCAATTTGGTGTGGCTTTCCTTCTTCAATTACTCTAAAAGTAAAATCTAAAAAGGATTTAATATTTGGATGTAAATCACTTTGCTTTATGGATACAAATATATTTTGTGTAGCCACAACATTCTCAATAAAGGAATTGATCATTTCGGTATTGGCGCCACAAGAAGTCATCGCGTCAAGATACATTTCAAAATGACTTGACCTTTTTCCGTCTAATGTCAAATCCGATTCTTCAGCCAACACAATTTCGTTAATTAAATAACGTGTTTCAGGGTTTTTAGAAGCAACCCATGGCGTTGTGGTACAGGTCAATTTTGATTGCAATGCTTTCAATAAGGACATGAAATCCCAAACGGCATACACATGGCTTTCTAAAAAACAACGTAAGTCTTCTACCGTTTCAACTTTTTCATATAATGAATGTTGTAATAAGGCACTTTTTTGAGTTTCAATACTCCTATTTATAGACTGAATATCCATGATTGTAAATTTTATACAAAAGTAAAAAAGCTTCTCGTTTCCAAGAAGCTTTTACTATCAATTTTATCAATACTTTAATAATTGTTAACTACTATTTGAATGCTGGAATTCCGGTAATATCAGCACCAGTAATTAGCAAGTGAATGTCGTGGGTTCCTTCATAGGTAATCACCGATTCTAGATTCATCATGTGACGCATTATAGAATATTCACCTGTAATTCCCATTCCTCCTAATATTTGTCTGGCTTCACGAGCGATATTAATCGCCATATCAACATTGTTTCTTTTTGCCATAGAAATTTGAGCGGTAGTCGCTTTACCTTCGTTTCTTAAAACTCCCAAACGCCAAGTTAACAATTGCGCTTTGGTGATTTCAGTGATCATTTCGGCTAATTTCTTTTGTTGTAATTGTGTTCCAGCAATAGGTTTGTCAAACTGGATTCTCTCTTTTGCATAACGCAAAGCAGTATCGTAACAATCCATTGCAGCACCAATAGCACCCCATGCAATTCCATATCGAGCAGAATCTAGACATTGCATTGGTGCACCAAGACCTGTTTTACCTGATAATAAATTTTCCTTAGGAACTTTTACATTATCAAAAATCAATTCTCCAGTTGCCGATGCACGTAACGACCATTTATTGTGCGTTTCAGGAGTGGTAAACCCTTCCATTCCACGCTCCACAATTAATCCGTGAATTCTACCTTCTTCATTTTTGGCCCAAACCACTGCAATATCTGCAAATGGTGCATTCGAAATCCACATTTTAGCCCCATTTAATAAATAATGGTCGCCCAAATCTTTATAATTGGAAATCATGCTACTTGGATCGGAACCATAATTAGGCTCGGTCAAACCAAAGCAACCCATGAATTCTCCTGAAGCTAGTTTTGGTAAATATTTCCTTCTTTGTTCCTCATTTCCAAATTTCCAAATCGGATACATCACTAATGACGATTGAACAGAAGCCGTTGAACGAACGCCAGAATCTCCTCTTTCTATTTCTTGCATAATCAAACCATACGAGATTTGATCCAGTCCTGCACCGCCATATTCTTCTGGGATATAAGGCCCAAAAGCACCAATATCCGCCAATCCTTTGATAATTTGAGTAGGAAAATCAGCTCTTTGAGCGTAATCCTCAATTATTGGTGATACTTCTCTTTTTACCCATTCTCTCGCAGCATCACGCACTAATTTGTGCTCGTCAGTCAATAATTCGTCAAGGTTATAATAATCTGGAGCTTGGAATAAGTCTGGTTTCATGTTTTATCTTTTGGTTGAATCGCTAAAAGCGAAGTTCACTTTTTAATAATCAAATGCAAATTTACATAAAGAAATGTAACAAACCGATTAACAATTGTTATATTTTTTCTCTCTTCCTTTTGGAGCTTAATCCTGCTTTCCGTTGCAATCCTCGCTAAAAAGCGAGGGATTTCCACTTCACTCAGGGCTAGGGCTACATTTTTAAGTAGAAATCTTTCGTTAGAGAAATATATTCTGGGGTATATTCGTGTCGGCTAATTTCAATTACTAGTTCATCTGCTGTTAAAACTGCCAATTCAAATCGTTTAAAAGCCAATAAACTTCTAATGATTTTGGTATTTTGAGCACCTTTAACACGAGTAATTTTAATTGGGAAAAGTTCCACTTCTGCACACAATTCTATAAATCGATCTTCTTCATGAAATGGAATAATAACTGAAAAAATCCCGTTTTCAGATAGCAATAAATCGGCGGCTTCTACTAAATCTTCAAAAGGCATAGCTTCTTGAAATCTTGCTAAGTCACGCTGTTCATTTTCCGAACGGAAGTCTTCTGAAAAAAAAGGAGGATTGGAAACTATTAAATCATACTCATCTTCTGGCTCCTCTAAAAATTCGTCTAAACCAGCATGAAAACAAAACAATCGATCGCTCCAAGGTGAATTTTCGAAATTTTCAACCGCTTGTTCGTAGGCACTTTCATCAATTTCAAAAGCGTCAATTTGTTCGGCGTTGCTTCTTTGTGCCAACATTAAAGCGATTATTCCAGTTCCTGTTCCAATATCTAAAATAGCTTTCGGATTATTTTCTATAGTTGTCCAAGCGCCCAACAAAACGCCGTCTGTTCCAATTTTCATGGCAGTCTGGTCTTGATTTACAGAAAATTGTTTGAATTGAAATACTGACATCCTGATTTCTGATTTAAGAATTTAGAATTAAGATTTAAAAATTTAGAATTATCCGAATAAACTTTTCTAATTTTCAAAGCAAATTAATCTTGGTTTACACTAAATTATTTGAATTTAAATACTAATATCGTGATTTCTGATTTAAGAATTAAGATTTTTAGATTTCAGAATTTTCGATTAACCAATTAAACAAATAACCGAATAACCAATATTTTAAAGGTACATATCGACTAAACCGTCTGGTAAGTCCATCATCACTTTTTTATTTTCTCTGTCGATTTTTAATAAAAAATGATCCACCATTGGGATTAGCATTTCAATATCGCCATTCAAAACCTCAAAAAGGGGTTGGGCAGTGGTGTCATTCACAGATACAATTTTACCAATAATCCCGTGTTTTTTGTCCTCGATTTCAAATCCAATAACTTCATGAAAGTAGAATTTTTTACCTGAAAGTTTAGGTAACCTGTCTAAAGGAAGGTAAAGGGCATTACCAAGAATGGCGTCTGCCTCTTCTTCGGTAGTCATGTCTTCAAATTTAATTCTAAGAAAATCATTTTTATGAAGGGAACTACTTTCAATAAAAAAAGGAACCAAGTGTTTGTTGCATTCAACAAACACTGATTCCAAATTTTCGTATAACTCGGGTTCGTCTGTATCTAAATAAGCTAAGACTTCCCCTTTGAAGCTAAATTTTTTTGCGATTTTACCTAAATAAAAACATTCGTCTTTACGCATTGAATCGCTATATAAATTAAGCTTGTGCTTCTTCGTTATTTTCTTCAGTAGCAGGAGTTTGCTCCGCCTGTTCGCTAACGCTCGAGTCTTCAACTTCGGCAACAGCTTCTTCAGCTACAACTTCAGCAACAGGAGCTTCTTCAACCTCAGCAAGAGCTTCTTCAGCCACAGCTTCTTCAGCTACAACTTCTGCAGCAGGAGCTTCTTCAACCTCAGCAACAGACTCTTCTACTTCAATTTCTTCAACTTCAGCAACAGTTTCTTCTACTTCTTCAACTTCTACTTCTTCAACTGCTGACTCAGCAGCAATTGCATCCGCTTCCGCTTTAGCAGCATCTTCTAGACGTTTCGCATTTACAGCTTGTTCCGCTTTGAAAGCTTGTGCTTTTGCAGCAGCTTGTGATTTAGATAAGCCATCTTTTTTAGCATCTACTTTTCCAGTTTTTGCTTCTAACCAAGCCGCTAATTTTGCATCAGCTTGTTCTTGAGTTAATGCCCCCTTACGGATTCCTCCATCAAGGTGGTGTTTCAATAATGCCCCTTTGTATGATAATATTGCTTTCGCAGTATCCGTTGGTTGAGCACCATTATGTAACCATCTTACAGCGCTATCCAAATTTAAATCGATAGTTGCAGGGTTAGTGTTTGGATTGTAAGTACCAATTTTTTCTAGGTATTTACCATCTCTTTTTGAGCGAGCATCAGCTGCTACAACCCAGTAAAAAGGTTTTCCTTTTTTACCGTGTCTTTGTAATCTAATTTTTACAGACATAATCTTATGATTAAATTTTGAGGTAC
>CANKLD010000080.1 GCA_947483095.1 Bacteroidota bacterium
TTTATAATAATTCCTCAAATGTAGTCTAAATATTATCGATACTACTATCATTTCGGTTATTTATGATAATTTTAAGGCGAATCATCAAATTCTTCCGTTTTAAATTAGAATTGAAAAGTAAAATTGATCTCCTTTTTAATATTTAATTACATTTGCAAAAAACAATTCTTGATTCCAACTTCCGACATATTCAGCATTTCTAACCAAAAACAATTTGAGAAAATAGCACTTAAAGTGTTCCGATTTCAATATGAAAATAATTTGGTTTATAAAGCATTTTGCGACTTTATGAAAGTGAAAGTACATGAAGTTAAATCGCTACAGCAAATTCCCTTTTTGCCCATTCAGTTTTTTAAAAGTCATACCGTAGTTTCAAATACCAACGCCATTCAAGAAACTTTTACCAGTAGCGGAACATCAGGGCAAATCACCAGCAGGCATTGTGTGACCGATAGTTCTATTTATGAAGAAAGTTACCGAAGCGGATTTGCGCAATTTTATGGAAATATTGAAGATTATGTGGTTTTGGCCTTGCTTCCATCCTATCTTGAGCGCGAAGGTTCTTCCTTAATCTATATGTTTAAGGATTTAATTGAAAAAACAAATCATCCCGAAAGCGGCTTTTACCTCAATGAGTATGAATCGTTAACTGACACATTAATTTCCCTTGACAATTCAGGTCAAAACGTAATATTAATAGGTGTCACCTATGCTCTTTTGGATTTGATTGAGAATCAGCAGTTCCAATTAAATAATACCTTTATCATGGAAACGGGCGGGATGAAAGGAAAACGTAAAGAAATGATTCGCAAAGAATTGCACGACCAACTTTGTAAAGGTTTTGGGGTTACGGCGATACATTCTGAATATGGAATGACCGAATTATTATCTCAAGCTTATTCTTTGGGTAATGGCGTTTTTGAATGTCCTTCGTGGATGCAAATCCTGATTCGAGATCCCGAAGATGCGCTTACTTTCGTAAATGATGGAAAAACGGGTGGAATAAACGTCATTGATTTGGCCAATATAAACTCTTGTTCTTTTATTGCCTCGCAAGATTTGGGTAAAAAAAATCCCAATAACTCTTTTGAAGTATTGGGACGTTTTGACAATTCCGATATTCGAGGTTGTAACTTGATGGTTTTGTGAAAAGTTGATTTGGTTATTCGGTTATGCGGTTAACCGAAATTTCGATTCAACAATTAAACATTTAAACCGTTTTCCAATTAAACAGTTTACCGATTAAACAATTAAACATTTCCAACTAAACAACCCGAATTACAAAATAATTTTTCTTTCCGCTTTGCAATAACACAAATTGGTTGTTGATCAAATTCGCATTTGAAAGGGTAAACTCTTCAGTAACTTTTTCCTTATTTACAGCAATTGAATTGGCCGATAATGCTCTTCTCGATTCTCCATTGGATTTAAAAAAGCCTGTTTTTTCATTTAAAACCGATACAATATCAATTCCATTGTCAATTTCATTTCTTGAAATAGTAGCTTGAGGAACTCCGTCAAAAACTTCTAAGAATGTCGCTTCATCTAGTTGTTTCAAATCGTCAGAAGTAGCATTTCCAAATAATATTGCCGACGCATGAATTGCCTTTTCTAAATCGGCTGCAGAGTGAACAAAAGTGGTTACTTCTTCTGCTAATTTTTTCTGTAAAACTCTTAAATGCGGCGCTTCATGGTGCGTTGCAACTAAGCTGTCAATCGTATTTTTATCTAAAAAAGTAAAGATCTTGATGTATTTTTCTGCATCTACATCAGTGGTATTTAACCAAAATTGATAGAATTTATAAACCGAAGTTTTATCGGCAGTAAGCCAAACATTTCCCCCTTCCGATTTACCAAATTTAGATCCGTCAGCTTTAGTAATCAATGGACAAGTCATCGCAAATGCCTTAGCTCCTTCGGCGTTCATTCTTCGAACTAATTCAGTTCCCGTGGTGATATTTCCCCATTGGTCTGAACCTCCCATTTGAAGCAAACAGTTGTATTCTTTGTGCAAATGATAGAAATCGTAACCTTGAATTAATTGGTAAGTAAATTCTGTAAATGACATTCCTTCGCCTTCACCTGAAAGTCGTTTTTTAACCGAATCTTTCGCCATCATATAGTTAACGGTGATTCTTTTTCCAACATCACGAGCAAAATTAATAAAGGACAACCCTTTCATCCAATCGTAATTGTTCACCAAAATTGGGGCATTGGAAGCTGAAGAATTGAAGTCTAAAAAGCGTGATAAAACGTTCTTGATTCCCTCCACATTATGATTTAAAGTGGCTTCGTCTAATAAGTTTCTTTCGTCAGATTTTCCCGATGGATCACCAATCATTCCGGTAGCTCCGCCAACAAGGGCAATAGGTTTATGACCAAAATTTTCCAAGTGAACCAATAATATTATAGGCACAAGGCTACCGATATGCAAAGAATCAGAAGTTGGATCAAATCCAATATAGGTTGCTGTCATTTCTTTCAACAATTGCTCTTCAGTTCCCGGCATAATATCGTGAACCAGTCCACGCCATTGCAATTCTTCTATAATATTCTTCATTTTTATAACAATTTAAGCAAAGATAAAATTTAATGTTGATTTGTTGTTTTGTTTGTTCGGTAATTCGAAAAAAAATATGTTTCCTACTTCCTATTTTGTACTTTCGTAGTATGATATTAATAACTGGCGCAACTGGTTTAGTGGGTTCTCATTTGGCATTGCAATTGCTGGAAAATGGAGAGAAACTTCGAGCTATTTATAGAAATAAATCTTCTATCTTGGCTACAAAATCGCTATTTGAATTGTACGAAAAAGGCTATTTATTTGATAAAATCGAATGGATTAAAGCCGATATTACCGATATTCCTTCCTTAGAAATCGCTTTCGCAAATGTGGTTTCGGTATTTCACTGCGCCGCGTTAATTTCATTTGACCCTAATGATGAGGATTTACTTAGGAAAACCAACATTGAAGGAACCGCGAATATTGTGAATCTTTCCCTTTCAAATGGGGTAAAAAAAGTAGGATTTGTAAGCTCAATTGCTGCTTTGGGAGATTTAAAAGAACAAGAAACAATTATCACCGAAGAAACCGAATGGAATCCTGAACAACACCATAGCGATTATGCCATTTCAAAATATGGTGCCGAAATGGAAATTTTTAGAGGCCAACAAGAAGGACTTCAAGTGGTGGTTTTAAATCCCGGGATTATTTTAGGTCCTGGGTTTTGGGACCAAGGCAGCGGAAAACTTTTTTCGGCTGTTGCCAATGGATTAAAATTCTACACCAAAGGCACTTCAGGGTTTGTGTCGGTTGTCGACGTGGTGAATTTATTGATTATGGCGACGTCAAAAATTGATGAAAAGGAAAATGGTCAACGCTATATCGCTATTGAAAACAATTATTCTTACGAAACAATATTTAGTGAAATTGCCCAGGCTTTAAATGTTGGAAAACCGAAATTCTATGCTGCATATTGGCAAACGGAATTGGCCTGGCGTTGGAATTGGCTGACATCAATTCTTTTGAATAAAAAAAGAATGATTTCGAAAGAAACGATGCGCTCAAGTCACCAATTGGATTGCTATTCCAATGAAAAAGCAAAAAATAAATTTGATTACCAATTTAAAAATGTGCCTTCGTATATTTCAGAAATGGCTAAATACTATTCTAAATAAAACTACTTAACTGGCATAGGCGCCGGAGAAGTATTTAGTTTTTTTGACCCTTCTATTTGTTCTTCGATTCTTTTGTTAACCGCATCAAAAATTTCCTTGTACTTTTTTACATCCGAAGCGTAATATTTATCGCTTTTGGCAAACTGAAGGCTGTCGATGTTGTGTTTTTTATAAATATACGTGTTTGGATTGATATTATTGGTCTCTAAAACTACCGTAGTTTGAGATTTCATGGCTTCCAAAACAGAAATATCAAACATAATATCGACCATTTTATCTTGATCAATTAAATTGTCAGGTTTTTCAATTGGATTATTTTGACAACCTACAAATAATGCAAAACAGAAGAATAAAACGCTTACTTTTTTCATGATTGAAATTTTTAAATACTAACGGCCAAACAATAATCTTTTTCCACGACGAATATCTTTCACTTTAAAATTGTGATATACCAATTCGCCATTCACAAAGGTATGGGTAATTCTCGATCTAAAGGTAAAATCTTCAAATGGAGACCAACCGCATTTTGCAAAAATATTGTCTTTATTAACGGTCCATGGCAAACCCGAATTCACAATTGCCAAATCGGCATAATAACCTACTTTCACAAATCCTCTTTTTTCTATTTTAAATAAAATTGCAGGATTATGGGCCATTTTTTGCACGATTTTCTCCACTGAAATTTTACCTTGAAGATACGCCTCAAACATTGCTACAACAGCATGTTGAACTAATGGACCGCCAGATGGAGCCTTCAAATACGACTGTTGTTTTTCTTCTAATGTATGCGGCGCATGATCAGTAGCAATCACGTCAATTCTATCGTCAAGCAACGCTTCCCAAAGGGCATTTCGGTCGTTTTCTGTTTTTACTGCAGGGTTCCATTTTATCAAATTCCCTTTGGTATCATAGTCTGAATTGGTAAACCAAAGATGATGAATACAAACTTCAGCAGTTATTTTTTTTTGTTCCAATGGGATTTTATTGGTAAACAAATCCATTTCTTTCGCAGTAGAAAGATGGAAAATATGCAATCTCGCTCCCGTTTTTTTCGCTAAAGCAATCGCTTTTGAAGAAGATAAATAACACGCCTCCTCGCTTCTGATCAAGTGGTGTGCTTGAACTGGAATGTCGTCGCCATATTCTTCCTTGAATTTTTCTAAATTGTTTTTAATGGTCGTTTCATCTTCACAATGAACGGCAATTAGTAACGGAGTACTTGAAAAAATGCGCTCCAATACATCATCATTGTCCACCAACATATTTCCGGTTGAAGAACCTAAGAATATTTTAATTCCAGCAACATTTTTAGGATTTGTTTTTAAAACTTCTGCCAAATTATCGTTGCTAGCACCCATCATAAAAGAATAGTTTGCAAAAGAATTGTTCTCCGCAATTTGGTATTTTTCTTCTAATATTTCTTGGGTTAATGCATTTGGAATAGTATTGGGTTGCTCGATAAACGAGGTAATTCCTCCGGCTACCGCTGCCCGAGATTCCGATTCGATATCGCCTTTGTGAGTCAATCCGGGTTCTCTAAAATGAACTTGATCATCGATAGCGCCTGGAATTAAGAAATTTCCTTCGGCATCAATTATTTTACAATCGGATGATTTTGCGCTAATGAAATCGGCAATTTCGACTATAAATTCATTCTCTATTAATACATCACCTTCAAAAATTGATCCTTCATTTACAATTTTTGCGTTTTTGATTAAAATTCTGTTCATTGTTTATTGCTTATAATCTATTAAATAATTGACGTATTCTTAAGGATATAACTCCAAAAATAGCTTCTTTAATTATTGAATTGCTCATTTTTGATTGTCCCTTAGTTCGATCCGTAAAAATTATTGGAACTTCAACTATTTTTAAATTTTTACAATAGGCCCTGTATTTCATTTCTATTTGAAAGGCATACCCAATAAATTTTATTTTATCTAAATTTATGTTTTCCAATACGTTTCTTCTGTAACACATAAATCCTGCGGTGGCATCATGAATTTTCATTCCAGTTATTTTCTTTACATAATAGGAGGCAAAATAAGACAATAATATACGACTTAAAGGCCAGTTTACCACATTTACTCCGGTAACATATCTGGATCCAATTGCAACTTCTGCCCCTTCTTCACAAGCTTGATATAGTTTCTCTAAATCGGTTGGATTGTGAGAAAAATCGGCATCCATTTCAAAAATATAATCGTATTTTCTATCTAAAGCCCATTTGAAACCAAAAACATAAGCAGTTCCAAGTCCTGATTTTTTTTCTCTATTTTCTAAAAATAATTGGTCTTTAAATTCCGATTGAAGTTCTACCACTTTTGCGGCAGTTTTGTCAGGTGAATTGTCATCAACAACGAGTATATGAAAAGATTTATTCAACGAAAATACCGTTCTGATGATGGTTTCTATATTTTCAATCTCGTTATATGTAGGGATTATAACAATACTATTGCTCATAATTAATCAGTCAATTTCTTTGCAAAAATAAACTTTTTATGTTTTAAGAATCATAATAATACTATAATAAATGAAACAGTTGAAAAA
>CANKLD010000081.1 GCA_947483095.1 Bacteroidota bacterium
GAAAGATTGAAAGACATGCCTGTTTCTATTGGGTATTTAAATCGATTTAGAACCGCAAAACAAAAAGCAGAAACCCTGAAAGATTTGGCTGACGGAAGGCTTGACATTTTGATTGGAACGCACCAATTGGTTAATAAAAATGTTGTTTTTAAAGATTTAGGATTACTGATTGTGGACGAAGAACAAAAGTTTGGCGTGAATGTAAAAGACAAGCTAAAAACCATTGCTGCCAATATTGACACGCTCACTTTAACCGCAACGCCAATACCGAGAACTCTACAATTTTCATTGATGGCGGCTCGAGATTTATCCGTAATTACGACTCCGCCGCCCAATCGTTATCCTATTGAAACCAACGTAATAGGATTTAGTGAAGAGTCAATTCGAGACGCGATATCCTATGAAATTCAAAGAAACGGACAAGTTTTCTTCGTTAATAATAGAATTGAAAACATCAAAGAAGTGGCCGGAATGATCCAGCGATTGGTTCCTAACGCAAGAGTTGGGATTGGTCATGGCCAAATGGACGGCAAGAAATTAGAAGAATTGATGTTGGCTTTTATGAACGGCGAATTCGATGTTTTAGTCGCAACAACCATCATTGAAAGCGGTTTGGATGTACCTAACGCCAATACGATTTTCATCAATAATGCTAATAATTTTGGCATTTCCGATTTACATCAAATGCGAGGTCGAGTAGGGCGAAGCAACAAAAAAGCGTTTTGCTATTTTATTTGTCCACCGTATTCTGCCATGACCGACGATGCCAGAAAAAGAATTCAAGCGTTAGAGCAATATAGCGAATTGGGTGGCGGTCTAAACATTGCCATGAAAGACCTTGAAATTCGTGGTGCTGGAGATTTATTAGGCGGCGAACAAAGTGGATTCATTAATGAGATTGGTTTTGAAACCTATCAAAAAATCATGAACGAAGCGATTGACGAATTGAAGGAAAACGAGTTCAAAGAGCTGTATTCTGACGAAAATAAAGACCTTGAAAAAACCTATGTAAAAGACCTTCAATTGGATACCGATTTCGAATTGTTGTTCCCAGATGAATACATCAATAACATTACCGAGCGCCTTAAATTGTACAATGAATTGAGTTTGATAAAAGACGAAATTACGTTGCAAGCCTATGAAAATAAGCTCGTGGATCGTTTCGGGGCTTTACCAAAACAAGCTATTTCATTATTAAACAGCATAAAAATAAAATGGGTTGCTACCCAATTGGGAATTGAAAAATTAGTAATGAAACAAGGCAAAATGATTTGCTATTTTGTGTCCGATCAGCAATCCAGTTATTACCAATCCGGGCGATTCAGCCAAGTATTACACTTTGTACAAACCCAATCTAAATTGTGCACCATGAAGGAAAAACAAACCCCAAACGGATTACGATTATTACTGACTTTTGAAAACGTAAAATCAATAAATAAGGCATTGGAATTGATGGAAATGATATAGAATTTATAATGTTTTGCCCATAACGTTCCCGCGCTTGTACTTGCTGTGGAGTTCGTAACCTTGCAATTTTCTGTTATGCAGAAGTATGATTGCGAAACGATAATTCCACGAAACCCACAGTAAGTACAAACGTGTGTTGGCAGAAGATTTAATTGTCCGTTCCTTTTTTTTAATTTTTCAATTTGTTCTATTGTTAAGCCTGTTAAGTCAGATATAGGTGTCTTTAAAAAGTAGCACTTTTTTATGTGTGCTTTTGCGATTTAAAAATAAAGATAGCAGGAAAGAACCAAACTTTGAGTTTGACTCTTAACTGCTAACTTTCATATACCGTGTTCTGTAAAGTTACATTTTGCCAATTCTTGTCAGCAACACTGATATAATGAAGAATGTTGAAACCAAAAAATAGCTATTCCAACCTTCTTTTTCTCTTTCTTCCTTATTTGTATTATTCCAATACTTCATCCACATATATGAGTTCCAGAATAAAGCTATTGTACTTATTACTATTGTTATTATATTCCACATAATATTCATTTTTAAAGTTCATTTTTACCACCAACCCATACAGTCTCCAAACTCATATGTAAATATTGCAGCACCTATCCAACCAAGAGCTCTTGAGGCTATTTTTCTAATAGCTTTTTTTAATATAGCTTTACCTGCAGATGTCTCCAAGCTTCCAGCTGCTAAGCCAGCAATTGCAGAAAATCCCAAAGCATCTCCAGCGCATTCTCCAATTTCTGAAGCGTGTGCAGATTGAATAAAAACATTGGAAAAATTTAAAGATGCAAACGAATTTTGATTTTTTTCTTCCGCTATTAACTGCATTACAGCTGGAATTAGATCAGATTCGGACATTGCTGGGCCATCTCCGTCAGCAGTTAATAAATTTCGGATGTCATAATCGGTTAAGCCTTTAGAACGTAAATAGTTCTTTGCTTCGACTAAAGTTGGCTGTAGTGATTGTTTTGCGGATTCAATTGAAATGGAATAACTGTTGATTAATTCTTGTGAATCAGATATATTATCACTAGTACTGCCATCTATATAACTAACTTCAAGTTCTACTCCACCCATCGATGTCAACTCCCTGAAACTGCTAACGTTGTATAATGTATTAAAATCTGTAAAATTACTTCCTGATGATTCGTAAACAGAAATAGTAGCAAAATCTTCATTTAAGGTCGTTGACTTAGCAAAACTTGATTTGTTTTTTGAGTTAACGTCGATTTTATTTAGATTTGATAAACCAATTTTAGCAGAATTCAAAAAATTATGACGGGCTTGAGTTATAGCATTATCTTCAAATATTTCATTTTTGCTACAAGACTGAATAATTAATGAAATAAATGAAATTGAAATTCCTAATGCAATTAACATCAAATAACCTTTAAAAAAAAATTTCAAATTTAAATTTACTAAATTAAGTATGTTTTTCATAATAATCTTCTCTTCCCTTTTAATTAATACGGACTACCGCAAGGACGATAACTTAAGGTACTATTTTGTAAGTTTTATAAAACTTTGGTTAATGTACCGCCCCGTTGTTTACTAATTATGATTTTCGAGCCACTTCTTTTATGTTACACAATCCTTTCGATTATGTTTTTAGCCATTTTTCGGCGCAAACGTCGGTCAAAATTTTCTGCCAACTAGTTTATAGGCGAAACAAACTTTCGCTTATCACCCCAAATTTGGGTAGATTGGCGAAGGTTTGTTTCGCATTATTTATTATTTATCAAATTTCACGATAGGAATAATTCAAACCGTGGTTTATTGTTTATCTAATCTTGATTTGCAACAAAAAAAATTTTTTTTCATCGCAAATCCTGCGTATGTTTTTTGAGGGAAGTACTATTTGGCAAAGCGATTTGTTTGCCGGAATGAACAATAACTTAGGAATCTTAGGTATTGTTACTACAATGAAATTGTATTTTGTAAAAATAAATTTTATTTTGGTTAATCGATTATTTTAAATGTTAATTTTTTTTATCGTTAATGCGGTTATTCGGCTATTTGGAAAATCTGTTGAAATCTGTTTAATCCGTTAAATCTGTGGTGAAAAATCCTATCCCAGCCCTTTCCAAAGGAAAGGGAGCCAGAATGGGAATGTGTTAAGGGATATTTAAATGAACTTATTTGCCTTATATGGTAAAAAAGTTGATTGATGATGGTGTGTTTGGCACAAAAATAACTTTGAGAACCTTTCATAACAGTTAGCGCTCTTTGCGGTTAATTAAAAGTAGATTACCACGCTACAATTTATATTGCTTGCAATGACAATTAAACCAAATTGCGCAGATTTGCAATCCGTACCTAGAAAGTAAGTAAGAATTTATAACGTTTTCAAATCCTTAATTACCTTAAAAGCAACATCCACTTCGTCATCGCTAACTAAAATTGTAAATTCATTGGAAGTTGAAATTACCTCATTTATAATGATTCCTTCCCAAGCCAAACGCTGAAAAATAAAGTAATAAATCCCAGGAATTACGGTGTTTTCTTTTGGTAATTTCACCGTAATCGAAGCTAGATTTTCTAACTTTTGGATTTGTTTTTCGGCTGCAAAATGCTTTTCTACCAAATGACCTACACTTTGACTCACGATGATATTGGTTTCACTAACGCCTTTTGATGAGGTATAAAAAATATCAGGATTGCTGTTGATCTCCGAAATTAAATCGGCTTGTTTGGTCAGAATGGTGCTGGAAACAGCAAATGTATAATCAATTAAAGAAGAGCGAACCGTAATTTCACCCAAGTTTTTCATCACTTTTGAAATCTTATGATTCAATCTAAAATCTAGATCTACCGAAAGGCGTTTGAGCGCCATAACAATCGCACCTTGTTTCACGTCTTTCCCAAATTCAGAATCCAATTCAATCATCATATTTCTTGACAAAGAAGTTAAATTGATAATGTTTTGGGATAAGGCACTTAGTAAAAAAGGCTTAGTTTTAATATAATTCTCAACAATTGAAGAAACGGTTCTCATTTTTTGTGTTTTAAACTTGCTGCAAATATATAAATTAAAAACAATTTGTTATAAATATAACATTAAAAATAATAAAAAGCGTCTTCTAAATGTTCCATTTTAAATCCTTTGCCTTCTCTATGAAGTGCAATAATATCAAAACGAACTTCCACTTCAAGGTCGTTTGAAACTACATATTCATTTATTGCTTTAACTAAAAGTTGGATTTTTTTAGGTTTCACAAAATCCTGAGGAAGACCAAAATCAATACTTGAGCGGGTTTTAACCTCAACAACAGCAAGGATTCCTTCTTTTTTGGCAATAATATCTACCTCAGCTTTTTGAAAAGTCCAATTGGTTTCTAAAATCGAATAGCCATTTTTTTCTAAAAATTCAACAGCCAATTCTTCTCCTAATTTTCCTAGATCGTTGTGTTCGGCCATTAAAAAAGTATAAATTGATTGTGCTAAAACTTCATAATTGTTTCCTTGTCATTCACTTCCAAAGAAATTGTTTTCCCAAAAATTAACGTATTATTATCGTGAATATGTCCTGCTGGAAAATTAAAAACAATAGGAAAAGGATACTTTTTAGTAATATCCAAAATGATTTCATGGGCATTTTTACCCCACGGAATCTCATTGTCGTGCATTTTTATAAAACTTCCCACAACCAAACCTTGCAAACCTTCAAAACAACCGCAGCGTTTCAAACTCAGCATCATTCTATCGATATGGTATAAATATTCGTCTAAATCTTCAAGAAAAAGAATTTTACCTTTGCAATCTATTTGCGATTCGGATCCCATTAAACTATATAAAATAGATAAATTTCCACCCACTAATTCCCCTTCAGCAACTCCCAATCTGTTATCTTTTTGGAATGGTACCGTATATTTTAGGCTTTCGCCAAATAATGCTTTTCTAAGAGTTTCTTCAACTACCGCAGAAGCTTTTTCTACATTAAAAGGCATAATTCCATGAATAGTAGCGATACCTTGTTTATTCAAATGACTGTGTATAACCGTAACATCGCTAAAGCCAATTATCCATTTTGGATTTTTTTTAAATTTTGTAAAATCAATCAACTCTAACATTCTTGCGGTTCCATAACCACCTCTAACACACCATATTGCCTTAATGGTTGGATTGTCCATCATATCTTGAAAATCCGCTGCACGTTGTTCATCTGTTCCAGCCAATTGATGATTATCTAAGCCAATTGTTTTTCCAATAACCACATTTAATCCCCAGCTTTTAGCCAAATTAAGTGATGGTTTTAGGTTGTCAGTAATATTTTTTCGGGCAGTTGCCACAATTGCAATAGTATCTCCTTTTTGTAAATTCGGTGGAATAATCATAGTAGTTTGTGCTTGAAGTTGGTAAACCAAAAAGAATAGCAATAAATAAATCCTAAACATTTTTTGGGTTTTTAAAGTTTCAAAATCAAAACAAATTAACAAATAATCAATAACAACTGCAAGGTTTTTAATTGCATTATTATTAATTAAAGTTAAGAATGCGACATTGCCATACAAACGATACTAATTTTTGCGCCTGGTATTTTTAATAAGGCTCTTCCGCAAGCTTCTAAAGTAGCACCCGTGGTCAAAACATCATCAATTAAAAGAAAATGTTTATTGTGATCACTTTCACTAAAAGTAACATCAAAAAGGTTTTCAATTACTGATATTCTTCCTAATAAATCTTTTTTTACCTGGGTTTTAGAATATACA
>CANKLD010000082.1 GCA_947483095.1 Bacteroidota bacterium
GTTGTTATTGGAGCGGCTTTTGGAAAAATTATTAGCTCTTTAATTGACGATGTGATCACGCCACTTATTTTAAAACCAGCTTTAGAAACAGCAAAAATTACAGAAATAGATCAATTGGTAGCTTTTGGAGGGGTGAAATATGGCGTTTTTATTTCATCGTTAATTAACTTCATTTTAGTTTCATTCGTTTTATTTTTAGTAATTAAAGCAGTTAATGTTTATAAAAAGAAAAACGGAATTGAGGACGATCAAGAAAAGAAAGGGCCAACACAAGAGGAATTGTTAACAGAAATTCGAGATTTATTAAAAAAATAATACCGCTACATTATATATTCTAATTTAAACCACGCCAATAGCGTGGTTCTTTTTTGTTGTAAATATAACATTTTGTGATTTTTTGTTAAGCCTGTTGTTTTGAGACGAAGATTATGTACTTTTGCAAAGCAAATTAATTAAAATAAAAAAACATGAAAATTGCAGTTGTTGGTGCTACAGGAATGGTTGGAGAAATTATGCTAAAAGTTTTAGCGGAAAGGAATTTCCCTGTAACTGAATTAATCCTTGTGGCTTCAGAGAAATCGGTTGGTAAAGAAATTGAATTCAAAGGAAAGAAATATAACGTTGTAGGGATGCAAACCGCAGTGGACAGAAAAGCCGATATTGCTTTATTTTCAGCTGGTGGTGATACTTCTTTGGAGTGGGCTCCAAAATTTGCGGCAGCAGGAACTACAGTAATTGACAATTCTTCGGCATGGAGAATGGATCCAACAAAAAAATTAATTGTCCCTGAGATTAATGCTTCAGAGCTATCAAAAGAGGATAAAATTATTGCAAATCCAAATTGCTCAACAATTCAAATGGTGCTTGTTTTGGCTCCTTTGCATAAAAAATACAATGTAAAACGCGTGATCGTTTCCACTTATCAATCAATTACAGGAACTGGAGTAAAAGCAGTGCAACAATTGGAAAATGAATATGCTGGAGTTCAAGGCGAAATGGCTTATAAATATCCTATTCACCGAAATGCAATTCCTCAATGTGATAGTTTTGAAGACAATGGGTATACCAAAGAAGAAATGAAATTAGTTCGCGAAACTAAAAAAATATTAAGCGATAACTCCATAAACGTGACCGCAACAGCTGTTCGTGTGCCTATTGTTGGCGGACATAGCGAGGCGGTAAACGTAGAGTTTTCTAATGCTTTCGACGTAAACGAAGTGCGTTCTATTTTAGAAAATACTTCAGGAGTTGTGGTTCAAGATAGCGCTGACAATTTTAGTTATCCAATGCCCATTTATGCGGAAGGTAAAGATGCCGTTTTTGTAGGAAGAATTCGTCGTGACGAAAGCCAAGATAACACTTTAAATATGTGGATTGTAGCTGATAATTTAAGAAAAGGCGCGGCTACAAATACCGTTCAAATCGCAGAATACTTAGTAGCGAATCATTTGGTTTAATAAAAGCTATTGGTCCTAAATAAATTAAAATACGACCGTTGAAAAAGAATAAAATAATTATCCATTTTTCTATAGTGATTGCAATATTGTTTTCAATATTGTTTCAATCACACGATTCGTATGCGCATTTTGAAAAGGAAAAGGCCGAAACGGTTTGCCATCATGAAAGTTCGTCGAAACACCAAATCACCCACCAACACCATTCTTTGGAACACTGTTTTGTGTGTGAATTTGCTTTCAGTTCGGCAGCACCATTTTCTCTTTTTGAATTTAATATCCCAAAAACAGTATTTAGGACGCAGAGTAGTTTTTACTATTCTGATGTTGTTAAAATCCATAATAATAATTCAAATCTACTTCGAGGGCCCCCTGTTTTTAATGTTTAATCTGAAATAAATCAGTAATAAAATGCTGATTTAAAAAATGAAATCACAACATTAAAAAAAACAAAAATGAAGAAGATACTAATTGCCCTTTTCATAGGGTTATCAGCATTTATAAATGCGCAAAATAAAATATCAGGGAAAATTACAGATAAAGATAATAACACGATAAAAGGGGTAAATATATTTATTTCGGAACTACATAAAAGTTCAGAAACAGATGAAAATGGCGAATATTCGATTAATAGTGTTCCCAGCGGAACAATTAAAATCAACTTTTATTTATTCGGTTTTACAACTCAAAATAAATCCGTTTTTATCCAAAATGGAGAGAATAAAATGGATGTTGTTTTAGAACCCTCTTTGTTTCAAATGGACGAGGTAATTGTGGCGACTTCCTTTCATAAATTACAGTCTCAAAATGTAATGAAAGTGGATCATGAAAGCATGAAATCGTTACAACAAAAAGGAACTTCAACCTTAATTGAAGGGCTGGCAACACTCCCTGGAGTTTCACAAATTTCAACAGGAACTTCCATTGGAAAACCAGTTATTCGTGGTTTAAGTGGCAATCGCGTTCTCGTATATTCTCAAGGCGTTCGTGTTGAAAATCAGCAATTTGGAGACGAACATGGGCTAGGGTTGAACGATGCCGGGGTGGAAAGTGTAGAGATTATTAAAGGCCCCGCTTCTTTGCTTTATGGATCGGATGCCTTGGGTGGTGTGCTGTATTTTAACCCTGAAAAATTTGCAAAATCAAACACCTTTGAAGGAGATTTTAGTCAAAAATTATTCTCAAATACACTGGGAAGCAATTCTTCATTGGGCGTAAAAACGTCATCTGAAAATTGGAAATATTTAGTTCGAGGAAGCAATAACATTCATTCCGATTATAAAATTGCTGACGGAAATCGCGTTACCAATACAAGACATAATGAACAGGATTTAAAAACTGGAATTGGTTATAGCAACTCTGTTTTATCTAGTGTTTTTAGATATAATTTCAATAAATTGGATTTAGGGATTCCTGAAAACGGAATTGCCGAACAAACTTCGAGCTCCACTACCGAATATCCAAAACAAGCGGTCACCAATCATCTTCTAAGTTTAAATTCTACCCTATTTTTAAATAAATCTAAACTAGATATCGACTTGGGATTTATCTCCAATAACAGAAGCGAGTTTGAGGATAGTGACGTGGCAAATTTGAAAATGAAATTGAATACTTTAAACTATGATTTGAAATATCACCTACAAAAAGCAGGAAATTTAGAGTCTATTTTTGGATTACAAGGTATGGCGCAAACCAATGTGAATTCTGGAATTGAATACTTAATTCCTAATGCTAAAACGAACGATTTTGGGGTGTTTGGAACGGCAAATTACGAATGGAATTCGAATGTTTTACAAGCCGGAATTCGTTTTGATAATAGAAATATTACCAGTGAAAGCTATGGGATTTCGGGCGAAGAAGGCTCATTTGAGGCGCTTGCAAAAAGTTACAACAGCTTTAATGGGTCGCTAGGCTACAAAACTAATTTAACTAAAGAATTTACGTTGAGAGTTAATTTGGCTTCTGGTTTCCGAGCGCCAAATTTAGCAGAATTGACTTCAAATGGCGTTCATGAAGGCGCCAATCGATATGAAATTGGAAATAGTAATTTAGCAACGGAACAAAACGTACAAACGGATTTAAATTTAGAATATCAAAACAGCCATTTTGAGTTTTTTGCCAATGGGTTCTACAATAAAATCAATAATTATATTTATTTAAACCCTTCCCCTACAACAATTGCAGGTTATGATGTGTATAATTATTATCAAACCGATGCTATGTTGTATGGTGGAGAATTTGGACTTCATTTTCACCCACACCCTTTGGATTGGCTTCATTTTGAGAGCAGTTTTGAAACAGTAACAGGCGAAAAACAATCCCGAGGTCTCGGGAGTGATTTCTTGCCGTTAATCCCTGCTAACAATTGGAATAACAGCTTGCGCGCAGAATTCAAAATTAAAAATTGGTTGAATGACGGCTTTGCAACATTGAATGTTTCCAATACTTTCGACCAAAAAAAAATCAGCGGGTTTGAAACCTATTCCGAAGGATATACATTGGTTAATTTGGGAATTGGCGGTCAAATTAACATTGGGAAAACCCATTTTAATTTTAATCTTAATGGTAATAATCTGTTTAACAAAAACTATATCGCCCATTTATCAAGATTGAAAAATGACGGGATTCCAAATATTGGAAGAAATATCGTTTTGGGAATCAATTTTAATTTATAAAAGAATTCATTGCATTTAAATGTGTTTATTTTAATAATAAACTCGCTATTTTTGTGTAAAACTAATCTCTTATGAAAAAAATAATTTTAGTAATGGCGGTTACCACTTCCATTGCCACGTTTAGTCAAAATCAAAAAATGGAGCCATTAACCTACCCAGAAACAAAGAAAACAGCAACCGTTGATACTTATTTCGGTACTGAAGTTAATGATCCTTATCGATGGTTAGAAGACGACAAATATGATGAAACAGCCGCTTGGGTTAAAGAAGAAAATAAATTAACTTTTGATTATTTATCTAAAATTCCTTTTAGAAATAAAATCAAAGAGCGTATGGAAAAACTATGGAATTATGAAAAAATTTCTGCTCCATTCAAAGAAGGTGACTATACTTATTTCTATAAAAATAATGGGCTTCAAAACCAATCGGTATTGTACAGAACCGATAAATCTGGAAAAGAAGAACTTTTTTTAGACCCCAATACTTTTTCAAAAGACGCTACAACATCTCTAGACGGGGTGAGTTTTTCCAAAGACGGTTCAAAGGTTGCCTATTCCATTTCTAAAGCAGGAAGTGATTGGAGAACAGTAATTTTTATAGATGCCAAAACAAATAAAGAAATTGACACTCCCCTTATTGATGTAAAATTTAGCGGACTTTCTTGGAAAGGAAACGAGGGGATTTTTTATTCTAGTTATGAAAAGCCAAAAGGAAGTGAGCTTTCGGCTAAAACAGACGAACATAAATTGTACTTTCACCAATTAGGTACCGCTCAAAAAACAGATTTAGTAATCTTTGGCGACAAGGAAAAACGTCGCTATGTGGGCGGAAGTGTTTCTGAAGATGATCGTTATTTGTTTATATCTGCAGCAAATTCTACCTCTGGTAACGAACTGTATTTAAAAGATCTAAGTAAGCCTAACGCTGCAATTATTCCTATTGTAAGCAACTTTGATTTTGATGTTGACGTAATAGACAATTTAGGATCAAAACTATATATCCTTACCAATATAAACGCTCCAAATAAAAGAATTGTAAGTGTAGATGCAAGTAATCCAGGTATTGAAAACTGGGTGGATTTTATCCCAGAAACCGACAATGTGTTATCGCCAAGTACTGGAGCGGGATATATTTTTGCAACTTACATGAAGGATGCTATTTCGTTAGTAAAACAATACGATTTTAAAGGGACATTAATTCGAGAAGTACCTCTTCCAGGTATTGGAACTGCATCGGGTTTTGGCGGAAAAACAAAAGATGCTGAACTGTATTTCTCTTTTACAAATTATACTACGCCGGCAACTATTTACAGTTATAATCCTAAAGAGGGAAAGGCAACCGTTTATAAAAAACCAGTAGTTGATTTCAAAAGCGAAAATTATATTTCAACGCAAGTCTTTTATACTTCAAAGGACGGAACTAAAATTCCTATGATTATTACCCACAAAAAAGGGTTGAAATTAGAAGGGAAAAACCCTACTATTCTTTATGGTTATGGTGGTTTCAATATTAGCTTAACGCCAAGTTTTAGTATTGCCAATGCGGTTTGGCTTGAAATGGGAGGAATATATGCTGTTGCCAACCTTCGCGGAGGTGGAGAATACGGTAAGAAATGGCATGATGCAGGAACCAAACTTCAAAAGCAAAATGTATTTGATGATTTTATAGCTGCGGCTGAATATTTAATTGCCGAAAATTACACTTCTTCTGATTTCTTAGCTATTAAAGGCGGGTCCAACGGCGGGTTGTTAGTTGGCGCTGTAATGACGCAAAAACCGGATTTAATGAAGGTCGCTCTTCCGGCTGTGGGAGTACTAGATATGTTGCGTTACCACACTTTTACAGCGGGAGCAGGATGGGCTTATGATTATGGAACTGCTGAAGATTCAAAAGAAATGTTTGAGTACATCAAAGGTTATTCTCCTGTTCA
>CANKLD010000083.1 GCA_947483095.1 Bacteroidota bacterium
TCCTATTGATATCATTATCGTTGACAACGCATCAACAGACGAAACAATCAATATAATAAAGGAATTCAGCGCTATTGAACTTATTCAAAATAAAAATAATTTAGGTTTTGGCAAAGCCAATACTATTGGAATTGATTTGGCTATTAAAAAAGGTGCCGATGCCATTTACTTACTAAATCAAGACACTTGGGTTTATGAAAATACCATTACCAATTTAGCTGAAGCTTTATTCAAAAACCCCAATTTGGGCATCGTTAGCCCTTTGCATTATTCAGCTGACGAAATAACTTTAGATGAAAATTTTAATACCTATTTCAATAGATACAATAAAGATGAGGACTCAGAATCTCTTCGAATTGTGCCTTTTATTAATGCTGCTGCTTGGTTAGTTTCAAAAGATTGTTTTTCAAAAACAGGATATTTTGATCCAAT
This sequence comes from Bacteroidota bacterium, assembly GCA_947483095.1. Next base: position 433 of record CANKLD010000083.1, read on the forward strand.
ATTTAATCATTATGGTGAAGATAGAAATTTTTGTGACCGAGTTAAATACCACGGATTTAAAATTGGGGTTGTGAAAAATGCTACTATTTGCCATGATCGAATGGTGAAATTAAATTCAAATAAAATAGAATTACAATCCAAGTATTTGGTTTTAAATCAGATGATAAATTGTAATAATTCCCTTTTAATCTCACTATTTCAAGGATTAAAATCGGTTTTTGGGTTATCGAAATTTCATTTTTCAAGTCAAGGTGCATTAAAAACGATTTCTTTATTTATTAAACTCCTATTGTATTATTTTAACTTACTTTTGAATATTAGAACGATAATACAAATTCGTAAAAATTCAATTAAAGGTATAAATGGTGTTTTACCGCTATAATTATGTCAAATAAGGAAACTCACAAACAAGCTTTTTTCTTTACCATAATTAATTATGTAGGAATACTTATCGGAATTGTTTCCACCCTTTTCATATATCCTAAAAATAAAGAAATGCTTGGAATTTTTAGATATGTAGAATCTTTAGCGCAAATTTTATTTCCAATAATGCTTTTAGGAGCTTCCCAAACACTAATCAAATTTGGACCAAAATTAGATTCCAATCAAGAAAAACAACTTTTCTCCTATAGTGTATTATCCATTTTTTCAATAGGATTAATTATACTTTCTTTGATAGGATTAGCTTCATTAATTCCAGCTTTATCTGGTTTTAAATATATTTATTTGGCTTTCCCAATTGGATTATCACTCGCTTTAATTGATTTGTTTAAAAAACAATCTACCATAATTGGAAAAATAGCAATCCCCACATTATTTGATAATATTATCCCGAAACTTATATTGCCATTGGTTTTTATATTGGTGTTAAACCAAATTTATACTATCCAAGAATCGTTACTTTTCTATATTATTGCCTATGGAATGATAGCTGTTTTAATAGGGATTTACCTGTTTTATTACTTCAAACCTAGATTTAAATTCGATTTCAAATCGTTATTTTCGGAGATTAGTAAGACAGAAATGTACCGCTTTTCAATGTTTGCATTTGCTGGAAGTTTAGGATCCGTATTTGCCTTTAGGATTGACTCCATCATGATTCCAAAATTTATTTCTATGGAGGCAAATGGTACTTTCAGTATCGGAGTTACATTGGCTTCAGCCCTAGCGGTTCCTGCAACTGGAATTTTTATTTTGTATGCACCAATAATTTCAAACTTTATAAAAAACAATCAAATTTCTGAATTAGATTTAAAATACAAGGAAATTTCAAAACTACTTTTCTTTATTGGAGCGCTTCTTTACAGTTGCATTTTCTTAGGAATTGAGAATTTATTTATGTTGTTACCAACACATGAAAATTTAATGGATTCCATTCCCGTGATTTTAATCTTGGGATTCAATGTTTTGATAAATATGGGAACTGGATTTAATGGAGAAATTATTACCTATTCTAAATATTATAAATTCAATTTGATCGCAATTGGATTGCTAATAGTATTGAATGTTTCTCTTAATGTTTTGTTTATCAAGATATTAAACTATGGAATTGAGGGTGTTGCTGTGGCATCATTAATATCTATGTTACTTTTTAATTTTTCAAAATTGCTATTTATTTATAAGAAATTCAAAATTCTACCTTTCGATAATTCCTATATAAAATTGATAATGGTATTTGTGTCGGTGCTATTAATTAGCTATTATTTACCGATTTTAAACAACCATTTATTAAATTTAATTTACAAAACCGTATTTTGCTTGTCATTAAATCTATTGGTTATTTACAAACTAAAATTAGTTTATTCTTATAATTTTTGGCTTGAAAAAACGATTCAGAAATTGCGATTCTAATACCTGTAAACAAAAGCGTTAATATTCATTCCAGCTCCTACAGAAGCAAAAAGCAAAACATCCCCTTTTTTAATTTCATGATTTTCAAGTTGATTATTCACCAATAAATCATATAATGTTGGAATTGTAGCCACACTACTATTTCCTAAAAAATTAATGCTCATAGGCATAATTCCTTGAGGTGGAGTTTGGTTGTATAATTTATAAAAACGGTTGATTATGGCTTCATCCATCTTTTCATTGGCTTGATGAATTAGAATTTTCTTCACCTCTTCAATTGCAATACCACTTTTTTCTAAACAACTTTTCATGGCTGTAGGAACATTGCTTAAAGCAAATTCGTAAATTTTTCTACCATGCATTTTTATATAAAAAACATCCGGATCTAAATTAGTATTGTACGATTTTCCATAAAAAAGGTACTCTTTTTCAGTATAAGTATAAGAAGCACTTTCGTAAGATAAAATTCCGCAATTTTCATCACTAGCTTCCAATATAGTTGCTCCTGCTCCATCAGCATAAATCATAGAATCTCGATCGTGAGGGTCCACCACTCTTGATAATGCTTCTGCGCCAATAACCAAACATTTTTGAGCCATCCCCGATTTTATTAAGGCATAGGCTTGAAGCATTCCCTCAATCCATCCTGGACATCCAAAAAGGATATCAAAAGCAACGCATTTTGGGTTTTGAATTTGTAATTTATTTTTTACGCGAGCTGCCAAACAAGGAACAGCATCCGATTGAATGGTGCCACTTTTTATGTCACCAAAATTATGAGCAACTATAATATAATCTAACGACTCAGGATCAATACCTGCATTTTTTATTGCTTTATCAGAAGCTAAATAGGCCATGTCAGAAGTAATTATTGAAGGTTCAGCATATCTTCTCTCCTCAATTCCTGTTATCCCTTTAAATTTTCCTATTACGGTTTCATTGCTATAAGCAAATGGGGTTCCGTCTTCATTCATGAAAAGATGATTGCTAAAATCTAAATTGCTTACAACTATTTCTGGGAGGTAACTTCCAGATCCCGTTATTTTTATGTTCATCGTTTTGAAATATATTTACAAGCTAATTTAATAATTAAATTTGTCAATTAACGTTAAATTAACTTTGAGAGAAGTGTAATTATGAAATAATCAAATTTTGAGTTCATTACTTATTGATTATTTATTGTTATTGTCGATATTTATTTTTATTTGCATTACGGTTGCTAAACTTAAAGCTTGAGTTTTGATTTTCTCTGCATTGTTTCCAATAAAATTAGCATCAACAGCGGCATTAAAATGGTTCAACCAAATGGTGAATAATTCAGGTGTTAGCTTTTCTTTTTCATTAATATCCAAGTGGATTTTTGTTAGATTATTGAAATATCCGCCGGTATCGAAAATTGCTTGTGACCAAAATGTTACCAGAATCGGCAAATGCTCTTCCAATTTAATTTTCACTACATCTGTAAAAATATAACTAATGGAAGAATCTGATAATAATCTTTGATAGAGATTATCTACTAAAAAATATAAATCGTCTTGTGTTTCTATGTCTTTCATATTCAAATATAAAAAAATCCATCTCAAAATTTGACTTCTGAGATGGATTTAACTTAATAATTATTTTGTTTTTAACTTTCCATATACGCTTCAATTGGAGCACAAGAACAAACTAAATTTCTATCTCCGTAGGCGTCATCAGTTCTTCTAACGGTAGGCCAAAATTTATTTTCAGAAATGTATTCTAATGGGAAAGCGGCTTTTTCACGAGTGTAAGGAAAATTCCAAACGTCTGCGGTAACCATCATTAAAGTATGAGGTGCATTTTTCAAAACCGTATCGTGATCTTCAATTGTGCTTGATTCAATTTCTTTTCTAATTTCTATCATGGAATCACAAAAACGATCCAACTCTTCTAAATTTTCACTTTCTGTAGGCTCTATCATCATGGTTCCTGCAACTGGAAAAGAAACGGTAGGCGCATGAAAACCATAATCCATCAATCGTTTTGCAATATCGGTAACTTCAACTCCTTTTTGCTTGAATGGTCGGCATTCTATAATCATTTCGTGAGCGGCACGTCCCATTTCACCAGAATATAAAGTATCATAATGGCCGTTCAAACGCTCTTTAATATAATTTGCATTTAAAATAGCATATTTAGTGGCATTGGTAACTCCTTCTGCACCCAACATTGAAATGTATCCATAAGAAATCAAACATACTAATGCTGATCCCCAAGGGGCTGCAGATATTGCCGTAATAGCATTTTCTCCACCAGTACAAACTACAGGATTTGAAGGTAAAAACGGAACTAATTGAGGGGCTACGCAAATTGGGCCAACTCCAGGACCTCCACCACCATGTGGAATCGCGAATGTTTTATGAAGATTCAAGTGGCAAACATCGGCACCAATTGTTGCAGGATTTGTTAATCCTACTTGTGCATTCATATTGGCACCATCCATATAAACCTGACCTCCATTATCGTGAATTAATTGAGTAATTTCTCGAATAGCACTTTCAAAAACTCCATGCGTAGAGGGATAAGTTACCATTAAACAAGAAAGTTCGTCTTTGTATAAAATTGCTTTTTCACGTAAATCGTCTACATCAATATTTCCGTTTTCAAGTGTTTTGGTAACAATAACTTTCATACCTGCCATCGCTGCAGACGCCGGATTCGTACCGTGAGCTGAAGATGGAATTAAGGCAATATTTCTATGGTGGTCACCACGAGAATGATGGTAAGCCCGAATAACCATTAGTCCAGCATATTCTCCTTGTGCTCCAGAATTAGGTTGTAAAGTAGTTCCTGCAAAACCGGTAATTTCATTTAATTGTTGTACTAATTTAGTCAACATTTCTTTATAGCCTTGCGCTTGATCTAGAGGGACAAATGGGTGAATATTATTCCACATTGGATTACTCAAAGGCAACATTTCAGCTGCTGCATTCAATTTCATTGTACAAGAACCCAGCGAAATCATGGAATGATTCAAAGCCAAATCTTTTCTTTCTAACATTTTAATGTAACGCATCATTGCAGATTCTGAATGATATCTATTAAACACCTCGTGTTTTAAAAATTCTGAAGTTCTAATTAAATGTTCTGGAAAATGATCTGTTGAAGTTAATTCTAGAATTGTAGTAGCCTGAGTTCCATTTGCTGCAGCAAAAATTTCAATAATTTTATTTAAATCGGAAATACTAGTCGTTTCATTTAAAGAAATTGAAATTGTAGTATCGTCAATATAATAGAAATTAATTTCATTTTTCAATGCCAATTCATTCACTTTCTTAGCATCTGCTTTTACTACAATGGTATCAAAAAAGGCATTATTGGTTTGTTCATAACCTAATTTCTTCAACTCATTTGCTAATGTTGCTGCAGAAGCATGAACTTTATTTGCAATATATTTTAATCCTTTTGGACCATGAAAAACAGAGTACATTCCTGCCATTACAGACAATAATACTTGTGCTGTGCAAATATTAGATGTCGCTTTGTCTCTTTTAATGTGTTGTTCACGCGTTTGCAATGCCATTCTTAACGCACGATTTCCGTTGGTATCAACTGTTACTCCGATAATTCTTCCTGGCATACTTCTTTTGTACTCGTCTTTTGTGGCAAAAAAGGCTGCGTGTGGACCACCATAACCCAACGGAATTCCAAAACGTTGTGAAGTTCCTAAAACAACATCAGCACCCATTTCTCCTGGAGGAGTTAATTTTACTAA
>CANKLD010000084.1 GCA_947483095.1 Bacteroidota bacterium
AATTCCATTTTGAAATCTTCAATTATCGCTTCGGCGGCAGGAATATGTTGTTTTCTTCTTTCCAAAGTATCGTCTGTCATTTCTGATAAATGATCCATATGAATTAAAGTTACCCCTTCTAAATCAGTTACATTTTCATGAACGTTTTTTGGAATCGATAAATCTAGGATTAGAATTGGCTTTTTAAGATTTAAAATAGCTTTGTCGATTGTAGGATTTTGAGCGCCAGTTGCCACAACCACCACATCGGCTTTTTGAAGTTCCAAATGCAATTCGGCATAATCTTTAACGATCAAATTCAATTTTCCAGCCAGTTTTTCAGCCTTATCTTTTGTTCTATTGATCAGTGTAATTTGTTCGTTTTTGGTGTGTTTCACCAAATTTTCACAGGTATTTCTACCGATTTTTCCTGTACCAAAAAGCAAGATATTTTTGTTTCCAATGTCTTCTACATTTTTGATAATATATTGAACCGATGCAAATGAAACGGAAGTTGCTCCTGAGCTAATTTCGGTATCGGTTTTGATTTTTTTACTTGCTTGAATTACGGCATTTATCAATCGATCCAAATAGGTATTTATTAATCCTAATTTTCTAGATTCGGCAAAGCTCAATTTTAATTGGCTTATGATTTCAAAATCACCTAGAATTTGACTGTCTAAGCCAGTTCCCACTTGAAAAATATGATTTATAGCGTCTTGTCCTTTATAAATGAAACCAAATTCTTGAAATCCTTCAACTGTTCCTTGGCTGTGTTCGCAAATTAGTTTTATCAGTTGGAATGGGTGTTCAGCAAAACCGTAAACTTCGGTTCTATTGCAAGTTGAAGTCACAATTAAACTCTCAATACCTCCCAATTTCGCTTGTTCAAGCAAACGTGTTTTGGCTGCTGAATCCAAACTAAATTTTCCTCTGATTTCGGCATCGGCTTTTTTATAGCTTAATCCTACAGAATAAAAATAGAGCTGTTTCGATTGATTGTTTTTCATAAATTCACTTTACATAAAGTTTGGCAAAATTATAGCTATAGTTTTTATAAAAACAACGCTTAAAGGACTATTTGTGTCGCTACGAGAATTTCTGAGTTTAAATCGTTATTTTTGTATTTATATTTCTATTTTTGCAATAGAATAGAACGTTTAAAGCCCGTCTATTTAGATACATTCTAAATAAATAAGTTAAAAAATTGTATTTTTTAAATAAAAAAAATATCGCTATGGGTTCTCAAGAAGTAATAAAAATTGAAGATGATTTTATCTTAATTCGCTTTCAAAACGATGGAAATGAACCTTTTCAAGTTGAAAAGCAAATCAATCAAGGGCTTATTCAATTTCATTTTGGAATCAAAGGAAACGCTAAATTTATTTTTAATCAAGGGAATTACACCTTAGATTTGAGAGAAGAAAAATCGTTATTGCTTTATAATCCACAGAAGGAATTGCCATTAAATTTAATATTAGAACCGCAAACTTGGGTGATTTCTGTGATAATTTCTATCAAAAAATTCCATGCATTATTTTCTACTGAAGCCAGTTATATTCCTTTTTTGAGTGGTGAAAATCAGGATAAAAAATATTATAACGAAAGTGATATAAGCCCTTCAATGGCAATTGTATTGAGCCAATTGTTTCATTATAATTTACATCCAAATATTAAAAACCTCTATTATAAAGGAAAAGGATACGAATTATTGAGTTTGTATTTCAACCGTTCCGAAGATCCAGATGCGGAACAATGTCCGTTTTTAATTGACGAAGAAAATGTCATGAAAATTAAAAAAGCGAAGGAAATTGTAATTGCAAATATGGCAGAACCGCCAGGTTTACAAGAATTGGCAGACCAAGTAGGATTGAATTTGAAGAAATTAAAAATGGGTTTCAAACAAATTTATGGCGATACCGTTTATGGCTTCCTTTTTGATTACAAAATGGATTGCGCCCGAAAATTATTGGACAGTGGCTCCTATAATGTAAATGAAGTAGGATTGAAAATTGGCTACAGCACAGGAAGTCATTTTATAGCGGCTTTCAAAAAGAAATTTGCAACCACGCCAAAAAAATATTTAATGGCAATTAACCCCAACACATAATTTAAATAATTCGTAAAACATAATAATAGAAAGTAAGTAAAATTTACTTTATTAAATAAATATAAAAATATGAAAGGTGTATTATTAGTCAATTTAGGTTCTCCAGAAAGTCCAACTGCAAAAGATGTCAAGCCGTATTTGGATGAGTTTTTAATGGATAAATATGTAATTGATGTGCCATTTTTGCTTCGTGCTTTATTGGTACGAGGAATTATTTTACAAACAAGACCTAAAAAATCAGCGGCTGCTTATGCTAAAATTTGGTGGGAAGAAGGGTCTCCTTTAGTTGTGATATCGCAAAGAATGCAGAAAAAAGTGCAGCAATTGTCTTCCATTCCCGTTGGATTGGCGATGCGTTATGGAAAAATGTCTATACTAAAAGGATTGCAAGAATTGAAAGATAAAGGCGTTGACGAAGTAATGTTATTTCCTTTATATCCGCAACACGCAATGGCTTCTACAACGACCATTTTAGAATTGGCTGAAGAGCATAGAAAAAAGTATTTTCCTGAGATGAAATTTACAATTGTCCCTGCGTTTTACAATAAATCAGATTACATTTCAAGTTTATCACATTCAATAAAAAAGCATTTGGACGGCTTTGAATACGATCATTTATTGTTTTCGTATCACGGAATCCCAGAGCGTCACATTCGTAAAACCGACATTACCAAATCACATTGTAATCCCGACTCTTCGGGAGAAGGATCTTGTTGTAACACACCTTCACCAGCACATGAATTTTGTTACCGCCATCAATGTTATGAAACGACAAAACAAGTGGTGAAATATTTAGGAATTCCAGAAGGGAAATACAGCCAAACCTTCCAATCGAGATTGGCGGGCGACAAATGGTTGACCCCTTACACCGATGTGGAAGTGAACAAAATGCCTAAAAAAGGAATTAAGAACTTAGCGGTGGTTACACCAGCATTTGTTTCGGATTGCTTGGAAACTTTAGAAGAAATTGCTATGGAAGCCGGTCATGAATTCAAAGAAAACGGTGGCGAAAATTTTATGGCAATTCCTTGTATGAACGATGGCGACGAATGGTGTCAAACGGTTGCAAATTGGATTGAGAATTGGGCAAAGTAACAAACTTTTTGCCACGAATTCACGAATTATTTAATTTGAATTTGTGAATTCGTGGCTAATTTATAAAAATATGGAATACTACAACTACCTAAAATCGCTTCATCTCATTTTTGTAATCACTTGGTTTGCAGGACTTTTTTATATTGTTCGTCTTTTTGTTTACCAAATTGAAGCCAATGACAAACCATCTCCTGAAAAGGATATATTGCAAAATCAATATAAAATAATGACGTACCGGTTGTGGTATATTATCACTTGGCCAAGTGCTATTTTAGCAAGTATTTTTGCTTATTGGATGCTGTTTTTTACGGCTATTGGAAAAGCGTGGTTGCTAATGCCCTGGATGCACGTGAAATTAGGATTTGTATTTTTATTGTATTTATACCATATTAAGTGTCACTCTATTTATAAAGAATTACAAAAAAATGAAGTGAAATACTCCTCCAATTTTATGCGTTTGTGGAATGAAGGGGCAACTATAATTCTATTTTCGGTAGTATTTTTAGTTGTACTAAAAAATGCTTTCAACTGGATTTACGGGGTTGTTGGAATCTTCCTTTTTTCAATTATTATTATTTTAGGATTTAAAATGTACAAACGAATTAGAGAGAAAAATAGTGAACAGTAATCAGGTTTTAGAGTTCAGCTTTAAAACTGAATAAAATTTTAAACCCAACTACCGAACACTGAATACTAATTGCTGAACACTTTTTTATGAGCTTTAAAATGTCAATGCTTTCCCTTCGAACTAGGATTTTCCTATCGATGATTGTATTGGTTTTGATAGCTTCTATATTAATGGCTTCTATTTCAATAATTCAATTTAAAAACGAATCCAAAGTTTACCATCAAGAGCGTTTAGAACGTAAAGAAACGGCGATAAACGAACATATAAATTATGTTCTCGCCAATACGACGTATCCGCTTTCAGCCAATAATTTAGACTTGATTTTTAAAGATAAAATTCATGAATTATCACAAATACATGGTTTAGAAATCAATATTTTTGGACTGGATGGAAAACTATTAAAATCCTCAAAAGCTTCTTTTTCTGTTGATCCTGTAGCGCCTCCAATTCCGAAATACATTTTAAAATTGGTTCAATCTTCCATTGAAAAAAGATACGTTGACATAAAAAATATCGACGGAGTTAAAAACCGTTCTTCCTTTAGTATTATTAAAGATGAAAAGTTTAAACCACTTGGAATTTTAAACATTCCGTATGAGGAAGACGATAGTTTTTATGAAGCGGAACTTCAAAATTTCTTGATAAAATTGGGACAAGTTTATGCGTTTATGTTGGTTATCGCTTTTGGAGTTGCCTATTTCCTTTCAACCTATATCACGAAGTCTTTAAAAACAATTTCCGACAAATTACGTGACACGAGTTTGGATCAGAAAAACGAGAAAATTGTATTGGAAGCAAATAGCAAAGAAATCAATTTGTTAATTCGTGCCTACAATGGAATGGTCGATGAATTAGAAGAAAGTGCCTCAAAATTAGCACAAAGCGAGCGGGAAGAAGCGTGGCGAGAAATGGCAAAACAAGTGGCGCACGAAATTAAAAATCCGCTTACGCCAATGCGATTAACGGTGCAAAGTTTCCAACGAAAATTTGACCCTAACGACCCAGATTTAAAACAAAAATTAAACGATTATTCGAAGACATTAATTCAGCAAATTGACACCATGAGTTCGGTTGCATCAGCGTTTTCTAATTTTGCATCGATGCCAGCGCAACAAAACGAAACTTTAAATGTGGTGAATGTGGTTGAGTTGACATTGGATATTTTCAATGAAGATTATATCGTTTTTGAAAGCGAAGAAAAGGAAATTATTTCTAAAATGGATCGCGCGCAATTGATACGTGTGATTACTAATTTAGTTAAAAATGCGATCCAATCACTGCCAGAAAATCAAGCGGTCAAAACTATTTTGGTATCTGTAAAAAAAGAAGAAAACAACGTTCTTATTTTGGTAAAAGACAATGGAATTGGCATTGAAATCGAAAATATAGATCGAATATTTGAACCAAAATTCACCACCAAAAATAGCGGAATGGGATTGGGATTAGGAATTATTAAGAATATTATTGAAAATTATAAAGGATCAATTACATTTGAAACAGAGCAGGGTGAAGGAGCAACTTTTACGGTTTCTTTGCCAATAATTAATTCATAAAATCAGCAAAATGAACTACGAAAATATCTTAGTTTTTCAAGAAACAAACATCGCAAAGGTAACTATCAATCGACCTACAAAGTTGAACGCATTAAATAAAGCAACCATTTTAGAATTACACGAAGCCTTTAAAACATTAGAAAATAATAAAGAAATTCGAGTAATAATTCTAACGGGAAGTGGCGATAAAGCATTTGTAGCGGGTGCGGATATTTCAGAATTTGCTAATTTTTCTGAATCCGAAGGAGCTGATTTGGCTTTGCAAGGACAAGCCGTTTTATTTGATTTTATCGAAAATTTATCAACACCCGTAATAGCCGCAATCAATGGATTTGCCTTGGGCGGAGGATTAGAATTGGCCATGTCTTGTCATTTTAGAGTGGCTTCTGAAAACGCAAAAATGGGATTGCCAGAAGTTTCACTTGGGGTAATTCCAGGTTA
>CANKLD010000085.1 GCA_947483095.1 Bacteroidota bacterium
TAATGCGGATCTAAACGTAATATATTGAAATACTCCAGTTCCAGGAATGTTTAAAGCTTTGTGCAGGTATTCAAATAAATAGTATAACATAGTTTCGTTTATTTGGTAATTCGGTTATTCGATTCTCTTTTTGTCTTTATTTTCCTAATTGGTCTAACATTTCTTTTACCATTTTCATATCATCAAAATCATGACGAACCCCATTAATTTCTTGATAAGTTTCATGGCCTTTTCCAGCAATTAGAATAATATCATTGGCTTGAGCCAATTGGCATGCCGTTTTTATCGCCTGTTTTCTATCAATAATAGAAACTGTTTTTTTAAAATTTTGAGGAGCAACTCCTCGCTCCATTTCTTCAATAATGGTTTCCGGATTTTCAGTTCTAGGATTATCAGATGTAATAATAATTTTATCACTTAAATCAGACGCTATGTCCGCCATTACTGGTCTTTTCGTTTTATCTCTGTCACCACCACAACCTACTACGGTAATTAATTGTTCATTTTTAGTGCGAATATCGTTGATGGATTTTAATACGTTTTCTAGAGCATCTGGGGTGTGCGCATAATCAACAATGGCAGTGATTTTACCATTTGAAACCACATATTGAAATCTACCCGACACACTTTCTAACTCCGATAATAATCGAAGAACTTCTAAAGATTCCATTCCCAATTCAACTGCCGTTCCATAAATAGCGAGCAAATTATAGGCATTAAAAGTTCCTATTAAACGCACCCAAACTTCACTATCGTTTATTTTCAGCAACAACCCCGACAATTGATTTTCTAAAATTTGAGCTTTATAATCAGCATAGGTTTTTAATGCATAGGTCCTTTTTTTGGCATTGGTGTTTTGCATCATTACTGCCCCATTTTTATCATCGATATTTGATAATGCAAAAGCAGTTTTTGGTAAATGATCGAAAAACGATTTTTTTACATCTCTGTATTCAGAAAACGTAGCGTGATAATCTAAATGGTCGTGGGACAAATTGGTGAAAACCCCTCCCGAAAAATGCAAACCTTCTGTTCGTTTTTGATGAATTCCATGTGAACTGACTTCCATAAAACAGTAGTCAACACCTGCATTTACCATTTCATTTAAATAATGATTTATTGAAATAGAATCTGGAGTAGTATGGGTTGCCTTATATTCATTTGTGTCAACGACAATTTTAACTGTTGAAAGTAAGCCTGTTTTATACCCTGCTTTTTGGAATAATTGGAACAATAAAGAGGCGATTGTAGTTTTACCATTGGTTCCTGTAATCCCAATTAATTTTAATTTTTGGGAAGGATTATCAAAATAATTTGCAGCCATAAAAGCCATTGCTTTATTGGTATTATTCACTTTTATGTATGTAATACCGGCAATAATAATTTCAGGGAAAACATCACAAATAATGGCTATTGCTCCTTTATTAGTAGCCGTTTCTATGAATTCATGTCCATCAGATATTGAACCGCGAATAGCAATAAAGACATCGTTCTCAGAAACTTTTCGAGAATCAAATTCCATTTTTTCAATAGCAACATCCGTTGAGCCATGAACTGCCTCAATCGCTACTTTCCAAAGTATGTCTTTTAAATTAATCACGATAATTCTAATGTTATAATTGTATTACTTTTTATTGCTCCGCCTGGGTTTATAGATTGTTTTTTTACTTTTCCAATGCCAATTACTTTTACTTTTACTTTTAAATTTCCTAATAATGCCACTGCATCCATTCCAGACATTCCTTTTAAATCTGGGATGACATTTTTGTTATTCTGTAATTTTGTATAGTATTCAGAATAGTTTTTTTCTTGATTGGAATTTTTCAGTTCCAAATTTTTGATTTCGTTTTTTGTAGGAGAATCCGTAAATATTTTTTGAGCAATTCTTTTAAAAACTGGTCCTGCTACATCCGCACCATAATAATTATTATTCGAAGAATCTGGATCGTGAACCACAACAATACAAGAATATTTAGGTAAATCTGCTGGAAAATAACCTACAAATGAGGATATATAATGTTTGTCTGCCCCGCCATTAGTGCCGTAGTTAGCCTGAGCGGTTCCTGTTTTTCCAGCCATCGAAAAATCCTTAGTATATAATTTTGATGCTGTTCCTCTTTTTACAACATTTTCCAAAACAGCTTTCAATTTCAAAATTGTTTCTTGCGTACATATTTTAGGGTTCATTACCTTCTTATCGAATTTTTTTACTGTTTTATTCCATTCTTTAATTTCAGAAACGAATTGTGGTTTTACCATTTCTCCATTATTTGCAACAGCATTATAATAGGTTAATGTTTGTAGTGGGGTTATCGAAACTCCATAACCAAAAGCCATCCACGGAAGTGAAATATTGGACCATGTTTTATCCTTCGGATCAGGTATATAAGGCTTTCCTTCTCCTTGAAACGGCAATCCTAATCTAGAATTTAAACCATAGGCTTTGAGGTGATTTACAAATTTTGAGGGTTCATTTTTATAGTTGTTATAAACCGCTTGAACCATAACAGTATTGGATGATTTTTCAAAACCTTTAGCCAATGAAATGGCTCCATAACCTCCTTCATGAGAATCCACTACTTTATTTCCAAAGTAAGTAACAACTCCGCCATTGGTATTATATACAGCACTTGTATCTACTTTTTTATCTTCAAGCAGTGTCATTAAATCAGCTAATTTATAAGTAGAACCAGGTTCGTGAGATTCTTGAATAGCATAATTTGTAGTTTCAGCGTAGGTATTTTCGGCTATTCTACCCAAATTTGAAATTGCTTTCACATAACCCGTTTTGGTTTCCATAACTACTACACAACCATGATCCGCTTTGTATTTTATTAATTGGTCCATCAATGCATGATGGGCAATATCTTGAATATAAACATCTAGAGTAGAAATAATATCATAACCGTCTTGTGGCTCTACTTCATTTACATCACGAATGGGTTTCCATTGTCCTTTAGCAATTTTCTGCTTAAGTACTTTTCCATCTTTACCATTTAAATATTTTCTAAAAGCCCACTCAATTCCTTTTCCGTCGGGCAATCCTTTTGGCGTAATTCGTTCATAACCAATAGTTCTAGAAGCAATTTCGCCAATTGGGTGTTTTCTTACTACCTCTTGTTCGATTATAATTCCACCTCTATATATTCCTAATTTGAAAAGTGGAAATTGTTTGATTTTCATGTAATCTGTGTAACTTAAATCTCTAGCCAACAAGTAAAATCTATTACCGGTTGTTCTTGCTCTTGTTAATTCTAATTGGAAAAAATTACTTGGTTTATTAAATAATACTGCTAAAGAATCAGATAATGGTTTAATGTATTTCTGAAAATCTTTAGCATTAGGAGCAATTGCATCAAAACGAATATTGTAATTTGGGATTGACGTCGCTAGCAAGCTACCATCTGAAGAATAAATATTACCCTTATTGGCTGGAATAACAAAGTTTTTAATCGAATGTTTGTTGGCTAATTTGCGCAATGAGTCTCCTTCTACCCATTGGATATTCGTAATTTTTACTACAATTGCAACCGCCATAAAAAAGATGACCACTGCAACCATATAAATTCTTATAGTGCTATTTTTATTATCTTCTACCATAGATTTTTGAAAAAACCTTTTTCTTCTTTTTTCTTAACTATTACTTTAACCGCCGGAACAGATGCCGGTAAAATTCCTTTTACTGCCATTTTTTGAGTTACTGTAGATTCCATTTTTAATTTCATTAATTCTGATCTTCGATCTACAAATTCGGAACGCAACTCTTTAACTTCTCCGGATAATTGAATTATTTTAAATACTTTTTGATCTACATTATTATTGTTTGCAATCATTACTATAGCTAGTAAAATCAGAAATACTATGAAACGCCAATTTTTAGCCGCATTCGCTTCTTCGTTTATTAAAAACCTAGCCTTTAAAATGCTGTAAACACCGTTTTTCATTTGTTATTTCTTTTCAGCAATTCTCAATTTTGCACTTCTTGCTCTATTGTTGCTTTTTATTTCTTGAAAATCAGGAACTATTAATTTTCCTATTGTATTAAAAGGAACAGAAAAATTTCCGAAGAAATCGCGTTCTGGTTCGCCTTCAAACATTCCGTTTTTCATTATTCTTTTTACCAATCTGTCTTCCAATGAATGATAGGAAATAACACTTAATCTTCCGCATGGTTTCAAAATTTCTAGAGATTGTTCTAAAAATTCTTTTAAAACTTCCATTTCTTGGTTGACCTCAATTCGAATCGCTTGATACATTTGAGCTAATATCTTATGGCTTTTATGTGCTGGCAAAAAACGACCTAAGACCACTTTTAGCTGTTCAGTATTTTTTATTGGCTCCAACTCGCGAGCTTCAATTAGTACTCGGGCAATTACTGGAGCATTTTTTAATTCTCCATAATCCAGAAACACCCTTCTTAAATTAGCTTCGTCATATTCGTTGACCACTTTGTAGGCGTTTAAGTCCTGTTTTTGACTCATTCTCATGTCTAATTCTCCTTCAAAACGAGTAGAAAAACCGCGTTCAGCAACATCAAATTGGTGAGACGAAACACCTAAATCAGCTAAAATTCCGTCGACAGTTTTAACATTGTGAAATCGTAAAAATCTTTTTATAAATCGAAAATTCTCGTTTATTAAGACAAATCGTTCGTCATCAATAGAATTTGCAAGAGCGTCTTCATCTTGATCGAAAGCATACAATCTGCCTTTTGAACCTAACCTACTTAAGATTTCTCTTGAATGACCTCCGCCTCCAAAAGTCACATCTACATAAATTCCGTCTGGGTTAATATCTAGTCCGTCTACAGATTCTTTTAATAAAACGGGGTTATGATACTCCATTTTCATCATCATTTACATTGCCCATAACTTCTTCTGCCAAATCTGCAAAGTCAACTTCATCGTTAGAAATGAAATTTTCATACAAATCTTTATCCCAAATTTCAATTATATTAACTGCTGAAGAAAGCACCAAATCTTTAGAAATTGATGCAAAAGTTACCAAATCTTTAGGCACTAATAATCTACCTAAAGCATCTATATCTACTACTTTAACACCCGCAGTAAAACGACGAATAAAATCATTATTTTTTTTTACAAATCGGTTCAACTTATTGATTTTATTCATCATCAAGTTCCATTCTGCCATTGGATACAATTCTAAACAAGGTTGAAAAACCGAACGCTTCAAGACAAAACCGTCAAGAAGTGATGCTGACAATTGCTTTTTTAAAGGCGCAGGTAAAAGCAGCCTCCCTTTAGCATCAACTTTGCATTCATATGTTCCAATAATTGAATTCAATTTTATTTGTTTTTAAATGATACTGACAAAAATAAAAAAAAATTCCCACAATTTACCACAAAATACCACTTTGTTAATAAGTTTTACCACTTCTTAAATAAATCAATTAAAAAAAAGTTCTTCATTTTATAGATAACTCTATTTCAGGTCTTTGAAGATCTCAGAAAAAGGGGGTTTTGAGAAATTAAATTGGGTGTGCAAAAAATTTAATGCAAAATTTATAGTTTGAAAACTTTAATTTAACTTTCCCAAGAATTATTTTATTAAAAATTTAAAAGGGATAAAATTTTTGATTTCATATTCAAAAAACTTTACATATTAATCCTATATTTGTCAAATAGAAATACTGATATACACATGGAACAAGTCTTAAAAAAAGAAGGTCGTTACACCTATTTTGAAGCTGGCGAAGGAACCCCAATAATCGTTTTACACGGATTAATGGGAGGATTGAGCAACTTTGAATCTGCGGGCGCGTTTTTTTCTAAAAAGGGA
>CANKLD010000086.1 GCA_947483095.1 Bacteroidota bacterium
GAAGTATAAATTGCCACTTTATCATTTGGCATGCGCAAATAGTGATTTTCGCCTTCAATAAAAGGAACTACATCTCTTTTATAAGCAGGGTTCAACAACTGCAATTGCGACACTGGAATATCAATTAAGTCAGAAATTTGCTTGAAAGTAATTTCTCTTTTTACCATTATGGTGTCGGTTGCAAAGTGTTTAATTACCGCTCTATTAGGAACAATTCCATGCTCTTTGTGGTATTCATAAATGTACATCGTAGCTAAAAATGCAGGAACATATCCTTGCGTTTCTTTAGGTAAATGCTTTCTAATATTCCAAAAGTTTTGCTGACCCCCCGATCTTCGAATGGCTTTCGATACGTTTCCTGGGCCCGAATTATAAGACGCTAAAACCAAGTCCCAATCACCAAAAATTTTATACATATTCGACATGTACAACGCGGCAGCATCACTTGCTTTTAAAGGATCGCTTCGGTCGTCAACATAAGTGTTAATGTTTAATCCGTATTGTTTTCCTGTTTGAAACATAAATTGCCATAATCCCGTAGCTCCTACTCTTGAAACCGCTTTTGGGTTCAAAGCCGATTCTACCACTGCCAAATATTTTATCTCCAAAGGCACGTTTTGTCTTGCCATGGCTTCTTCAAACATTGGAAAATAAAACTCAGAAATAGCCATTAATCTTTCAAATGATTTCTTTCGGTTTTTCAAAAAAGATTTTATGATGTTTTCAAGCCCTTGATTGTATTCGATATTGAAGGGCGATTTCGCGTCCATTAAGGCCAACCTGGCTTTCAATAATTCGGTTGGTAATTCAAAATCTACTTTTTTATCGATATTAATGTTCTTAATGTCTACCGAAATATCGTTGTATATATCTAAATTAGATAATTCTTTCATCCATAAACTATCAACGCATGATGCAATATTGTCTTGAACAAAAGTGGATTTTATAGAATCAAGGTAGGCGTTTTTTGTTTCCTTTTTCAAAGTCCCAGTTGGATCTTGAGAGAAGGCATTTAGGTATAAAAGGAGAAAAAAGCTGAGGGAGATTTTTTGTATATTCATATATTTTAATGTCAAAATGCTACATTTCAATTCATTAGGTATTTAACAAATCTAATAGTAATAAACGTAAAAAAATATAAATTAGTGTTAAAACTAATTTTTATTCCAATATTGCGGCAACTCCAGGTAAGGTTCGTCCTTCCAACATTTCAAGCATGGCGCCACCTCCCGTAGAAACGTAGCTCATTTTTTCTTCCAAACCAAATTGTTTAACCGCCGACACAGAATCGCCACCACCAACTAACGAAAACGCGCCGTTTGCGGTAGATTCAGCAATATAATTTCCTAAAGTAATTGTTCCGTTGGCGAAAGCAGGCAATTCAAAAACGCCCAATGGGCCGTTCCAAAGTATGGTTTTCGAATCCATAATTACTTTTTTGAAAGCGGCTAATGATTTTGGTCCCGCGTCAAGCCCTTGCCATCCGTCAGGAATTTCTCTCACATCAACAATTTGGGTATTTGCATCGTTAGAAAAAGCATCGGCGGCAACCACATCCACAGGAATATGAATTTGCACGCCCTTTTCTTTAGCGATTTTCAAAATGGCTAAAGCCAATTCCATTTTATCGTCCTCGCAAATAGAATTTCCGATTTTTCCGCCCAATGCTTTCACGAAAGTGAAGGTCATTCCGCCGCCAATAATCATGTGGTCGATTTTATCTAAGATATTCTCGATAACCGTAATTTTTGAAGACACTTTTGAACCTCCAAGAACTGCGGTTACTGGCTTTTCGCTGTTTTTCAAAACTCGATTTAAACTCTCGATTTCTTTGGTCAGTAGCGCACCAAAGCATTTTTTACCTTCAAAAAATTGAGCTATAATTGTAGTTGAGGCGTGCGCTCTGTGAGCCGTTCCAAAAGCATCGTTTACATAGATATCGCCTAAAGAGGCCAATTGTTTTGCAAAAGCTACGTCGCCCGCTTCCTCTTCAGGGTAAAAGCGAAGATTTTCAAGCAATAAAACTTGGCCTGGTTGTAAGTTTTTAGCTGCAGTTTCGGCAATTTCACCCACACAATCCGATGCAAAAAGGACTTCTTTCCCTAGGATTTCCGTGGCTGTTTTCACGATGTGTTTCAATGAATATTTTTCTTCAACGCCCTTTGGTCTTCCAAGGTGCGATAGTAAGATTACGCTTCCGCCATCGGCAAGAATTTTATCTATGGTTGGTTTTGCGGCTTCAATTCTGGTGGTATCGGTAACGTGGAAATTCTCGTCTAAAGGCACATTAAAATCGACTCTAATTACGGCTTTTTGGTTTTTAAAATTGAAGTCTTGGAGCGTTTTCATTGAAATGGGTTTTGTTAAAAATTAAATTCGATGCAAATATAGTAATTTTATTTTTTTAGGCGCGGGCTTTGGATTTGAGAGTTAAGAATTATGATTTTAGATTTAGACCCTGATTAAATAAAAATGGATTGCAGAAATTTGGATATAAATAATTACTATATTTGAAATAAATAAAGTCGGACGTTTATCAGACAAAGCGACCCAATATTGGGTTGATAAGTCTGACTTTGTCAGACCTATATACAAGTTATAAGCCATTATCGAACCACTATCGCATAAAATCGTACCATTTCGTACCATTTTGTACCATTCAAAATATTTATCGAATATTTATCGAATAAAAACGAATCATATCGTATCATTATTGAAAAATGTTATACATTTGTCATATGGAAAATAATGTCTACAATTTTAAAATTGATATAGATTGGAAATTAATTAATTTAATAAGCCTAATCGACAGATTTGATGCTTCTTGGCCTTCTATGGAACGTAAAGAAGGTCAAAGTTTAAAACAGCTAAAATCAATAGCAACTGTTAGGAGTGTTGGTGCTTCTACTAGAATTGAAGGTTCTAGAATGAGCGATGAAGAAGTAGACCAATTACTCAAGAAAATTGACATAACTAAGCTTGAAGATAGAGACGAACAAGAAGTAGTAGGCTATTTTGAGACATTAGATGGAATTTCTGAATCATATGTTGACATTGAAATAACAGAAAACAACATAAAAAATCTGCATAATATCCTAATGAAACATAGTAAAAAGGATCAATGGCATAAAGGCAATTATAAACAACATAGTAATGCAGTCGAAGCCAATCTACCTGATGGTACAAAACAAATTGTATTTCAAACAACAGAAGCTGGATTTCCTACAGAAGATGCTATGAGAAACCTTATCGATTGGTATGTGAATGACAAAACAACTCATCCTTTAGTAAAGTGCGCTTTGTTTACATATGAGTTTTTAAGTATTCATCCCTTTCAAGATGGGAATGGACGATTAAGCAGATTGATTTCATCATTATTATTATTGAAAAATGGTTACAATTGGATTCAATATGTAAGTTTTGAACATGAAGTTGAAAATCGAAAACCTGAATATTATAGAGTTTTGAGAAGTTGCCAATCACAGCGTCCAAATGAAAATGTAAGTGATTGGGGAAATTTCTTTTTTGATGCTCTAAAAAACATTCAAGAACAGTTAATGCAAAAAATCGAAACAAGCGGAATCGAAATGCAATTGTCTCCACGTGAAAAAGCTATTATTACATTTATAGGAAACCGACCTGGATGTAAATCTGGAGATATTGCGAGTAAAATTGGAATTCCAAGTCCTACAGTAAAAAGAATCTTAACAGAGTTGGTTGAAAAAAATCTAATAGAAAAACACGGAATTGGACCGGGAACAAATTATTCAATAAAATAACGGCTTATAACAGGCGTTTGGCAAGATTGCGAATTTTGTGGTAAATTCACGTTTACTTTTCGCAAGAAATTTTATCTTTAACAGAAAATAATCGGTTACGAAGTTCGCAACTGGGGAGAAGCAATGGAACGTTAGCGGCAAAATTTAAGTAACAGAAACCCTAAAAATCGATACATGAAAAAATCAGCATTGTTATTGTTTGGATTCTATTTTATCTCATTCCTTTCCTGCTTTTCAACTTATTCTCAAGCGAATTACTCAAAAATAACTACTCCTCTGGAAACAAACTTCCTAAATCGTCCTGTCTTTTTTTATAACAAATTAGTTTCAACACCTGACTTGAAGGTAAATTTGAATTTTAAACCATTTAATGCAAACGTGTTGTCCATTTACAATTGTAATACCAAATTAAATGATGTTTATTCCTATTCAAAAGAATCGTATTATTATGAAAAAAGTGTTCCGTTATGTTCTAATTTTTATGACCAAAAGGATTCTTTTAATCCCAATGGGGCTAATAATTTTGGAGTAGGTGTGCTTATTGGTTCTTTAAATGCCTTATTAAGTGTTATTTCTAAATAAATTTTAGACCTGATGCGTTTACAAAACTTGGCACGTAGACTATAAAAGCAGAATCTGAAATAAATTCAGATTGACAAATTGTTTGTTATTTGACAACAGATTCACCAATTAAACCCCTACGCTCTTTGCGGTTAATTTTTTTCACCACAAAAGAAACAAAAGATAAGTAAATATTAAAAAGGAACAAAAGTTTAATCACTTTGCGAGCCTTGCGTAAAACTTTGCGGGCTTTGCGGTTAAAAACCATTTTTCAAAAGCGTTAAACAAATTTACGAATAACCGAATCCCCAAATTACCTTTTCTAAGAACTTTCTATTATCTTTGCTTTATGCTGTTTTCCCAAATATTAGGACAAGATTACCTTAAAAATCATTTGACAAAAAGCGCGTCTTCGGGCAGGATTCCTCACGCACAATTGTTTGTAGGACCTGAAGGATGCGGGACTTTGGCGATGGCAATTGCATATGCTCAATCTATTTTATGCCACAATACCGACGGCGAAAACGCCAACGGAAACGAATCCTGTAACCTAAAATTCAATTCGATTTCTCACCCCGATTTGCATTTTATTTTTCCAACCGTAACTACCGAAGACGTAAAAACCAAACCCAAGAGTGTCGATTTTATGGCAGATTGGCGTCAATTTGTTGCTGAAAATCCTTACGGAGGGCTGTTTGATTGGTACAAAATTTTAGGCGTTCAAAACAAGCAAGGGGAAATTCGCGTAGACGATGCGCAAGAAATTTTAAAATTACTTTCTTTAAAATCCTACGAAGGCGGACACAAAATAGTGATTGTTTGGATGGCGGATAAAATGAATATTTCGGCTTCAAACAAGCTGCTAAAATTGTTGGAAGAACCGCCAGAAAAAACAGTTTTTATATTGATTTCTGAAAATGAAGAAGATATAATTCAAACCATTCGGTCGCGCTGCCAAGTGTTGCATTTTGGTCGTTTGAGTGAAAAAGTAATCGCCGATAGCCTCATTCTTAAAGAGAATATTGAAGCGAGTTTGGCCGATAAAATTGCACATCAATCGCAAGGGAATTATAATAAAGCGTTGCTTTTACTAGACGAAGAAAGTGAAGAAATGCCGTTTGAAGAATGGTTTGTTTCGTGGGTTCGAGCGGCTTTTAGGGCCAAAGGAAATGCCGAAGCGATTCAGGATTTAATTCTTTGGAGCGAACAAATTGCTAGTTTAGGAAGGGAAACGCAGAAGAAATTTTTGAACTTTTGCATCGATATGTTTCGCCAGGCTTTAATGCTGAATTATGAAACAAAAAAATTGGTTTACATGGAA
>CANKLD010000087.1 GCA_947483095.1 Bacteroidota bacterium
CTCAAAATCATTGCGACTTTTGAAGCAAGACGACCTAAGTTATGCCCATCGGCATCAACAATGATCCACTCCTTTGTAACGGTGGCTTTGCTTGCTGATTGTGTCTTGTAGCTTAATGCGTCCATAATATTTTTTTAATTAAACATTCCATCCCCAATAAAAAGGGGTTGCAAAAGTACAATTATTTATTTTAAATACAAATACCTGATTAAGATTATTTTAAAAATATTTAATAGCCAAATGTATCATTATTATAAGGAGCAAATTTCATCAGCCTATTTACCAATAGTTACCTATTTTTATATCAAATTAATTTTGTAAAATTTCAAATTAGCTGTTTTTTATATACTATTTAAGTTAAAAGAGTATTTATTTTTAATTATTTTATTCATTTATCGTACTTTTGCACATAATTTAATTTCAATGAAAGCTAAAGCTACTTTAAAACAAATTGCCAAAGAACTTCTAGTCTCTGTTTCTACAGTTTCTAAAGCTTTAAACGATAGTCCTGAAATTAGTACTCAAACTAAAATCAGAATTAAAGAATATGCAAAACTTAAAAATTACAAACCTAACGTTATTGGGATCAATTTAAAAAGTAGAAAAACAAAAACTATTGGAGTAATTATCCCTAATATATTAAATTCCTTTTTTGCAAAAGTCTTCACAGGAATTGAAAAAGTAGCCGAATCTAAAGGATATAATGTGATAATGTGTATTTCAAATGAATCCATTGAAAAAGAAATTCACGCATTGGAAATATTAAGTAATGGAACTATTGACGGATTTATATTGTCTATTTCTAAAGAAGCCCAAACATTAAATGAATACGAGCATTTTAAGGAAATTATTAATGATGGTACGCCAATTGTCATGTTCGATAGAACCTCTGATGAGGTAGATTGCGATAAAGTAATTGTGGACGATTTTGATTCTGCTAGAAATGCAACCCAACATTTAATTGATTTAGGGTGTAAAAAAGTAGCTTTATTTTCATCAATTGATAATTTGAGTGTTGGAAAACTAAGACATGAAGGATACCTGAAAGCACTTCAAGACAATAACTTCCCAATGGATGAAAATTTAATTATTAGAACAGAATCAGAGGAAGATTCAAAATTAAAAATACAAACTCTTTTTGAAAACCATAAAATCGATGGAATTTTTGCAATAGACGAAAACGATTCTGTTGCTGCGTTAAAATTTGGTTTAAAATTTGGATACCAAATACCAGAAAACCTTTCTATAATTGGTTTTGCAGATGGAATTTTGGCCTCTAGACGTTTGTCCCCAAGTCTAACAACTGTTAGTCAGCATGGTCCAGAAATTGGAGAAGCTGCTGCAAAACTGCTTATTGAGAGGTTAGAAAATACCAATTTAGACGAAGAAATCGTTTATAAAACTACGGTAATTAAAACCGAATTAAGAGATAGAGAATCTACGAAGAAGGCAAAATAATTCCTTTTTTCTTGTCGTCTTTCCAAGTCACATAGCCCAACATCGCATTAATAAGGTAGAATAAATATTTTATTACATTGGCGATATTCATGATCATCACACTCTGAACAATCTTCGATAAATTATAGGTTTGCCACATAATCCAATTGTCAGGATACATTCTACTATTGTTAAAAGTTCCTCCAAAACTAATCCCCGCAGGAACTGCTATAGCAAAAAACAATGCCCAATCGATAGGCTTGTCGCTTAAATATTTGAAACCAATATAATTCAAAACAAGTGATAGAACCATTCCAAAAAACAAATTTCTATAAAAAATACCGTCAATACTATTAAGAATTCTCTTTTCTTTCCATATTCTAAAAGCAAAATAATTTCCAAAAAATGAAATAGGATAGGTTAATATGGCGGCTATATTTCCCAATAAATAGTCAATCACACCGCTTAAAGCAGTGTTTAGAGTTCCAATGAAATTTCCAATGTTATTTTTCTTGGTTACCAAACGAGTTGAAATCATCGAAAAACCAACATTAATAATTGAAAAAATTCCTAGTGGAAAAAGATAAGTTTGTGAATTAAAATGAATCGTTACTTCGGATTTATGATACCCTAAATATACGGAACCAATTAGCACAATTACCAAACCAATTAGATCTAAATACTGACTATTTGTTATTGATTTTATCGTTTTTATGGACTTTTCTGAAAGTGAAAACATGGTAATTTTTTAAATAATTAATTATAATTAATGTGCTGCCAACCAATCGTTACCTTCCCCAATTTCAACAATCAACGGAACATTTAAGGTAAATGCATTTTCCATTTCATATTTAATAATCGGTTTGATTTTCTCCAATTCTGATAAATGAACGTCAAAAACCAACTCATCATGCACTTGCAAAAGCATTTTACTTTTCCAATTTTCTGTGGTTAGTTTTTTATGAATATTAATCATGGCAATTTTTATAATATCGGCAGCACTTCCTTGAATAGGAGCATTCACCGCATTTCTTTCGGCACCACCACGAACAATGGCGTTTTGCGAATTGATATCTTTTAAATACCGTCGTCTTCCTAGAATAGTTTGTACATAACCGTTTTCTCTTGCAAGTTGAATTTGGTTATTGATATAGGATTTCAAACTTGGATACGTTTGATAATACGCTTCAATTAAAGCGGCACTTTCAGCTCTGGAAAGGGAGGTTTGATTGCTCAATCCAAAAGCAGAAACACCGTAAATAATTCCAAAATTCACCGTTTTTGCATGACTTCTTTGTTCGCGTGTCACTTCTTCCAAAGGCACATTAAAAACTTTTGAAGCTGTTGCCTTGTGAATATCTTCATTATTAAGGAACGAATTAATCATATTTTCTTCGCCACTTAAAGCCGCAATAATTCGAAGTTCTATTTGAGAATAATCCGCAGAAACTAAAGTATAATTATCATCACGAGCCACAAAAGCTTTTCTAATTTGTCGGCCTCTTTCTGTTCGAATTGGGATATTCTGTAAATTCGGATTATTAGAACTTAACCTTCCCGTTGCCGCCACAGTTTGCATAT
The DNA here is from genome assembly GCA_947483095.1 of Bacteroidota bacterium. The sequence continues at coordinate 3,019 of CANKLD010000087.1, forward strand.
AATCAGTATGAATTCGTTTGGTGACTGCATCAACTTGGTTCGGCAATGCATCAACATAGGTGTTTTGCAACTTCACCAATTGTCGCCAATCTAAGATTGCTTTTACAATTTCATGCTCCTTAACCAAGTAATTTAATATTTCTTCGCCGGTCGCATATTGACCTGTTTTTGTCTTTTTTTGTTTGGCACCACCAATTTTTAATTTGTCGAAAAGGATGTCTCCTAATTGTTTCGGCGAAGCCAAATTGAATTTTTCTCCTGCAATTTCATAAATGGTTGTTTCGAGTTTCTGAATGTCATTTCCTAAATCGTGCGACAACGATTTTAAGAAATCAACATCCACTCGAATCCCTTCTTTTTCCATTGCTGCCAATACTTTTACCAATGGAATTTCAATTTCTTCAAAGAGTTTTTTGGTTTCCGTTTTATCTAATTCTAAGGTAAAATTCTCTTTTAATTGCAACGTTACATCGGCATCTTCAACGGCATATTCTTTAATGTCTTCCAAAGGAACGTCACGCATAGAAAGCTGATTTTTTCCTTTCTTACCTATTAAATCTTCAATTGATTTTGGAGAATATTTTAAATACGTTTCCGATAAAATATCCATATTATGACGCATGTCAGGATTAATCAAATAATGCGCAATCATCGTGTCAAACAATTTTCCTTTTACAGAAATAGCATAATTGGAGAGTATTTTTAAATCGTATTTTAAGTTTTGACCAATTTTTTCAATGCTTTCATTTTCAAAAAAAGGAATGAATTTATTGACTAAAATTTGTGCTTCCTTTTGATTTTCTGGAAAGGGAACATAAAACCCTTTTCCTTTTTCATAAGAAAATGAGATTCCCACTAATTCCGCATGCAACGCATCAAGTCCAGTAGTTTCAGTATCAAAACATACCGAAGTTTGATTTTCTAAATTTTGCAATAGCAATTTTATTCCTAATTCACCTTGAATAATTTGGTAAAGATGGGTTGTATTTTCTAATGTATTATAATATTGATGGCGCGTTTCATTGGTAGTTTCATCTTGTTGCGTATTTCCAAAAAGATCAAACTGCTCTTCGTTTTTAAGTTGCGGTTTTTTGTATAATTTGGCTTCGTCTACTTGATTTAGTTGAGATGGAGCTCCTCCTTTTTTAAATAAGGCATCAAATTGTTCTGCCATTCTTCTGAATTCCAATTCATTGAATAAGGCATCTGTTTTTGCAACATCCGGAGTGGATAGTTCGTAATCATTTTCATCAAATACTACTGGGCAATCTAAAAGAATAGTGGCTAATTTTTTTGACAAAATTCCTTTTTCTTTGTTGGCTTCAATAGTGTCTTTCATTTTCCCTGAAAGCTTATCGGTATTGGCCAATAAATTTTCCATAGTACCAAATTCTTTCAAAAACTTCTTCGCGGTTACTTCACCTACACCTGGAAGTCCAGGGATATTATCGGCAGCATCGCCCATCATTCCTAAGAAATCAATTACTTGTTCTGGTCTTTCAATTTCAAATTTCTCAAGTACTTCAGGAATTCCCCATATCTCAATTCCGTTTCCCATTCGGGCTGGTTTGTACATAAAAATGTTTTCGGAAACCAATTGTGCAAAATCTTTATCGGGGGTAACCATGAAAACTTTATAGTTTTGTTTTTCTGCCTGTTTGGCAATGGTACCAATTAAATCGTCGGCTTCATATCCTTTTACTTCAATAATGGGAATGTGCATCGCCTTCAATAATTCTTGTATGTAAGGAACCGCAATTTTAATGGCGTCGGGAGTTGCGTCACGATTGGCCTTGTATTCTGGAAAAATATCATTTCGCAAGTCACTTCCTCCTTTATCAAATGCCACGGCTAAATGATCCGGTTTTTCCCTTTTGATAACATCCATCAATGAATTCATAAAGCCCATAATTGCTGAAGTATCAAGTCCTTTTGAATTGATTCTAGGGTTTTTTATAAAGGCATAATATCCTCGGAAAATTAAAGCATAGGCATCTAATAGGAACAATCGTTTTTGAGTTGACATATAATGTAAAGTGTATTTTAATGTGTAAAAATAATCAATCGAAATTTAATGAATACAATTCAAGTTAATTTTTATTTAATAGAAGTTACATTTGTTTTATTTATTCGTTATTTTGTATAAAATTTTTTTAAATGGCTTTCCGCATCTTCCTACTTTGTTTTATTCTCTTTATTTTTGAACTTTATGCTTTTCAAGCTCTGAAAACAATCACAAAAGTAAGATGGATTTTGATAGTTTATTTTTTTATATCATTTTCAGCGATTGTTTTTATAGGATATCAATTTACAAAATTCGATAGAAGTGTGGGTCAAACCAAAATGACCATGATCACTTTAGGATTGTTATTGTTGGTTTTGATTCCGAAATTTTTATTATCAATGGTATTGCTTTTTGAAGATATTTACAGATTATTTGTTGGGACTTCAAATTATTTTTCAAATTACAATAAAGACGCTAGTTTTTTTCCCGAAAGAAGAAAATTTGTAAGTCAAATAGCTTTAGGATTGGCGGCAATTCC
>CANKLD010000088.1 GCA_947483095.1 Bacteroidota bacterium
AACGTCGCCCTGACCTTAATGTTAAAAAAATGATGGATGCGCTTTTCCCAGATAACGGTATAGATTTCAAATAATAATTAAATGGTATCAACTAATTTTTTTATAAATAAATACGTATTGATTTGTAAATAAATACTATTATTTAAATTGATTTTTTATCTATCTTTATTGACTTATATTGATTTTACTCAGTTTTCTTCTTAGATTTTTTATTGTTGTTTGTGTGTATTAGTACAAACGTTAATACTCCTCCTATTACTAGCATAGTCAAAAGTGGTTTCCAATTATTTTTAAAATAATTACCAACCAATTTTGTTGGAGAATTAGGATTAATTACAACTGGAGGTTCTCCACGTACTTCCATAAGATTAGTTGGCATATTTTCATAGCCTCCAGAAATACTCATTTTTGAGATAGTTTGGTTTGTAAAATGTGCCGATTGTTTTTTAAGCAAATCCTGTTGGTGAGCAACAGGAAATAATTCTTCAAATGTTGGTTTTCTAGTCTTCATTTTTTTCTTTTATTATTATTTTAAAATATTTTTTTTCTGCGTCAATTAGATAGATACCGTGTTTGTAACAAAATTGTATTTCTCTATCAGTCTCTTCGTCATATTCTATAAAGTGAAATGTCTCAAAATCATAACACTCGTGCTCCAGAAAAATAGAGTGAGTAAAACCATTTTTTATATAAAAAGGACTGCCAATAATTTTAATTAGTATTTTTTCGTTGCTTTTAGCTCTTGATGTGAAATCACTTTCAATTTTATCAATCACTTTTCGTTTATCATTGTTGCTATCGATGCGATGCTGAGAAGAACAATATACTTGTCGACCATCTGTTGGAACAAATTCTATGTTACAGTCCGGTTTTTTACATAACTTTCTTGGATAGGTTCTATTTGAAAACCTTTTCTTGATTGAATTTTTCTTTATCATAAAAATTGTATTTAAAATTTTTCAAATATAAAAATATTTTATATATTTACACCATGGTAAACTATTAATATTTAAAATATTCTAAAATATGAAAAAAAGCACAGATGAATTAACGATTTTAGGAGAGTTAATTTCAAAAAAATATTTATTGCCTGAAAAGCATTTAGGAATTACATCCAGACAAGTTAACTATTGGAAAAGTAAAGATATTTTACCGTTTTTTGAAAAAGAAAAAAAAGGTTTTATGGATATGCGTGAAGCGCTTTGGGTATTAATTATTAATGAAATGTCTGGTATTGGAGTTGATACAAATAAGCTCCAAAAATTATCTGAAGATGCTTGGATAAAACCTTTTCAAGAAAAATATGCTGATGCGGTTTTTAAAAGAGCAATTTCTGAAAAACAATTAAATCAAAAAGACAATGAAATTTTAGAACACCATTTAGGATTTGAACCTATAATGAATACAGTTTTTAGAAAAGAGATAAATCCTTTTACTGATGCATTTAAAAGTTGTTTGATTTCAAATAGAAGTGTTGTGTCATTAATTTATTGTCCAAAGACAGGTGAACATTCTTTTAATTTCAGCAATGTTGGTTTGACCGCCGATTTGAACAACTTGTATTTTGGCGAAACCTTAATAATTATTCCATTTCTACCACTAATTTCAAAATTGGTTGGAATAGAAATAGGACATAGCAATACAGATTTGGAATATTTATCTTCTATTGAAAATCAAATTCGAAGAGTGTTGTTTTTTGATAAGCCAAAGTTATTAGAAATCGAATTACAAGAAAATGGTTCACCAAAAATCATCAAAATCACTGAGGAACATAAACAGCCTGAAGAGTTAGCTAGATTTTTTCTAACCAACAAATTGCCTTTAGGTTCTAAAATCATGATAGAACCAAGACCTCAAGGAAATTATAAAATAACGATAAAATCGAAGTAGGATGATAAATGTAAAACCGAATCGGTCCCTGAAATTACAGCCCGTGAACATACAGATACGGTATGGGCCAAAACCATTTGTTATCAAATGAAGCGGACTACTTTTTAAATTATGAAGAAATAATAAAAATAGTACCAGCGTTAAAGGATAAACTATCAAAAGAAGATTCCTTTGAGTTTTCAAAACAATTATACGAATTTACAAGAATAATTTACGAGCAATATAAAAATGAAAAAGAGCAATCTAACACTAAGTGATTTCAAAAATACAATTGTATGGTCCTACACAAGGGTGTCAACAAAAGATCAATTTGTAAACAATGGGAGTATTGAAACCCAAGTGAACAAAATTAAAGCGTTTGCAAAGGAAAATCAGTTAATCATTACGCAAGAGTTTGATGCGGAATATGAAAGTTCTAAGCGAATAAACACCCAAAGCACCCTAAAAGAACTAATGGACAGGATAAAGAAAACTTCTGTTTCTAAACGTCCAAAAATGATACTGATTTGGTCACCAAGTAGATTTGGTCGAGCTGGTGCTGAACACATTCAACTTTTTGTTCGTCTTCGAAAGGAGTTTAATGTTTTCCTTTATTCTGTAAGTACAGATAATCATACATTTAATGAAAGAGCTGAAAATGAATTTTCAACCCAACTTTTATATGCTCAAAAAGAAAATTTTAACCGCCAGGACACCGTTATTCCGGGATTAATAAACGCATTGGAAAATGGAAAAGTATTTGGGAAAACTCCAAGAGGATACGACCATTATGGTCCACGAGTTTCAGACCCAACAAAAGTACAAGCATTTCAAGAAATTAAAATCAATACAGAAGGTCAATTTTTAAAGGAAGCTTTCAAATTAAAAATCTATAAATCCTACACTGATTCTGAAATTATTAAATGGTTAAATTCAAAAGGAGTTCAAATGAGAAAACAGAGGATTTCAGAGATTTGGCGGAATCAATTTTATACTGGTAGAATTTGTAATTCGTTATTGGAGGGAAGAATAATTAAGGGTTCGTGGGAGCCAATGATAACAATTAAAGAATACAATCAATTGCAACGTATTCTTGAAGGTTCTAAACAATTTGGTGTAGTGAAAATTAGCGGTAAAGAAGAAACCCCTTTAGTGCCAAAATTTGCAATGTGTTCAGATTGTAATGATACCATGACATCTTATTTAAACAAAAGCAGAAACATATATTATTACAAGTGTAATTCTTGTAATAAAACCGTTAATGCAACAAGCACGAAAAGCTCTCTAAATGTTGGTCTAAATAACCAATTTAAAGAGGTTTTAGACGAGTTTAAATTTTTGGATAATTTAAAAGATTTGTTTTCGGCTCAATTAAAAAAAATAATAAATGATGAGATGTCTAACCTTTCGGAGAAAAAAAGACTTGCTTCTGCGGAATTAAATGAGCTAAAAACAAGTTATGATAAAATGGAATATCGGTATGCGATTAATGAAATTTCAAAAGATATTTTTGAAAGACAAAGTAAAAAGATTAGTGAAGCAATAATTGAAAAAACAAAAGAACTTGATTTTTTACCAACAAAAAAATCGAACAATGAAAATGCTACGAAATATTTCCTAAAAATCGTCCAAAACCCTAGTAAATTCTACGATTCTTTGGATTACACTAAAAAAAGAAAGTTCCAATACTTAGTGTTCCCAGAAGGGTTTCATTATTCGATCAAAAACAGAAAATATCGAACATCAAAAACCAATGCTTTATTCGAGTTAACTAGATGTATTTCAGAAAGTTATAATTCTGAAAAACAAAAAACCCATCCTCAAAAATGGGATGGGTCCTCTTTAGTAGCGGGAACAGGACTCGAACCTGTGACCTTCGGGTTATGAGCCCGACGAGCTGCCTACTGCTCTATCCCGCGCTATTTCGAGTACAAATATACAACCAAAATTGGCAATTGCAACAAAATTTTAAAAAATCTTTTATTTCATCTATTGACCTGATATGTTTACCTTTGCACAAATAAATAGCAATAAATGTCACACAAAGCCGGTTTTGTAAATATCATAGGAAATCCAAACGTAGGGAAATCAACCCTAATGAACGCATTTGTAGGCGAAAGACTATCAATAATTACCTCAAAAGCGCAAACTACTCGCCACCGAATTCTTGGAATTGTAAACGGTGAAGATTTCCAATTAATATTGTCCGATACTCCCGGAATCATCAAGCCTGCCTATGAAATGCAGGAATCCATGATGAACTTTGTGAAATCTGCCTTCGAAGATGCCGATGTTTTAATTTACATGGTCGAAATAGGGGAGCAAGAACTAAAAGACGAAGCCTTTTTTAATAAAATTATCCATTCTAAAATACCCGTTTTATTACTTCTAAATAAAATCGATAATTCCAATCAGGAACAGCTGGAAACCCAAGTTGCTTTTTGGACTGAGAAAGTTCCCAATGCCGAAATTTATCCAATATCCGCTTTGCAAAATTTCAATGTGCCCGAAGTATTCCAGCGTATTATTTCACTTTTACCCGAATCGCCAGCTTATTATCCTAAAGATCAGCTTACTGACAAGCCAGAGCGTTTTTTCGTAAATGAAACCATCCGTGAAAAAATTCTGCTAAATTACAGTAAGGAAATCCCGTACGCCGTTGAAATTGTAACCGAAGAATTCTTGGAAGACGAAAATATCATCCGAATTCGTTCCCTGATTATGGTGGAACGCGACACCCAAAAAGGAATTATTATTGGACACAAAGGAGCCGCCCTAAAGAAAGTGGGAGTTGATTCTCGTGCCGATTTAGAGAAGTTTTTTGGCAAGCAAATTCATATTGAATTGTATGTAAAAGTCAATAAAAACTGGAGAAGTAACGCCAATATGTTAAAACGTTTCGGTTACAATCAATAGTTTTTGGGCGTGACCACAAGGGTCAGGCTATCCGCTACAATCCACGCTAAAAAGCGTGGGATTTCCACTGCTATCCTTCACGCAGCGCTTATCGTTTCATAACAAAATAATAACGTACCTTTGCAAAAATTAAATTGACATTAATTGTGGTTTTTAGAATTGCTTTTTTGCGAATCTAAAATCTAAAATCCACAATCTAAAATTAGAATATGAATAATATTGTTGCCATTGTAGGAAGACCAAACGTAGGAAAATCGACGCTTTTTAATCGATTGATCCAAAGAAGAGAAGCAATCGTAGATTCTGTTTCGGGAGTGACTCGCGATAGAAACTACGGAAAAAGCGAATGGAATGGAATGGAATTTTCTGTAATTGATACTGGAGGTTATGTTCGCGGTTCCGATGACGTTTTTGAAGCTGAAATCCGTAAACAAGTTGAATTAGCCATTGACGAAGCCGACGTAATTATTTTTGTAGTTGATGTAGAAGAAGGAATCACCCCAATGGATGATGCCGTGGCTAAATTATTACGAAAAGTAACCAAACCCGTTCTATTAGCAGTGAACAAAGTGGATAACGCCATGCGTGAGAAAGACGCTATCGAGTTTTATAACCTTGGATTAGGAGATTACTTTACCTTTGCAAGTATCTCAGGAAGCGGAACAGGAGATTTATTAGACGCTTTAATTGAAGCATTTCCTATAAAACCGGAACCAACACAAGAAGAATTAGAATTGCCTCGTTTTGCGGTTGTGGGTCGTCCAAATGCTGG
>CANKLD010000089.1 GCA_947483095.1 Bacteroidota bacterium
ACTTCTTCAACTAATGAAGTAAAACAATTAATTGGTTTGAACCAAGACTTATCTGGACGAACAGTAATTGTTATTGAAGATATCGTAGACACCGGAAATACTGTTGCGGAATTGAAAGAGTTGTTCAAAAAACAAAATGTAAAACACCTAAAAATTGCCACTTTGTTTTTCAAACCTGAAGCGTATAAAAAAGAAGTGAAAATAGATTATATTGGAATTCGAATTCCAAATAAATTCATCGTTGGCTTCGGATTGGATTATGACGGTTTAGGAAGAAATTTACCTGAAGTATATCAATTAAAAGAATAAATAACTACAACTACAACACCATTACATCATGATTAACATTGTCTTATTTGGAAAGCCAGGGGCTGGAAAAGGAACTCAAGCAGAATTTTTAAAAGAAAAATACAATCTAACTCATTTATCCACTGGTGATATTTTTAGATACAATATAAAAAATGAAACTGACTTAGGAAAATTGGCCAAAAGTTACATGGACAATGGGGATTTGGTTCCTGATGAAGTTACCATAAAAATGTTACAAGACACCGTTGAAAAAAATCCGGATACTAAAGGCTTTTTATTTGACGGATTCCCTAGAACATTGGCACAAGCTGAAGCTTTAGATAAATTTTTAGCTACAAAAAATTGGAATATCACTGCAACAATTGCATTGGAAGCAGACGATGAAATCTTAATTAAAAGATTGTTAGAAAGAGGAAAAACAAGCGGAAGAGTTGACGATCAAGATGAAGATAAAATTAGAAATCGTTACCAAGAATACAATGAAAAAACCGCACCTTTAATCGATTTTTATAGCGCTCAAAATAAATTTTATCCTGTTGATGGAATTGGTTCTATTGAAGAAATTACCCAACGATTGAGTGCTGTAATAGAAAGTTTATAACTTTCTATTACTAACTAATTTAGAATAAAAACAAGAAAATGACTGAAGGAAATTTCGTAGATTACGTAAAAATATATGTTTCCTCTGGAAAAGGCGGAAAGGGTTCTACCCATTTGCACAGGGAAAAATTTATTGAAAAAGGAGGTCCTGATGGCGGTGATGGTGGTCGAGGCGGACACGTATATCTAGTTGGAAACAAAAGTCTTTGGACCTTATTTCATTTAAAATTTGCAAGACACGTAAAAGCAGGACACGGTGGAGATGGTGGAGGCGACCGAAGTACGGGTGCCGATGGCGATGATAAATTTATAGAAGTACCTCTAGGAACCGTAGTCCGTGACAAAGAAACGAATGAGATTTTATTCGAAATTACTGACCATGGCGAAAAGAGAATTGTAGCCGTTGGCGGAAAAGGCGGTTTGGGAAACTGGCATTTTAGAAGCTCAACCAATCAAACGCCGAGGTATTCCCAACCTGGTTTGCCTTCCACAGAAGTGGATATGATTTTGGAATTGAAGGTGCTTGCCGATGTAGGTTTAGTAGGTTTTCCAAATGCTGGAAAATCAACTTTACTTTCAGTGTTGACCTCTGCGAAACCAAAAATTGCCGATTATCCATTTACAACCTTAAAACCAAATCTTGGAATTGTGGCGTACCGTGATTTTCAATCCTTTGTAATCGCCGATATTCCCGGTATTATCGAAGGTGCCGCAGAAGGAAAAGGTCTTGGTCATTACTTTTTACGACACATCGAAAGAAATTCCACGTTGCTGTTTTTAATTCCTGTAGACACTCCAAATATCAAAGATGAATTCGATATTTTAGTTAATGAATTGACGAAATACAACCCTGAAATGTTGGATAAAGAACGCATTGTTGTGATTTCAAAATGCGATATGTTGGACGACGAACTCAAATCAGAATTGAAAACCCAGTTGGATAAAGATTTCGCAGGAACTCCTTATTTATTCATTTCATCCGTTGCGCAACAAGGACTTACCGAATTAAAAGACAAACTTTGGAACATGCTTAATAGGGAAGATGAACTTCCTGAAAATAGTCACAACCTATAAATTAAAAAGCCATCTGAAGATGGCTTTTTTTAATTAATCATTATAGGTGTCAAATAAATATTGGAGTGTTTTTGGAATATCGTTCGCCTCAATTTTTGGATATTCAATTTTTCCATTCAACCAATTTTCAATTTCAACATGAAAATGATTTCCCACTTTGCTAAGCACCGGAACTCCCAGTAATTTTAAAGCAGCCGCATTACATTCTTGTTCATAATGATTTTGAATAGGAATACTAAGCACCTTTTTATTTAAAAACAATGCCTCGGCAGGAGTTTCAAAACCGCCACCAGTAATAATTCCATGACTAGTGATTAAACTATCGTTGAATAGTTTTTGGTTTACCGGAAAGTAAGTAATATTTCCAACAGTATACGGCTTTTTAATATCATTCAAAAACCAATGAAATTTCATGTTACTTACTTTTCTAAAGGCTGTTTCTAAACACTCTTTATCAAAGGAAGGCAGGTAAACAGAAATGTGATTTAAATCGGACGGAGAAGCTTTTACTATGTCATCTTTAATAATTGGAGGATGAATAAACGTATCGTATTCTTTAAAATGCAGTCCCAAATATTTATTTGCTGGAGCATATTTTTGCAAAACCAACTCCCCCATTAAATTACTATTTTGTGATCTTGGCGTCGACTTCGATTTAAAACTCGCTTGATGGCCAAATTGCACCGACCTTACTTTTTGAAGTTTTGAAGCCAAAGCGGTAACCGAATCAAAATCGTTAATCACCACATCGTAATCAGATAAAGGCAACGCTTTTGCATCGCGATACATTTGCACAGGATTGATATTTTTGGCGATTTCCCAATAATCCAACCCACCGCATTTGCTGTAATGCAAGCTACAACCTTTGCTTTTATATTTAATTGGAATGTCTACATTTAAACTAGCATTATTGCCACTCATAAAAAAGTCGACAGTACCAAATTTTTTCAAATAAGGATACAACTGCACCGCCCTACTTACATGTCCGTTGCCCGTGGCTTGTATCGCGTAAAATATTTTCATTTGTGGTTTAAATTTAGTTAGGAAAGAATTTTGAAAGCATAATCTTCTGAAACCAATTCCTCAACTGCTTCAGAATTCTTGTAATGCTCTTTTTTGTACTGATATATGCTCCATTCGGAATTTTTATATTCCAGAGCCGTTAAGTTTTCAACCCAATCGCCACTATTTAAATACAATACTGATCCATTTTCATTGGTAACCACTCTCTTTTGAGGATTATGAATGTGACCACAAACCACATAATCGAATTTTTTATCGATGGCAATTTCTGCAGCCGTTTTTTCAAAATCGGTAATGAACGCCACAGCTTTTTTAACACTGTCTTTTACTTTCTTAGAAAAACTTCTCTTTTCTTTTCCTAATAATACCATTACCCAATTCAAGAAACTATTTATTAATATCAACAAATCATAGCCTTTACCGCCAATTTTAGCCAATATTTTAGCATACCCTTGTGTGGAAGAATCGAATACGTCCCCATGGAAAATCCATGCTTTTTTTCCATCTAAATCTAAAACTAGTTTGTCAACCAATTCAAATTTGCCCAAAATAAGGTCCGAATATTTTCGCAACACCTCATCGTGATTTCCGGTGATATAAATTAAGCGGGTACCGTTGGCCGACATTTTAATAATGTGACGCAAAACATTCATGTGGGAGGAGGGAAAATAACTTTTGGAAAAGTTCCACATATCAATGATATCGCCGTTTAAAACTAAAGTTTTGGGTTGAATAGATTTTAAATATTGGAGCAATTCGGTAGCTTGACATCCGTAGGTTCCAAGGTGAACATCACTTATGACTACTAATGGAATTTTTCTTTTATTTTTCATTTTTAGTTTTAACAAAATTGCTACTGTAATGTTAATTTATCGTGCTTTTAATTTTATCTTAACGTTATTTGTTTTTACAAAAGTTAAATTAATGAAAATATGAAAAATATTGTTAAAATTATTACTTTTCAAAGTTGGCATGCCAATAGAATTCTGAAAAAGAATTATATTCGCAGTTATTAAAAAACTAACACTATGAAAAAATTTATTTTATCCCTAATTATTGGGGTTCTATTGATTCCAACGACTGTTAAGGCCGATGAAGGAATGTGGTTTTTAATGTTCATTGAACGTTTGAATCACCGAGATATGCAAAAAATGGGGTTGCAATTGACTGCTGAAGAAATTTACAGCATCAACAACCACAGTTTGAAAGATGCAATTGTTCAATTTAACGGAGGTTGTACTGCCGAAGTAATTTCTAAAGACGGATTGGTTTTAACCAATCACCATTGTGGATATGATGCAATCGCTGAATTATCTACTGCCGATAAAAACTATTTGAAAGACGGTTATTGGGCTGCAAATAAAGCTTCAGAAATGAAACCATCGAGTTTATACGTTCGGTTTTTTGTACGTATGGACGATTGTTCAAAACGTGTTTTGGCAAAGTTAAACGATAAAATGACAGAAGCGGAAAGAGAAAAAGCTGTAAACCAAGAAATTGCTGCCATTGAAAAAGAAAATAATGAAGGAGGAAAATATACCGTTTCTGTTCGTCCGTTTTTTCAAGGAAATGAATATTACTATTTTGTTTACCAAGATTATAAAGACGTTCGTTTAGTAGGAACTCCTCCTGAAAGTCTTGGAAAATTTGGTGGCGATACCGATAACTGGGAATGGCCACGTCACACAGCCGATTTTTCTATGTTTAGAATTTACGCTGACAAGGATGGAAATCCTGCAGACTATTCTACATCAAATATTCCGTTAAGTCCAAAACACTATTTGCCTGTAAACTTGAACGGAGTAAAAGAAGGTGATTTTGCAATGATATTGGGTTATCCTGGAAGAACAAACCGTTGGATGCCAGCGGCTGGAATTGAGCAAAACGTGAAATTTGCATATCCTGCCTGGGTTGAAGGTGCTAAAACCGGTATGGACAACATTAAAAAATATATGGATCAAAGTGATGCTCTTCGATTAATATATGCTTCAAAATTTGCTTCGACTGCCAATTATTGGAAAAACCGTCAAGGGATGATTGATGCTTTAAGTAAATTTCAAACATCAAAATCTAAAGCAGCTCAAGAAACTAAGTTTGATAAATGGGCAAATAAAGCCGTAAACAAAGCTAAATATGGAAATGTAATTTCAAATATAAATGCTTACTATGCATTGACAAATGAGAAATCACGTCATGATAATTACCTACAACAATTAATGAGAACCTCATCGTTTGGAACAATTGGTCGTTCATTAGGAAGGCAATTGGATGCTTATGCAAAAGCAGATGGTACAAAACGTCTTACGATGGCTCCTAAAATTATTGAAATGGCTGATGGTTTCTTTAAAGATTCTTTCATCCCTGCTGAAAAAGATATCTTAACAGCTGAATTAAAATTGTATGCTACAAAATCTGTAGGATATGGAATTGCTCCAATGGTAGAAAAAATTGGAAAAGACAACAACTACGATTATTCTAAATTTGTAAATGCTGCTTTTGAAATGAGTGTTTTAACTTCATTAGATAAAGTAAAAGCATTTTTAGATTA
>CANKLD010000090.1 GCA_947483095.1 Bacteroidota bacterium
GTGGGTCGCTACCTTATGTCTTTTTCTTTTTTTACCGCTTGGCATATCTTTTATGTTTATTGATTAATAAATAATTATTTTGTTTTGTTATTTGCTTTTACGGCTTCAACGAATACTTTAGCTGGTTTAAAAGCGGGTATGTTGTGAGCTGGTATTTTAATTGTAGTGTTTTTAGAGATATTACGCCCTGTTTTTTCTGCTCTAGTTTTGATAATAAAGCTACCAAAACCTCTTAAATATACATTATCTCCACTTTCTAAAGAGTTTTTCACCTCTTCCATTAATGTTTCTACTGTTGCTTGAACGTCTCCTTTTTCAAGACCTAGTTTTTCCGAAATCTTTGCTACGATATCTGCTTTCGTCATTTTTTTCTAATTAATAAAGTTCTACTTTTTTTGAGGTTGCAAATATATGAATTAAAAAAACAAATATTCAAGCATAAACCATTAAAATTTAACAACATAAAAAATTACTTTTGCATTCTAAATAATAGAACGTGATTTTTTCTAATTCATTAATTCATTGGTACTTAAATAATAAACGGGATTTGCCTTGGCGAAATACGCAGAATCCTTATAATATATGGTTGTCGGAAATCATGCTCCAACAAACAAGAGTAGCGCAAGGATTACCCTATTATTTAGATTTCATTTCTACTTTTCCAACGGTATTTGACTTAGCAAAAGCACCCGAAGAAAAAGTATTAAAACATTGGCAGGGTTTAGGGTATTATTCGCGTGCAAGAAACCTCCATTATACTGCGCAATATGTTGCTTTAGAATTAAAAGGAGAATTTCCGAATAACTACAAGGAGTTATTAAAACTCAAAGGAATTGGGGAATATACCGCTGCAGCAATTGCCTCTTTTTCATTTAATGAAGCAGTTCCTGTGGTTGATGGAAATGTATTTAGGGTGCTTTCCAGATATTTTAATATTGAGACCGATATTTCATTGGCAACAGCCAAAAAAGAGTTTTTTGAGTTAGCCCTAGAACTAATGCCAAAAAACGACCCCGCCACTTTCAACCAGGCTATTATGGAATTTGGGGCCCTACAATGTGTTCCTAAAAATCCGGATTGCCAAAATTGTATTTTTAATAGTAGTTGTTTGGCATTGCAAAAGAAAAAAGTAAAAGAACTTCCAGTTAAATCAAAGAAAACAAAAATTAGTTTTCGCTTTTTTAATTATATTGTTTTTGAAGACGATAAATTGAAGACGTTGATTCAAAAAAGAGATCAAAAGGGAATTTGGCAAAATTTATATGAATTCCCACTGATTGAAACGGAAAGTGAGATGGATTTAGATACCGTTTCGGAATTGATATCCAATAAATACCAATCGGAATATAAAATTACCCGAATTTCAAATTTGAATTCAAAGCGTCAAATACACAAATTATCACACCAACATTTGAATATTAATTTTTGGAAAGTAAAAGTAAAAGGGGAGCTTTTAGGTGCCATAAATAGAAAAAAAGTCAAAGATTTCCCTTTTCCAAAAGTTATTTTTAATTTTATAGAAGAGCATTATAATGAATTAAGTTAAAAAAGCGTACATTTGAAATTACTAAAATTTTTAAAATAAGATGAACGGAACAATAAACAAGGTGATGCTGATTGGCTACCTAGGCGACGATGTTAAAATGCACTACTTCGATGGTGGAAATTGTATTGGTAGATTTCCTTTGGCAACAAATGAAACCTACATTAATAAAACTACCAATGAGAAAATAAATACAACAGAATGGCACAATCTAGTGGTTCGAAATAAAGCGGCTGAAATTTGTGAAAAGTATTTATCTAAAGGAGATAAAATATATGTTGAAGGAAGAATAAAATCACGCCAATGGCAAACAGATGAGGGATCAACCAAGTTTACAACTGAAATTCAAGTTACAGAATTTACGTTTTTAACAACTAAAAAAGAATCCGAACCATTTAAGCCATCCAATTCTGATTCGCCAGCTACTGGCCAATTAGATGATTCGCCATACTAATTGTTTAACTAATCCCATTAATTTTGGACCCGGAACCTCCCAGTTTCAACGACTTATTTCAAAACATAGATTCTAATTTGCTTTTTGGTACAATTGGAATTTTTGTTTTGCTTTTTATATCGGCATTGCTTTCTGGTGCTGAAGTAGCCTTTTTTTCTTTGTCCCCAAAAACCCTTGATGATCTTTCAAAAGCAGATTCTTCTAAAGGGAAACTTATATTATTATTAGTCGACAAGCCTAAAAAATTATTAGCAACGCTCCTTGTAGCGAATAATTTTATTAATATTGGAGTCGTGATTTTGTTCTCCTTTATTAGCGCCAGCTTGTTTTCGGCAATTGCATCTGAATTAATTAAATTTGTTTTAGAAGTAATCGTGGTTACTTTTCTAATCCTATTATTTGGTGAGGTGATTCCAAAAGTATATGCCAATAGAAACAATCTTAAATTTGCTGAATTCGTAGTTCGGCCTTTATATATAGTAGATAAATTACTAACGCCAATTAGCTCTCCAATGAGGGCGTTAACGATTTATTTGCATGAAAAATTAGGCAAACAAAAAGCTTATTTTACCGTTGATCAATTGTCCCAAGCATTAGAATTAACTTCCTCTGAAGGGTCTTCACATGGAGAACAAAAAATTTTAGAGGGCATTGTAACGTTTGGAAATACCGATACCAAACAAGTAATGAGCCCCAGAATTGATGTTTTTGCAATTGAAATTAACGAAGCGTTTGATAAAATTCTTCCTAAAATAATCGAAAAAGGATATTCTAGAATTCCAGTTTACGATGACAATATAGACAATATAGAAGGGGTTCTATTCGTTAAAGATTTAATTCCGCATATTGACAAAGTCGATTTTGATTGGAAAACGCTTTTGAGAAAACCATTTTTTGTACCTGAAAATAAAAAATTAGACGACTTATTAAAGGACTTTCAAAGCATGAAAAGCCATCTTGCGATTGTGGTTGATGAATACGGAGGGACCTCAGGATTGGTTTCTTTGGAAGACGTTATCGAGGAAATTGTAGGAGACATAAGTGATGAATTTGACGACGACGATATTCCTTTTTCTCAAATAGATGAAAAAAATTACCTTTTTGAAGGCAAAATAAATCTTAAAGATTTTTATAGAATTATACACGTAGACGAAACCCTATTTGAAGAAAGAAAAGGGGAAGCGGAAACTTTAGCAGGTTTTTTATTGGAAATTCAAGGTAATTTTCCTAAAAAAGGAGGCCAATTACTATTTGAAAATTGCTTGTTTAAAATTGTTTCTGTTGATAGAAAAAGAATCAAACAAATAAAAGTAACGGTAGAATAATTATAAATGTTTAAAAAAAACAGCACTTTAATTTTACTTATTTCATCTGCAATTATTGCAGTTAGTTGCAAAAACGAGTCTATTCCAAAGCCGTCAAGTTATTTAAGATTGGATTATCCAATTGCAGAATATTCCCTTTATGAAAACGATTGTCGTTATTCTTTCGACATCAATTCGAATGCTATAATTACCGAAAAAGGAAATGGCAACTTTGAAATCACCTACCCAAAAATGAAGGCAACCATTTATTTGAGTTACAAGCCAGTGAACAATAATATTAAATTATTACTTCAAGACGCTCAAAAACTGACCTATCAACACGTAATAAAAGCAGATGATATTCTAGAACAGCCTTATATCAATTTAGAAAAAAGAGTTTTTGGAATGTTCTATCAAGTAGATGGAAATGCGGCTACCAATACCCAATTTTACGTTACTGATAGCACCAAAAATTTTGTAACAGGTTCTGTTTATTTTTATGCAAAACCCAATTTTGATTCCATTATGCCCGCAGCAAGTTATATCAAAAATGATGTGCAGAATTTAATGGAGAGTTTAAAATGGAAAAAATAAATTAGGCTTATTTATTCGAATAAAGTTTCGAAACGTACTTCCCAATTACATCAAATTCTAAATTCACTTTGGTTCCAATTTCGAAATCATGAAAATTAGTGTGCTCATAAGTGTAAGGAATTATGGCAACACTAAACTCGTTTTTCATAGAATTTACTACCGTTAAGCTTACGCCGTTAACCGTAATTGAACCTTTTTCAATAGTTAGATTGTTTAATATTGGATCGTAATCAAAAGAGTAATACCAACTTCCGTTGGCTTCTTTTATTGTTTTGCAAACGCCTATTTGATCCACATGTCCTTGAACTATATGCCCATCCAATCGATCGCCTAATTTCATGGCGCGTTCTAAATTTACAGCAGTTCCAATTTTCCAATCTGATAAATTCGTTTTGTCGATAGTTTCTTGAATAGCAGTCACCGAGTATTCGTTATTGTTTATTGAGGTAACGGTTAAACACACCCCATTATGAGCAACGCTTTGATCAATTTTTAACTCTTCGGTAAACGCTGAGGTAATAGTAAGATGAACGTTTCCGCCTTCTTTTTCAATTGCTTTGATTTCTCCAAGGGTTTCTATAATTCCTGTAAACATTTGTGATTTTATTTTACTAAATTTGCGTTTCAAAATTAGCAATAAATAACGTGTAGTCATGATAAAAAAAGCAGAAAATATAATAGTTGGAATTTCAATAGGAGATTTAAACGGTATTGGAAGCGAAGTGGTGCTAAAAACCTTCGAAGATTCTCGAATGTTAGAATTTTGTACGCCTGTTATTTTTGCCAATGTAAAAGTCATATCGGCTGTAAAAAAAACCTTCGAATCAACTGCTGCCATTCATGGAATAGACACTCTGGAACAAATTGTAATTGGTAAAATCAATGTTTTAAATGTTTGGAAAGAGCATTTAGAATTAAATTATGGGACCAATGATGAGGCGTTAGGAAAATATGCAATTAAATCATTTGTAGCTGCTACAAAAGCATTAAAAGACGGTAAAGTGGACGTTTTGGTTACCGCGCCAATAAATAAATACAATATTCAGTCGGACGATTTTAAATTTCCAGGACATACGGATTATTTGAATCAAGAATTAACAGGCAACGCTCTGATGTTTATGGTTCAAGACAATCTTAGAGTGGGGCTTTTAACCGATCATATTCCTGTGAATGAGGTTGCTTCTCATCTTACCGAAAAATTAATTACTCAAAAAATAGAGACAATCAATCAATCTTTAACGCAAGATTTTAGCATCAACAAACCTAAAATTGCCGTTTTAGGATTGAATCCACATGCGGGTGATGGCGGCGTAATTGGGAAAGAAGACGATACGTTATTGAAACCGGCAATAAAAAAATTATTTGAAAAAGGAACTTTAGTTTTTGGACCTTATCCTGCTGACGGTTTTTTTGGCAATAGCCAATATGAAAAATTTGATGCTGTAATTGCGGCTTATCACGACCAAGGTTTAATTCCGTTTAAAACATTGTCGTTTGGAAATGGGGTAAATTATACTGCGGGATTAGATAAAATTCGAACTTCTCCAGATCATGGAACTGCTTATGATATTGCCGGGAAAGGAATTGCCAATCACAATTCATTTAAGGAAGCCGTTTTTTTAGCAATTGACATCTATAA
>CANKLD010000091.1 GCA_947483095.1 Bacteroidota bacterium
AATTCAAGAACGTTTTCCAATCCAAAAACAGTACAACTGTTCAATCGATATGCAACCTACAACGGTTCAAATCCATATAAAGCACCTGCGTTAATGAATATGATTTCGCATCTAGAGTTTAATCTTGGGGCATATTTGCCTAAAAAAGGCATGCATCAAATTACTACCCATTTGGCCAAACTTGCAGAAGAAGCTAATGTGGAAATTAAATACAATGCCACCGTTGGAAACATAGCAGTTGGCTCTAATAACCAAATTACTTCCATTAAAAGTAATGGGGTTAATTATCCCTTTGATATTGTGGCAAGCGATGTCGATCTGCATGTGCTTTACAAGTATTTGTTGCCAAAATCTTTTACCCCTAAAAAGTTAATTCAACAAGAAAAATCAAGTAGTGCCTATGTATTTTATTGGGGAATAAACAAAGAATTTGCATCATTAGGCCTGCATAATATTTTGTTTAGTGATGATTATAAAAAGGAATTTGATCATTTGTTTTCAAAACAATTTCCAACTGATGACCCTACTGTTTATATCAATATTACTTCCAAATATTGCAAAGATGATGCGCCAGAAGGTTGTGAAAACTGGTTTGTAATGGTAAATGTGCCGCACAATAAAAACGAAAGTATCAATTACGAAGCCGATATTCGTAAAAATGTTGTTGAAAAAATTAATGCAATATTGAAAACCGATATCGAAAAATACATCATTTCTGAAAGTACGTTAACTCCAGTTGATATCGAAAACCAAACTTCGTCTTACGGAGGATCGCTATATGGCAATTCTAGCAACAATAAATTTGCAGCGTTTTTACGACATGCTAATTTTTCGTCAAGTATCAAAAATTTATATCTTGTAGGAGGAAGTGTGCATCCTGGCGGAGGTATTCCATTGTGCCTATTCAGTGCAAAAATTGCGAGTCAATTAATAGTAGAAAGAGAAAAGTAATGCTAAAGACCTATAAATCCTATTTATTGTATTTCTTAATTCTGGTCTATATTTCAGGGTCAATTGGGTTTGTAGTAGATCCAACTTTTTTTAGTCCTTTTACGCCTTATACCTTATTACTAAGTTGTTTTGTTTTTTTAATTCATAGCACACTGGCCGACAAAAAGTTTCTAGTTGCCTTTTTTTCTATCGCTTTTTTAGGTTTTATTATTGAAGTAATTGGAGTAAAAACGGGGCTGGTTTTTGGAAAATATTCCTATGGAGAAGGATTAGGATTCAAATTACTTGATGTCCCACTGATTATTTCCATCAATTGGGCAATGCTTATTTGTGCTGGAATTAGAATAGTAAGTGGTATATTTGCAAATAAAATTGCATCATTAGTTGTGGCAGCTTTATTAGTTACGCTTATTGATTTACTAATTGAACAAGTGGCGCCGAAACTCGATTTTTGGCAATTTGAAGGAGGATTACCCGGTTTACATAATTATTTGGGTTGGATTGGAGTGGCTTTTTTTACGTCTTACTTTTTTTACCCAACAATTATAAAAGGCAATCGTTCCGTTTCATTAATACTATTGATTTTACAAATTATATTCTTTACTTCTTTATATCTATTTATTTAACATGGAAATAATAATTAATTGCAGCATCGTTTTAGTCACTTTTATACTAACAGAATTTTCTGCTTGGGCAAATCACAAATACATCATGCATGGGTTTTTGTGGTATTTCCATGCAGATCACCACAAAAAAGACCACAAAAGTTGGTTTGAACGAAATGATTTCTTTTTTATCACTTATGCTGTACCAAGTTGGTTACTCATTATGTTTGGTATGATGAACCAATATGCCTGGTATACTTGGGTTGGTTTTGGAATTTTACTTTATGGTTTAGCTTATTTTGTAGTACATGACTTGATTATACACCAACGTTTCAAAGTGCTTACTAAAACTAAAAACGTATATGTTTTAGCCTTACGTCGTGCGCACAAAATGCACCACAAAAACACTGGAAAAGAAGGTGGCGAAAGTTTTGGAATGTTAATTATTAAGAGGAAATACATTCAAGATGCTTTAAAAAAATCTAAAACTCAGTACGCTAATTAAGCATTCATACCAATGAGTCAAATAACTACTTGCACTTTTTTTAAATTGGAAACTTTTCCCAACAAACTTTGGGCTTTTTCCCAAATGCAATTAGGGCATGCTCATTTCAAAAATATTGACGGACTTGTATTCTACAAACTATTGGGTTCAGGTGCTGAAAATGGTTTTAGTTCGAAGCCCAACTTTGGCACCTATGCCTTATTGTGTATTTGGGAATCAGAAATGCATGCCACTATTTATTTTGAAAACAATTCGTTTTTTAACAAGTATAAATCCAAAAGCGCCGAATCATTTACCGTTTTTGCAAATGCAGCAGAAGCCCATGGAAAATGGGACGGGAAACAACCTTTTGTTTCCAATGCTACTTTGGCTTTAGATCAACCTGTAATGGTTTTAACACGAGCCAGTATTCGGCTTTCAAAATTAATTTCTTTTTGGAGTAAAGTCGGTAAAGTGAGTAAAAGTTTAGAAGAATACGATGGACTCGCAATGTCAATAGGCGTTGGCGAATGGCCTTTAATCCAACAAGCCACTTTAAGTATTTGGAAAACGCAAGCCGAAATGATTGATTATGCCTATAAAAATGAAAAACACAAAGAAGTTGTTCGTCTTACCAGAAAACTCAAATGGTATAAAGAAGAACTATTCGCACGATTTATTCCCTATAAATTTTCAGGTCAATGGAATGGTAAAAATGTGGAGACTATTTTAGAGTTCTAATCCTATTTTGTCCAACCTTGCAGACAGTTAAAATAATACTATTTAATGAAAAGTTAAAACTATTTTCTACTAATTGTAACTTTTTTGTAACTTCTTACGTATAACTATTTCATCACCTAAAATGAGGGCTAGAAATTATGAGACAACTTAAAATTACCAAGCAGGTTACCAATCGTGAAACCGCATCGTTAGACAAATATTTACAAGAAATTGGAAAAGTAGATTTGATTACTGCCGATGAAGAGGTAGAATTGGCTCAGAAAATTAAAGCCGGAGATCAAGCTGCACTTGAAAAATTGACAAAAGCCAATTTGCGTTTCGTAGTTTCGGTAGCCAAACAATATCAAAATCAAGGTTTAACACTTCCCGATTTAATTAATGAAGGAAATTTAGGTTTGATAAAAGCAGCACAACGTTTCGATGAAACTCGTGGTTTCAAATTCATTTCTTATGCCGTATGGTGGATTCGTCAATCTATTTTGCAAGCTTTGGCAGAACAATCTCGTATCGTTCGCTTGCCTCTAAATAAAATTGGTTCCATCAATAAAATCAACAAAATGTACGCTTTGTTAGAGCAATCTAATGAAAGACCTCCAACAGCTGAAGAAATTGCTAAGGAATTAGACATGACCGTAAACGATGTAAAAGAGTCAATGAAAAATTCTGGTCGTCACTTGTCTATGGACGCTCCTTTAGTTGAAGGAGAAGATTCTAACCTTTATGACGTATTGCGATCAGGGGAATCACCAAATCCAGATCGTGCATTAATTCAAGAATCATTGCGTACCGAAATTGAGCGTTCTTTGGAAACCTTAACTCCTAGAGAAGCTGATGTGGTTCGTTTGTATTTTGGATTGGGTGATCAACATCCAATGACCTTAGAAGAAATTGGTGAAACTTTCGATTTAACTCGCGAGCGTGTTCGACAAATTAAAGAAAAAGCAATTCGCAGATTAAAACATACATCAAGAAGCAAAATCTTGAAAACATATTTAGGATAAATTCGTCTTCAAGTCGAATGTCATAAAGTCTTAATGTAAAAACTCCGGAATCGCTTTCGGAGTTTTTTTAAAATAACTACTTTTGCACAAACAACTCTACTAAAATGAAAAATACACTTATTGCCCCATCTGTACTTGCTGCCGATTTCGCTAATCTACAACGCGATATTGAAATGATTAATGCAAGTGAAGCCGATTGGTTTCACATCGATATTATGGATGGTGTATTTGTTCCTAATATTTCATTTGGAATGCCTGTTTTAGAAGCCATTACCAAACATGCTAAAAAAACAATCGACGTGCATTTGATGATAGTAGACCCCGATCGTTATATTAAAACTTTCAAAGATTTGGGCGCGGATATACTAACGGTTCATTACGAAGCGTGCACTCATTTGCACCGAACTTTACAAGCCATAAAAGCCGAAGGAATGAAAGCAGGTGTTGCACTAAATCCTCATACCAATATTGATTTATTAGAGGATGTTATTAATGATATAGATTTGGTTTGTTTGATGAGTGTAAACCCAGGTTTTGGTGGGCAATCCTTCATTGAGAATACCTATACAAAAATTGAAAAATTAAAAGCGTTGATAAACCGAAAAGGCGCTTCAACCATAATTGAAATAGACGGTGGAGTTACCAATAAAAATGCCGTTCAATTGGTTCAAGCGGGTGCCGATGTTTTGGTAGCAGGGAATTATGTTTTCAAAGCAGAAAATCCAACACAAACAATAGCCGAGTTGAAGAAATTGACTGCGATTTAATTATTTATTAAATTCACAAAAAAAGTCCAAGAGAAATCTTGGACTTTTTTTTGTGACCGCGGAGGGATTCCCTGTCTGCCGACAGGCAGGGAACGCCCAACCCTCAGAGCCGAAATCTGATATTCCCTGCCTTCCGGCAGGCAGGTATCCAGTTGAAATAAAAACTCCTTGTAGAATAATACAAGGAGTAATGTGACCGCGGAGGGGTTCCCTGTCTGCCGACAGGCAGGGAACCCCAAACCCTCAGAGCCGAAATCTGATATTCCCTGCCTGCCGGCAGGCAGGTATCCAGTTGAAATAAAAACTCCTTGTAGAATAATACAAGGAGTAATGTGACCGCGGAGGGGTTCGAACCCCCAACCCTCAGAGCCGAAATCTGATATTCTATCCAGTTGAACTACGCAGCCATTATTTTATTAATTTTCCTTTTAAAAATTCTCTTCCACTTCCTGTTTTGAAATATTTTTCACGAAGAACAGCTTCATCTCTTGTTTCAAATGTTTCAGAATAAACTAATTTCCAAGGTATAAAACCTTTAGTAGATTTTGTTTTTCCGGAGTTATGTTCTATTATTCTCTTATCAATGTTGCTTGTTTGGCCTTTATAAAGTCGGCCATCAATTTCGCTTTTTAGAACATATACAAAGTACTCCATTTAAATCTAAACCAATAATTTTTTAACGATTGTAGAAATGGTTTTTCCTTCGGCGGTTCCGCCCAATTGCGCTGCCGCAATTCCCATTACTTTTCCCATTGAAGCAATTCCTGATGCGCCGGTGTCTGCGATAATTTTGGCAATTACAGCTTCAACTTCTTCTTCACTTAATTGTGCTGGTAAGAATTTTTCTATTACGGCAATTTGCGCTAATTCTGGTTCTACCAAATCCATACGATTTTGTTCTGTGAATATTTTCGCACTGTCTTTTCTGGTTTTTACCAATTTTTGCAACAATTTGATTTCGTCGGCTTC
>CANKLD010000092.1 GCA_947483095.1 Bacteroidota bacterium
GATTAGCAAAAATTTCAACCGTTTTCAATAAAAATTATTGTCAACAAGCAATTTGCGGACCTACAAGAGCGAGTATTATGACAGGAACTCGTCCTGATGTAACTCAGGTTTGGAATTTAACAACCCAAATGCGTGATGTAAATCCGAATGTAGTTACGCTGCCACAATATTTAATTAGTCAAGGTTATGAAACCTCTGGAATTGGGAAAATATACCATCCTTCAAGTGCCATCGGTGGGGTTGATCCAGTTTCTTGGAGTATTCCATATTTAAAATTGAAAGAATCTGATTTTCCAGCTGATTTAGGTTCTCCTGCAAATGGTCAATACCAGTTACCTGAAACCAAAGCAAGAATGACGCCTGAAATCATTGCGGAAAGAAAAAAACAAAGTAAAGATTTAGCTTCAAATGATGAAAATCCTAAAAGTATCAAAGGGCCTTCAGTTGAATGTATTGATTTACCAGATAATGCCTATCAAGACGGTGTTAATGCTCTTTTGGCAAAAGAACAAATTATAAAACTTTCTAAAGGGGATAAGCCGTTTTTCATGGCGGTAGGATTTTCTAAACCTCATTTACCTTTTGTATCTCCAAAAAAATATTGGGATTTATACAAAAGAGAAGACATGCCAATTGTCTCTTTTCAAGAACATTCAAAAAACGGACCCCTAATTGCCTATCATCAATCGGGTGAATTACGTAACTATTTAGACATTCCTGAATTTGCAACTTTACCTTCTGATTCTCTTAGAATTGGTTTGAAACTTGAAAAACAAAAAGAATTAATTCACGGTTATTATGCTGCAGTATCTTATTTAGATGCACAAGTTGGCGTTTTATTGAATACCTTAGAATCTCTAGGAACTTTAAATAATACTATAATTGTACTTTGGGGAGATCACGGATGGCATTTAGGTGACCATGATTTGTGGCACAAACACACCAATTTTGAAGAAGCTACAAGAGCTCCATTAATCATTGCTGGACCTGGAATTAAATCGGGTAAAACGAATTCTCTTACTGAATTTGTAGATGTTTTTCCAACAATTTGTGATTTAGCAGGTGTGCCCATTCCAAACAAATTAGACGGTTTAAGCTTGAAGCCACTGATGTTAAACAATAGTGCAAAAGTGAATGATTACTCCATTAGTCAGTATCCTAGAAAATTAAAGAAATTGGAAATGATTAAAAAAGGATATACCGATTCTAAAATGATGGGTTACAGTTTGAGAACCGATAAATACAGATTTACTATTTGGATGAATAATTTTACAAGCAAGCAACCATATAACGAATCTCAAGTTTATGCTTCAGAAATGTACGATTATGTAAAAGACCCTTTGGAGAAAGTAAACGTTGTTAATGAAAAAGATTATGCTACCATTTCTAAAGAGTTGAAAGCTAAAATGCTTGATTACTTTAAAAGTGAATTAGCAAAAAAATAATTGTTTTAACTTGTATAAAATGAATAAATCAAGAATATATTTCCTGCTTTTTTTAATTGTTTTACTACAAGGGATAACTTATGGTCAAACCTCAAGTTTGGTTTCCATGGGATCCAATGGAAATTTAATATACACTCCAGATAGTAAAGGTAATGTAATTCCCGATTTTAGTGCTGTTGGTTTTATGAATGGTGAAGCTCCGATACCAACAATTGGTGTGGTTTTAACTGTAAATCCGGTTATTGGAGACAATTCTGCAAATGTTCAAAACGCTATCAATCAAGTGGCAGCAATGCCATTAGACGTAAATGGTTTTCGAGGAACCATTCTTTTTAAAAGTGGTACTTATGAAATTAATACAGCAATTATAATTAACACCAGCGGAATAGTTCTTCGTGGTGAAGGTTTTGACGTTAATGGCACTAATTTTAAATTTACTAGAGCCATCAGAAACTCACCCCCTAACTCGCAAGATAATCTATTTAACTTTATTGGAGCTTCTGGAACTTCATACAATTCGTCTAATTCAACTAGAAAAGGTATTACAGATGCTTATGTTGCCATTGGTAAAAAACAAATTACAGTTGCTTCCGGTCACACATTTGCCAGAGGCGATAAAGTTTTTGTTCATCGAATTCCAAATGATGCCTGGATAAATTTATTGGGAATGAATTTATTATCTACCTTCGATCCAGCTGCTACTAATTGGACAGCGAGTGGTTACGACATGGATTCTGAAAGAAAAATAGAAAATATAAATGGCAATGTGATTACTTTGGATGCCCCAATAATGGATATTATTGATCCTGTTTATTCAACTGGTGAATTGGTTAAATTTACCGATAATAGAATAAATAACTGTGGTATCGAAAACATGAGAATTTCTTCAATATATGCGTCTGCAACAGACGAAAATCATGGTTGGGAAGCAGTTGCATTTGATAACATATACAATGCTTGGGCTAAAAATTTAGAAGTTTATTATTTCGGATATTCAGCAGTTCACATCAATTCTGATGCTAGTTTCATCACCGTAGATGCCTGTAAAATGTACGACCCAAAATCAATTATTGATGGAAGCCGTCGCTATTCCTTTAATGTGGATGGGCAACGATGTTTAGTACAAAATTGCATCACTAGAAATGGACGTCACGATTATTTAAACGGCAGTAGAACATGTGGTCCTAATGTGTTTTATAACAGTTCGTCGACTATACAACATAGTGACATAGGCCCTCACCATCGTTGGGCAACCGGAATATTATTTGATAATTTAACAGGCAACGGAAATATGAATGTGCAAAACAGATTGGTAATGGGAAGCGGACACGGATGGTCTGGTGGTCAAATCATGTTTTGGAATTGCAATGCCAATAGAATGGTAATTCAAGATCCGCCAGGTGATTCTATTAATTGGGCGATTGGTTGTATTTCTTCAAATATTACAGGTGTTGGTGATGCAACTACAGCACCAATAGGTGTAATTCAATCGCAAGGAACTCGTATTTCGGCTATTCCTAGTTTGTATTTAGCACAATTAAATGACCGACTAGCAAATTTATCAAACAATCAATATGATTTAATAAGTAATGAAAACTCACTTTTTATTGCTCCAAACCCAGCTAAATCTCAAATTACAATTCATTCAAATCAGCCATTTAATTCAAAAAGCAAGATTTCTATATTAAATTTAAATGGACAAATTGTAAAAAAACAAATAGATATAGTAAATTATTCTGTTGATAAATTAGCATTCAATCTTGATGTTTCTGATTTGGATGATGGTATTTATTTTGCTGAAATAGTTAAAGAAACGAATCCTAAAGCCATTAAATTTATACTTAAAAAATAGATTTAAATTAAATAATATAAAATGAAAAATTTCAAATTAGTTACTTTTTTAGTTTTGCTAAATTTATTATTTATACAAACATTGAAAGCAATAGAATATACTGTTAATTCTATAGCTGAATTGAAAACCGCTATTAATAATTCAGTTGCAAACGATATTATTAGTCTAGCTGATGGGACTTATTTAAATACTAATTTGACTATTAGTAAAAATAAAATCACGGTAAAGGCTTTAAATCCAGGCGGTGTTTTTTTAAATGGATCCAATGCAATATTCATATCTGGAGATAATGTTATCTTCAGTGGTTTTCAGTTTACCAGTGGATTTCCATTCCCATCATTAAATAAAACAGTAATTACCGTTACAGGTGATCGTGTTGTTGTTACACAGCTTAATTTTTCAGGCTATAATGCTTCAAAGTACATCAATTTACAAGGGCAATATGATGAAATTAGTTTCTGTAATTTTGAAAACAAGCCCGTTACCTCAATTAACAATAGTGAGAAAGGGAATATGATTCATATTGCTCAGAGAGCCGATTTTACTCCAAATTATGCCACTATAAGGTATTGCTCTTTTCAAAAAATACCCGGAGATGGAGGAGATTATGGGAATGAGTGTATCCGCATAACTAATCACGAGATTGTTGAGCCTTTATCCTATCAGTCTAAAACCATTGTAGAATATTGCTATTTTACTAATACTGGTTTAGGCGATGGTGAAGCGATTTCTGTTAAAAGTGACAATAATATACTTCGTTATAACACGATGGTAGATAATCAAAAAGCTAACTTTTGTTTTAGATATGGTGATGACAATGTTGCTTATGGTAACTTTTTTATAAATTCAGGAGGAATCAGGATAAAAGAAGCTAATAATATTCATTGTTATAACAATTATTTTGAAAACTCCGGAAATGGGTCGGTATCTGCTCCAATTATGTTTGTGTATGACAATACTTCTGTTGTTTCACATTTAAATTATTTAAATATCGTCAATAATACTTTTGTTGGAGGTAGTTCAATCGAATTGGATAATTATTCCGCGACTATTAATGGTAATGTGCCTATTACGACCTTTACTAATAATACTTTTGCCAACAACATTTTTAAGTATGCAACGGGAAATATCTTTTCTGGATCAACATCAGGAATTTCTTGGATAGGAAACTTTCGACAAGGAAGTTTAGGAATAAACAATCCTTCTTCAGGTATCGCAAATACAGACCCGCTTTTAACCATAAATTCAGAGGGTTACTATGGGCTTCCGTCTAATAGTCCTGCTATAAATGCATCTAGCACCAGTTACCCTACCATTTTAGATATTTCTAATATCGATGATGACCCAACTTTATTGTTTGATATTAGTAAACAAACAAGAGTTGGAATAAAAGATGTTGGTTGCGATGAATATTCAACTGGAACTATATCAAACCGTCCCCTGACTTTGAGCGATGTAGGCCCATCTTATTTACTGGTTTTAGCAAATGAAAATTTCGATTTGGAAACTTCAATAAGTATTTATCCAAATCCTGCTAAAAACAATTTTAACATTCAATTTCCTAATAATTATATCGAAGACAGTGAAATTACTATTGTAAACACTAACGGTCAGGTTGTAAAGAAACAGACTGTTACTCAAAATGAATTATCAAAAAGTAATAGTATAGAAATTAATGGTTTAAATAGTGGTATTTATTTTGTAAAAATTCAATCCGTTAAATTTTCAAAAACAATTAAATTAATCGTTCAATAACAATTCAAAAACAAATAATTTTAGAATTAAACCTTTTGCTAAAATTAATATCTTACTCAAAATAATAATATGAAAAACACCTTCAAGATCTTTAAATTAGCAATAGTAGTTTTTACAACACTTTTCCTTTCAAATGTTAGTGCTCAGCAAAAAACAAAACCTAATATTTTATTCATTGGTATCGATGATTTAAAACCTATCTTGGGTTGTTATGGAAATACTCAAATAAAAACGCCAAACATGGATCGTTTGGCAAAAATGGGTACTGTTTTTATGAGTAATTATTGTCAACAAGCAGTTTGCGGACCAACAAGAGCGAGCTTAATGACGGGTAAAAGACCAGATTATACTAAAGTTTGGGACTTAAAAACGAAAATGCGTGACATCAATCC
>CANKLD010000093.1 GCA_947483095.1 Bacteroidota bacterium
ATTTGGAAACCCGCAATAGTATTCTCGATACCGAAGGGATTTCCGCAAAAACCCGAACAATTATTCTATGTCCCACATGCTCTAATAAATTGGATCGTATCGCCATTTCTTCAACCGCAATTCGGTTTAATAACACATAATCAACGGTGTCTTTCAATTCATCTGAAAGGCATGATTTTCTTAAATCGGTTTTGATTTCCAAATCTACGGAGTAATCAGAGCCTATTTTACTCTCTTCAATCAAACAACCGTGAAAGGAGAACGTTCTTATATTTTGTAATTTTATAGTGCCCATTTATATTGGTAATTTGTTTATTTGTTTAATCGGAAAAAGGAGTTGGAATTGATTTTTTACACAATTTTACAAATTACCAAATCAACGATTAACCAAATCAACGAGTTTATATTTATCTTTGCTAAAATTAAATAAAAATTATGTCAACCGAAGATAAATCGCTTCATTTTATTGAACAAATTATAGAAGACAGCTTAGCAAGCGGTTTTCATCAAGATAAATTACGCTTTCGTTTTCCGCCGGAACCCAACGGTTACCTACATATTGGCCATGCCAAATCAATTTGTTTGAATTTTGGATTAGGATTGCGGTACAATGCGCCTGTAAATCTGCGTTTTGACGATACCAATCCTGCGAAAGAAGAACAAGAATATGTTGATGCGATAAAAGAAGATTTGCAATGGCTTGGTTTTCAATGGGCCGAAGAACGATACGCGTCGGATTATTTCCAACAATTATATGATTGGGCAGTTGAAATGATTAAAAAAGACAAAGCTTATGTGGACAGCCAATCTTCTGAAGACATGGCCGCTCAAAAAGGAACGCCAACACAACCGGGTGTTGATGGCCCCTACAGAAATCGTTCGATAGAAGAAAATTTATCTTTATTTGAAGCGATGAAAAATGGCGATTTTCCCGAAGGAAGTCACGTTTTAAGAGCTAAAATTGACATGAAATCGACGAATATGTTGCTGCGTGATCCTTTGATGTATCGTATTTTACACCGCCATCACCACAGAACAGGAAATGATTGGAAAATTTATCCAATGTACGATTATGCTCACGGCGAAAGCGATTATATCGAGCAGATTTCACATTCTATTTGTACACTAGAATTTGTAATGCACCGAGAATTGTACAATTGGTTTTTGGATCAGATATACACTGAACTTGATTCAGCGTCTAACACAATTAAAGTAAAACCTAACCAATACGAATTTGCTCGTTTGAACTTGAATTATACTGTAATGAGTAAAAGAAAACTCCTACAATTGGTTCAAGAAAATACGGTAAACGGTTGGGACGATCCTAGAATGCCAACCATTTCAGGATTAAGAAGACGCGGATATACCCCAAATTCTATTAGTAAATTTTGTGAAACTATTGGAGTTGCAAAACGAGAAAATGTAATTGATGTTTCGCTTTTAGAATTTTGCTTGCGAGAAGATTTAAATAAAACAGCGCATCGAGTTATGGCTGTTTTAGATCCTGTAAAAGTGGTAATTACCAATTATCCATCTGATCCCGAAGGCTCGGGAGAAGAATTATTAGACGCTGAAAACAATCAAGAAGATGAAAGCGCGGGTTATAGAAAAGTACCGTTTTCAAGAGAGATATACATTGAAAGAGAGGACTTTTTAGAAGAAGCTCCAGCTAAATTTTTCCGTTTGTCGTTAGACAGGGAAGTACGTTTGAAAAATGCGTATATCATTAAAGGAGAAAGCGTTGTAAAAGATGCCGCCGGAAATATCACCGAAATTCAAGTTACTTATGATAGTGATAGCCGAAGCGGAAGCGGAACCGAAGCAAGTCAGAGAAAAGTTGCCGGAACGTTGCATTGGGTTTCTATAAAACACGCCATTCCAGCTGAGGTGAGAATGTACGATCGTTTATTTATTGATGAAGCGCCCGACAGTCACAAGGAGAAAAATTTCCTAGAATTTATGAATCCGAATTCGTTACAAATTGCAAATGGATTTGTAGAACCGAGTTTGGCAAGCGTAAAACCAGGAGATAAATTCCAGTTTCAACGAATGGGTTATTTCAATGTTGATAAGGACTCAACCCCTGAAAAATTGGTTTTTAACAGAACTGCTGGCTTAAAAGACGCTTGGGAAGAAAAAGGTAAAAAGGAAGAAAATTTATTGATGTCGACGCAAAAAGAGATTAATAAATATGTAAAAGAAAAAGAGGACGCTGTTGCAAATGGTACTCTGGACGCCATCATTGAAACGATAAAAAGCATCGATAATTTCAGTTTGATTTGTCAAACGATAATTA
Organism: Bacteroidota bacterium; assembly: GCA_947483095.1. The sequence goes on from CANKLD010000093.1 coordinate 2,297, forward strand.
AAAACGTGAAAAACGACAATAATGCGTTGCTGTTTTCAAATTTAATTTTACATTTTTCTGATAAAGTAAATTTTAAAGATATCGATTCAGACGTTTTGAAAAAATTATATTCCATGTCGTTAAAAAGTCAAATGCCGGCGGTGCGAATTTTTGCAATTCGTAATTTGAAAAATGACGTCGATAATTTAAACGATTTTAATTCACAACTTTCAGAATTAAGACTAGCTGAAAAAAACGAAAAAGTTATAGAAGAATTGAAATAATGTAATTTTCACCAAATAAAAAAGCGCCCAATTGAGGCGCTTTTTCTATTATTTATGATTTAAATTAGATAAAAAAAGAGGCGATTAAGCCTCTTTTTTTATTGAATTACACCGCAAATTTATTCTTCAGTTTCTGAAGGTTCATTTGAATTATCTTCTGCCTGATGGTTTTCTGTGTTTTTGGTTTTTGACTTTTTCATTCCCAATTTCATAGATTCACCAACTAGATTACTTGCTGTAAAACTGGCTACCATATTATTCAACATATCGCTTCCTGCTTGAGGAGAATTCGGTAATAATATTAAATTAGAGTTTGCGTCTGCTCCAATTGCTTGCAAAGTGTCATAATGTTGAGTAACAACTATCAATGCGGAAGCTTCCTGAGAATTAATTCCTACTTTATTCAAAACATCCACGCTTTCCACTAATCCTTTTGCAATTTCTCGTCTTTGGTCTGCAATTCCTTGACCTTGTAAGCGTTTGCTTTCTGCTTCGGCCTTGGCTTTGGCAACAATTCTAATCCGTGATGCTTCTGCTTCAAATTCAGCTACCGTTTTTTCTCTATCGGCAGCATTAATTCTGTTCATTGCATTTTTCACCTGAATATCCGGGTCAATATCGGTAACCAATGTATTGATAATTGTGTAACCGTAAGTGGTCATCGCTTCGTTTAATTCTCTTTTTACAGCAATGGCGATGTCGTCTTTTCTTTCAAATACATCGTCAAGAATTAATTTTGGAACTTCGGCACGAACCACATCAAATACATAAGAAGTTATCTGATCGTGAGGATATTCTAATTTATAAAAAGCATCGTAAACGGTGTCTTTCACGACCATAAACTGAACGGAAACTTTTAGTTTTACAAAAACATTATCTTTAGTTTTTGTTTCAATTATGACGTCCAATTGCTGAATTTTTAGATTTACACGTCCGGCAATCCGATCAATTAAAGGAATTTTTAATTGTAATCCTGAATTTCGCACGCTTAGAAATTTTCCAAAACGCTCAATTACAACCGCAGTTTGTTGCTTTACTGTAAAAAAGGACAAGAAAAGCACGAATAACCCAAAGGTTAAAAATAAAGTTAAGATAATGTGGCCCATAAGATTTTATCGTTTTAAATTAGCTGTTAAAGTACTGAATTTATAACTACAGTAGCATTTATTAACATTTCTGTAGGAATAAATATTCGTTTTCTAAAGTTACAAAAAAAGAAAAGAGGCGATTAAGCCTCTTTTTATATGAATTATAAATGCTAACTATAAACTTATAATCGCGTTTTGAATTCGATTGATCGTTTCTGGTTTTCCAATAAAAGCGGCAATATCAAAAAGATGAGGTCCTTTTAAAGCGCCAACCAAACTCAATCGAAACGGCTGCATAATTTTTCCCATTCCAATTTCATTTTCGGTCATCCAATCTTTTACGATGGTTTCCATTTTCTCTGAAGAAAAAGGATCTATACTTTCTAAAATCACAATCAATTGTTGCATTAATTCGGGCGTGTCTTCTTTCCAATTTTTTGTAGCTTTTTCATCGTAGGATATTGGCGCTTCGAAAAAATAATCGGAAAGCGACCAAAACTCTGAGACAAAATTCGCGCGTTCTTTTATTAAGGAAACTAATTTAGCCAATCGCTCTTCCGAAATAGAAATTCCTCTTGATTCCAATATTGGTGCATATGATTTTGCTAAATCGGAATCGCTTTGAATTTGTAAATAGTGATGGTTGAACCATCTGTTTTTTTCCGGATCAAATTTTGCCCCGGCTTTATGAACACGATTCAAATCGAATTTTTTAACCAATTCTTCTAGTGAAAATAATTCTTGTTCGGTTCCGTCATTCCAACCCAATAATGCTAAAAAGTTAATCACCGCCTCAGGATAAAACCCGGACTCTCTGTAACCAGATGAAATTCCTTCCCCAGCCCTCCATTCTAAAGGAAATACAGGAAACCCTAATTTGTCACCATCACGCTTGGATAATTTTCCGTTTCCAACAGGTTTTAAAATAAGTGGCAAATGTGCAAATTCCGGTGCTTCCCAACCAAATGCACGGTACAATAAAACGTGTAACGGCATGGAGGGCAACCATTCTTCCCCACGAATTACGTGTGAAGTTTCCATTAAATGATCGTCCACAATATTCGCCAAATGGTACGTTGGCATCCCATCGCTTTTAAATAAAACTTTATCGTCTAATAGATTGGTTTCAAATTTTACTTCCCCACGGATAATATCATGCAAAAGTAAAGTCTCATCAACTGGAGTTTTAAAACGAATTACATATTCTTCACCGTTTGCAATTCTCTTCGCCGTTTCTTCCTTTGAAATAACTAAAGAAGTGTCTAATTTTTCTAGATTATGGTGGTTGTAAATAAACGTTTTTCCTTGTTCTTCGTGTTGTTTTCTTTGTGAATCTAATGCTTCGGAAGTATCAAATGCATAATACGCCCAACCAGAATTAATTAGTTCGTCAGCATATTGTTGGTACAACTGTTTTCTTTCACTTTGACGATATGGTCCAAATTTTTCGTTTTTTCCAATCGTTTCATCAGGTGAAATTCCCAGCCATTCTAGCGCTTCTAAAATATAACTTTCAGCACCTGGAACAAATCTATTTTGATCGGTATCTTCAATTCTTAGAAAGAAAACACCACCATTTTTTTTAGCAAATAAATAATTAAATAACGCGGTGCGAACTCCACC
>CANKLD010000094.1 GCA_947483095.1 Bacteroidota bacterium
GCTTCTCCATATCCTAATCTTGAAGGAATAAATAATACGGCTTTATCACCAAAAGAGATATTTTCAATTCCTTCGATAAAACCAGGAATCATCCCGTCTTTTTTACCTGCTTGAAAAGGAATTGGTTGGTATTGATTTGCATCAGCTCTTTGTTTGTCATACTTTCCGAATTCTTTGGCTATATTTTCTAAACTGGTATCGAATAAAGTGGCATCTTCAAGAAAACCTGCGTAATTTATAAATATATCAGCTCCTGCAGTTGGGTTTTTACCATTTCCTTTTTTAACAATCGCATACTGCAAACCGCTTCTTGTAGTAACACAAGTTTCTTTCAATTTATTGAAATAGGCAATTTTAGCATCAATAATAGGTTTGTATTTTTGTAAATAAAATTTTTTATTTTCTTCTTCAATCAAAGCTTGTTTTTTCAAGTTTTGCTCTTCATTGGCAAAGAAATTACTAAATACTTTAACGGCATCAAATTTTTTGGCAGTTTCTCCTTTTCTAATGATGGTTATCGATTTAATATCGTCATTTTGAACAATAGTGTTTACCGTTTTCATTTCATTTTCAACTACATGTCCAAAAATAGTGTGTAATCCATTGAGCCACGGCGTTTCTAGGTGTGTAATAAAAAACTGGCTGCTATTGGTTCCAGGACCTGAATTTGCCATAGCTAAAACCCCACCTTTATCGAATACTAAATCTGTAATTTCATCTTTAAATTTGTAACCTGTATCACCGCTTCCATCACCTAAAGGATCGCCTCCTTGAATCATAAAATCAGGAATTACTCGGTGAAATTTTAGATTATTATAAAAAGGTTTTCCTTTGTATTGCTCGTTTACATAGCTGTTATTTCCTTCTGCTAATGTTACGAAATTAGCAACGGTTATTGGTGTTTTTTCAAATTCTAACTGAACAAGGATATTTCCTTTATTGGTTTCAATTTCAGCATACAAACCGTCTTTCAGGATGCTATGGCTATCTTTGCAAGAAATAATGGATAAAATAAGTACTATAAATAAACTAATTTTCTTTTTCATCTGTATTTAATTTTTGTTCTGTTGGATTGCTGTCTTCAGGTTTAAAATCATTTAATGTTACCGTACAAATAATAGGTTGATTAGCGCCAATTCTTTTTTCATCTCCGTGGAATCCATAGGCTACATGAGATGGAAATAGGAAAGTAATTTTTTCTTTTTTGTGCATTAATTTAATACCGTGTCTCAGTCCAATCATTATCTTTTGGTCTTTATCTACATGATATTCTTGAGGTTTTAACTCCAATTCAGAATAAATAATAGTACCTCTTAGATCTTTTATTTCATAATTATAGTAAGCGATATCTCCCTTTCGTGGTCGAAGTGTATCTTGGTCGTTTTTGCTTTCATATAAATACCAATATCCTTTTTTTGAAGAGATATAATTTGATTCGGGATTGCTTTTAATAATAGAATCAATTTTTGATTCTTCTGAAGCAATTAGTTTTTTATTTCTATCTGCAGATTGTCTTAAAAAGGTTCCTGATGATTCAGAAATTGGCTTTCTCGCTTTTTGTTGACTACAACTCCAAACGGATAAAACACTCAGGATTAACAGTACTATATTTTTAATTCCTCTCATTTAATTCTATATTTTGAGTTATTAATTCTTCAAATTTATTAATAGTTTCTCGCAATGACAAATCTGATTTTCCACCAGCAGCATTGATGTGTCCACCGCCGCTAAAGTGATCTCTAGCAAATTGATTTACATCAAAATCACCTTGAGACCGAAACGATATTTTAATGATGTTCTCTTCTTTATTTTCGATAAATATTGCTGCAAATACAATTCCTTTTATTGTCAAACCATAATTTACAATTCCTTCTGTATCGCCTTTTAAATGATCAAATTCGTCTAATTCGTATTGGGATAAAGAAATGTATGAAGTGTGGTATTTTTCTAACACTTTCATATTTTGTAAAGCCCTTCCTAATAATTGAAGTCGGTTATAAGAATTATTATCGAAAAGAAAATTGGGGATGTTTGTATTTTCAACTCCTAAATCAATCAATTGAGCGACAATGCGGTGCGTTCTGCCTGTAGTTTTTGGATATCTAAAAGAACCTGAATCGGTTAGTATTCCTGTATACAAACAAGTCCCGATTGTTTTATCTATTAGGGAAGTTTGTTCTAAAAATTCAATAAAATTATAAACCATTTCACAGGTTGAACCAAAATCGGTATCTGAATAGGTGAATTCGGCATAATCATCTGGTTTTTGATGATGATCAATCATAACTAAAGGGCACGAAGCTTCTTTTAATGACGATTCCATTTCACCCACTCGATAAAGTGCATTGAAATCTAGGGTAAATATTAATTCGGCTTCATTGATAATTTTAGTCGATTCCTCTTTTTGTTTTTCATAAATCAGAACTTTGTCTGCAGCAGGAAGCCAATCTAAAAATTCTGGAAATTCATTAGGAGAAATAACAACAACTTGGTGGTTAAATTTTAACAAAAAATGGTATAAACCCAATGTCGATCCCATCGCGTCTCCGTCTGGATTTCGATGAGGAACAATAACAATTTTTCTAGGTTTTGATAAAAGTGATTTTATCTTATTAATGTCAAAATTTTTCATAGGATGCGAAGTTACATTTTTTTCACAAAATAGAAACAATTTAACCAATTCTTACCAAATTTATTTTGCAATATTTAGCCCTACCCAAACAGCAAATAATCCAGTTATTACGCTCAATCCGATATAGATAAAGGCTAATCCGGATTGGTTGTTTTGAAATAAATTGATATTTTCAAGTCCAAATGTAGAAAAGGTGGTATAACCTCCACAAAATCCTGTTATGAAAAACCATTTGATATTGGAGTTAAACAAATCGTTTTTTTCTAATAACGAAATTGTAATTCCAATTAAAAAACAGCCTAGAACATTAGTTATTAAAGTGGCCAAAGGAAAAACGGAGGCGTAATATTTTTGAACTATAATTGAGGTCAAATATCTAAAAGCACTGCCAATTCCTCCACCAATAGCAATTAATAATAAGGTTCTAATCATTTTTTTTTATTTACAAGATTGAAATGAATATGTTATTTAGCCACTAATTTCAAGAATTATAAAGAATTTGAGGAAATTGTTGTAATTCGTGGTTACTTTTTTAGTAAAATCAATTTGAGTTACTTTATTTAGAAGTTGCAATTACAAAATTAAGTTTCAATTTAACGCCTATCTGCATTAAATCAACCAAATCTTGTACTTTATTATCGGCAGGAACTCTAAGAACTACCGTTTTATCTCCCGAAATCGAGGATTTTTCCAGTAACATTTGCTCTAAATTTTCAAACGCAACTTCCTGCTTGTCAATATAATATAATTTATTTTCAGTAACAGATAGACTGATGTGATCTTTATTAGTGCTTTCGTTGGAAGCTGCTTTTGGTAAAGTCAACTTTATTACGTTTGGATTTGCTAATGTTGATATAATTAGAAAAAACAAAAACAAAAAAAACATAATATCACTTAGTGAAGAGGTAGGAATTTCCGCATGAAAACGCTTATTTCTTTTAATTGCCATATTATGGTTGTTGAATTACGTTAATAATTTCTAATGTTTGTTTTTGGACTTTTAAAGAAAAATGATCAATCATCATATTAAATAAATGGTAGGCAGAATAAGCAACAACACCAACAACAAGTCCTGCGCCACTACTAATCATTTTTTCATATAAACCGCCAGAAATAGTTTGAATGTTTAAATTTCCAGTATTCGAAATGGTATGAAATATCTTGATAACTCCTGAAATAGTTCCTATAAATCCTAGAATTGGTGCAATACCCGATATCAAGCCTAAATAACCCAAACCTTTTTCCATTTCTGCAATTTCTACATTGGCTGTTTTTTCCATCACCGATTCAATTTCGCTAATTGGTCTACCAATAATTGAAATTCCACTTTTAATAATGTTTCCTGAGGCAGTATTTCCTCTTCCACACATCATTATTGCATTATCAATTTTACCCGATTTTAATTGGATTCTAACATCATTAATCATGTTTTCATCCTGTCTAGTAGCTTTTTTAATAGATAAATATCTTTCCACAATTACATAAATACAAAAGAAAAGCAAAATGATAATAGGAATAATCATTATCCCTCCTTTAAGAATAAAATCTAAATAGGATACTGAATCTGTTGGGCTAGGAGCCGAATTTGCATTTGCAGTAGCATTAGAAACGGTGTCGGAAACGACTGTTGAAGATTGAAGGAAAAAATTTAAAAACATAACTGTTGTTTAGGTTAAGTAAGATTACAAATTTGAATATTTTTTTCTAAAGTAACTATAAAAAAATATTATTTTTTATAGTAAGGCTTATTTACTTTTTATAACGATATATTTTGATTTATAGTATTAATTTTTAACCTGTTGGGAGTAATTCGTAAAATCGTCATTAATTTATTTCTTTTTGCCACGAATTCTCGAATATCTAAGAAAAACTGGCGCAAAAAATTAGTTTATCTTAGATGATCCCGAATTATCGGGACGAATAAAATCGAAAAGTTAAATCGAAAAATTCGAGAATTCGTGGCAAAATTATTTTTTTGTAATTACCCCGTTTTCATCAAGCATTATTTGAGATTCTGGAACATCAGATTTTGTGAGGTTGATTATTTCTTTTATAACTGTTTTATCCTCGTCAATAATAGGACCTCCTTCTCCAACTTGTTTTGTAGAAAAAATAGTACCGGATAAAAATTCTCCTTTTTTATTTACGAAAAGCTTAATAATTGGTGCAATTCCACAAATTCCTTTAAGATTAAATCTTCCATAGGTAGCAAAATTCCCCATACTATAAGCAATGAATTTCCCTTTGTAAATGTCAATTGCGCGGGTAACATGCGGGCCATGACCAAAAACAATATCGGCACCCGCATCAATTACAGTTCGTGCAAATTGATATGGATTACCTCGATTTTCTCCTAAAAATAGTTCATCAGAACGGGTTAAGTGGCTTTTTGAAGAACCCTCTGCACCGCCATGAAATGAAACAATTACAATATCGCATATTGAATTTAGTTGTTTAACAATTTTGGCAGCATTGTCACTGTCGTTAATATCTACTGTACCATTATTTGGTGCAAAAGCACAAAATCCATATTTTATTCCATTTTTTTCAAAGGTAGTGTAAGGATATTTTAACAATCCTGCATATTTAATACCAACTCCATCAA
>CANKLD010000095.1 GCA_947483095.1 Bacteroidota bacterium
GTTAGCAGGCATCCAGAGCTGTAAGTGTGCAAATCGCCAGGTTTTAATACCGGTTTTTTTCCTATAATTCCTTCGCCATCAACAATTTCTGTTTCTTGAAGCGAATCGAAAATTTCCCAATGACGGGTCATTAATTGAACGGAATCTTTGCTGTGATTTTCAATGGTTATATGGTAACTGAAGGCGAACTGAATCTTGTAGTTTTTGAAGTAAGTGCCTTCAAAACTAGTAGATACAGAAATTTTAATTCCTCTTGTAATTTGTGATACCATAGTAACAAACTGATTTTATGTAAAATTATAAAAAAATTATGAGTTTTTCAATTAATTAAAATAAAATAAAATTAATTTGTAATATCTTCTGAATTCGCAACCCCTTTTCCAATAATTCTATCGTAGCGTTGGTTGTTTTCTCGGTAGTAAATTATGGCAAAATAGTTGTTTTCGGTTTGAGAAAAATTCCCATCAATGGCATTTTCGTAGTCGATTTTTTTATTTTCGTCGGCAACTACATACTGATAATTGGTAAATCCTTGTTTGATCATTATTGGCTTTTCATATATTCCTTTTTCTTGGTTGTATTCCATTTTGTTTTCATCGGAAATAGCATAATTATTGAACATTCCATTGACATATATGTTTTTTTTCTCGTAAAATGAAGGCGCTGATAAAGTGAAAAACACCCAAGAATAATCGGCTTCGATTGCATTATTAGAAGCATTTACATTTAGTGGAACAAAATTTCCATTGGTATCAGGATTGTAGGTATAGGATTTATTTATCCGTGCATTGTCAGTATAAAGATGGGCATTGTAAACCCCATTATTGGCATCTATTCTTGCGATAAAATTATTGGCGGCTCTAATGATTTTGTTTTCAAAATATAGAAATTCATTTCCGCCCCAGAATTGTGTTTCTGAATCGTATTTATAAATTAGGTCGTTTCCAATGGTGTACATCGGTTTGATATTGGTAATGGCTTCATTCAATTTTCCGTTTTGCAATAACAGTACTTTCACATTTTGAAGCGGACTTTGAAATAGCAAATGGGGAGATTTTATGGAGAAATCGATGTTTTGTTTGAAATTAATTGTGTTTAGAGTTCGAGCTCTTTTTATTTGCATTGGCACCGAAACTAAATCTTCATAGAGCATTAATTTTCTAGAAAAAACGACTTCTCTATCTTCGTTAAGGATTTTTATTATGTAATTTCCACTAACTAAAAGACGAGTGTTTTTATTAGGGAAACCAATTCTGTAATGAGAATATAATTGTAATGTGTTTAATGAATTGGTGTATTCTTGAATTCTAATTCCATCAAATCCTTGTAGGTATTCGTTTTTTGTTAAATCAGAATGTTTCCAATCGTAATTGCAATGCACAATTTCATAATAGTAATTGGCTTCATTTCCGTACAAATCATCAAATTGAATTTCAAAAGGATCGTTCAGACCAAATAGGGCAATAGAATTTTGATTGTTTTGAACAAATGTGATTGTTTTGATGTTAAATGGAGGGTCGATTTCTTTTTCCACTTGTGCAAATGTCACAAATGAAATTAGAATAAGCGATATATTTAACCAAAGGGCTTTAATCATAATTGTAATTTTTCTTTTGTAAATATATGAAAATTACCTTTGAAAATAAAGTTAAAAAAATAGTTCTATTTGAAACAAACGGGAATAATCTCTCCTTTGGCAAGGCAATATTTTTCTACCAATTCAGGTGCTATTTTATGGGTATAATCTTCTTCAATTACTTTAAAGCCTATACTTCGTAGTTTGTCAAAATAATCACGGCCGTAAATTCTAACATGATCGTATTGTCCAAAAATGGCAGCGCGTTCCTTTTGATTGGTAATAGAATAATCAGCGAAAGTAAATTCTCGGGACAAGTCTTGAGGGATTTGGAAAATCCCCATTCCGCCGGGTTTTAAAACTCGATATAATTCTTGCATGGCTTTCGTGTCATCGGGAATGTGTTCCAAAACGTGATTGCATAATATAATATCGTAGGAATTGTCTTCAAATGGTAAGTTACAAATGTCCGCTTTTACATCTGCCAAAGGCGAGAACAAATCGGTAGTGGTGTATTCGATGTTTTTCTGGTTTCTAAATAATTTGTAAAATGCTTGTTCAGGAGCAAAATGTAGTACTTTTAATGCCGAACTCGTTTCAGTAGCTCTTAATTTGATGCTTTTAGGTTTTTTAACTGAGGAATCTGATTCCAATTCAGATTGAAAAAAATCAGTTTCATTTATAAGATAAAGCCAAAGCAATCGATGTCTTTCAAGTGAAAGAGTACTTGGTGAAAGCACATTATTGCGTTGGTTTCCGTATCCGTAGGGAAGAAACATTTTGAAACTTTTACCATCAATTGGATCGGTAAAAGCGGTTCCTTTTAAGAAGAAGGCTAATATAGGACGCGCAACATAACTCAATCGAATTAGGATTGGTCTCGGTATCGTATTGAGTATTAATTTAAAGAGTTTTTTCATTATTGAGCTGAATTTAAACACGAATTACACTAATTTTCACTAATTCAAAAAATGTAAAAATGAATGTTGTTGTTTCTTTTAAAGAATTATTCTTTTATATTTAAGGCTGTCTTCGCCAAAATTAACTAATAATCCCAATTTGTTTTTTGATGCTGCAAGGTAATTAAGCGTCTGTTTTATTTCGCTACTTGAAAGTTGTTGAATTGCTTTTATTTCAAGAATGATTTCGTCAAAAACCACAAAATCTGAATAATAATGATGCGGCAAAATTATTTCTTTATAAGTAATACTGAATTTTATTTCTTTATTATAAGGAATTCCATTCTTCTTAAATTCATATTCTAGAGCATCACCATAAATAATTTCACTATGTCCTTTTCCAAGAATTGTGTGAACCTCCATGCAAATTCCAATTATCTTATACACTTCTTCTTTTAAATAAAGGTCGTCCATTTTTATAAGGATTTTAATTTTTTTAAATTCAAAAATAATTCGTGTAAATTAGTGAAATTCGTGTTTACATAACTAGCGGCGTTCTTCTAAATTCGTTCTCTTCGTTACTTACAATCCCTAAAGCCTCATAAACATAGGCAAACGTAGAAAGCAACTCCGGTTTTCCATCAATAATAGCTACATCGTGTTCAAAATGGGCGCTTGGTTTTCCGTCGGCGGTTAATATCGTCCAACCGTCTTTTAATTGTTTAATATTTTTGGTTCCCATATTAATCATCGGCTCAATAGCAACCACCATTCCTTCAACAAACATTTTTCCGCGACCTCGTTTTCCGTAATTTGGCATTTCAGGATCTTCATGAATTTTTTGCCCCAAACCGTGACCCACTAATTCTCGAACTACACCGTAACCATGAGATTCAGTATATTTTTGAATGGCATTCCCCACATCTTCTACACGGTTTCCGATTTTAAATTCGCGGATACCAACATATAAAGATTCTTTAGTTACCTGTAATAATTTTTTAGTTTCAGGTGCTACCTCCCCAATTTCAAATGAATAGGCATGATCACCGTGAAATCCGTTTTTAAAAGCACCACAATCAACTGAAATTACATCGCCACTTTCAAGCGGAATAGTATTAGGAATACCATGAACCACTTGAGCATTTGGACTCATGCAAAGTGAATTTGGGAAGCCATACAATCCCAGAAAACTAGGAACTGCGCCATGGTCACGAATAAACTCTTCTGCTAATTTATCTAGGTATAATGTGGTCACTCCAGGTTTTATTTCCCGAGCTATCATTCCTAATGTTTTGGAAATAATTAAAGCGCTTTCGCGCATTAATTCTATTTCTTCTCTTGTTTTTTGGATTATCATTTTTTAACGAATAGGTTACAAAAGTACAATATATATTTAAAAAAAAGTGCTTCTCGAATTGGAGAAGCACGCTATTGATTTTTTATCTATAATAGTGAATGGCTTGTCATTGCATCTGGTTTTGCAACGCCCATAAGTTCTAAAATGGTGGGTGCGATATCTCCTAAAACGCCATTTTCTATTTTTTTCAATTCTTTATCAACTAAAATAATCGGGACTGGATTGGTTGTATGCGCCGTATTTGGACTTCCGTCAGGATTGATCATTGTTTCGCAATTTCCGTGATCGGCAATTACAATCGTCGTATAATTGTTGGCCAAAGCCGCAGTAATTACTTTTTCAACACATTGATCAACTGCTTCGCAAGCTTTTATTGCCGCGCTCATTATACCGGTATGTCCAACCATATCGCCATTGGCAAAATTCAAACATACAAAATCAACTTCGCCTTTTTCTAATTCTGGAACTAGGGCTTTTGTCAATTCAAATGCGCTCATTTCAGGTTGCAAATCATATGTTGCCACTTTTGGAGAGTTTTTTAGAATGCGGCTTTCGCCAATAAATGGTTCTTCACGACCTCCAGAAAAGAAGAAAGTGACATGTGGATATTTCTCTGTTTCGGCAATTCTAATTTGAGTTTTATTGGCTTTTTCCAATACTTCGCCTAACGTTTCAGTGATATTATCTTTATTGTAAACCACTTTCACATTTTGATAGGTTTCGTCATAATTGGTCAAAGTAACATAGTACAAATCCAATTTGTGCATGTTTTGTTCGTGGAAATCTTGCTGAGAAAGCGCCTCGGTTAACTCTCGACCTCTATCGGTTCTGAAGTTGAAGAAAATTACCACATCGTCATCTTCAATTGTTGCTAATGGGTTTCCGTTATTATCTAAGTGAACTAGCGGAGCTATAAATTCGTCAGTGATATTATTATGGTAACTTGATTCAATTGAAGCCACTAAATCAGTGGTTCCCGTTCCTGTTGCATGAACTAATAAATCGTAAGCTAATTTTACTCGCTCCCAACGTTTATCACGATCCATTGCATAATAACGACCTATGATTGATGCTATTTTAACGGGGGTTTTTGAAATATAATTTTCAAGATCTTGGATGTATTTTTTCCCTGATTTTGGATCTACATCACGACCGTCAGTGAAAGCATGAATGAAAACTTTTTCAAGTCCGTATTCTTGTGAAGCAGCAATTAATCCTCTTAGGTGAGAGGTATGAGAGTGAACTCCCCCGTCAGAAACTAATCCTAATAAGTGGACTTTTTTATTGTGTTCTTTAGCATAAGTGAAAGCATCAATTAGTACTTGTTCTTTAGCTAGCGTATTATTAGCTACAGCCAAATTTATTTTTGCTAAATCTTGATATACGATTCTTCCCGCACCCAA
>CANKLD010000096.1 GCA_947483095.1 Bacteroidota bacterium
ATTCCTGATGCTGTTTTTGTTTCTGCCGCAACAGGTTCAATTAGAACGCGGTCTGAAAGAGGTTTGATATTTAAACTCATAATGATATATTTAATATGTTATTTTAATTTTATAAAAATCTAATTTCAGAAATTGTGCCAATGTATTAATTATGACAATTTTACCTAAAAAAAATGCCAGCATTGTCAGGCTGGCATTAAATATTTTAAAAAAAATTATTTAGTTGCTGGAACTGCAGGAGTAGGGATAGCTTTCGCTGGTTCGGCTGCAGTAGAAGTAGCTGCAGGAGCAGCTTTTTGAGTTGTAGTATCTATAATTTTAGAATCTGAATCTCCTAAAGTTCCAGTGAAACTTAAACAAGATAATAATATCAACGCAGTCAATATAATTGCTAATGTCCAAGTACTTTTATCTAAAAAATCAGTAGTCTTTTGAACTCCACCCATCATTTGTGATCCGCCTAATGAAGAAGACAACCCACCACCCTTAGGGTTTTGAACCATAATTACTACAATTAGTAAAAAACATACTATTGTTATTAATACTAAAAAAATTGAAAATGTACTCATTGTTATTTATTGTTTTGTTGTAAAATCTTAATATCCGAAATACGGTTTGCAAAGAAACTACTTTTTTCTGGATATTTCAAAATTAATATTTCATAAGCTTGAATTGCTTTGTTATATTTATTTTGTTCTAAATATACTCTTGCTAAGGTTTCGGTCATTAAATAAGGTCTATTTTCTGAACTTGTTTCTATCTTATTATTAAGTTCGGTATCTTTTTTAATTGGCGGAATTTTTGGATTTGCCTCAATAAATTTATCAATTAATGCTAATTTTTTCTCTTTTTCAGGGTCAATTGGAGTAGTTTTTTCTTCTTTTGGAGTAGAATTATCTCTTACAATTGGGTGAATTTTTGATAATTGCAACCATTCTTCAAATGAATATTTCTCTGTCAATGAAAAAACCAATGGCTTTCCAATGTTTAATTTTTCTTCAATTGATGAATCGGAATTGCTTTCTTCAGATGCCGATGCCTCTTTTATGGAAGTTAATATAGATTGTTCTAATGTATTTTCTCTAGCGCCAATTTTTACTTCTTTAAATAGTAACTCGGTTGCATCAACATCAATTTCATTTATTTCCGCTAATTTTTGCTCGTATAGATTCTTGTCAATTCTAGTAAAAGTATCTGAAATTATAAAATCGAATAAAATGGTTCTATCTGTTGTATAGGCCGCAGTATTTTTTAACTCATAATTATAACGGAAACTCTCTTCATTGTACAACCCTTTCAATCGCAATGCTCTCGCACTTTGAAAATAAGGAAACTCTATAACTATTTTTTCCAATGACGAAGTTTGCTTGTCATTAATAGCGTTGGGTTTATTAATTAAAGTTAAGTATTCGGTTATATTCATTTTAAATAATCAGTTGATTACCATTTTGCTAACGATTCATTGAAAATATCTTGAGTTATTCTTTCAAAAATAATATCTAAATTTTCAGTCAGTTTTGCCCCAACTAACTGGTTTGCCCCATCATAATCATTATAAAAGGAGAATCTTTTTTCGAAATTATCAGCTTCTTTATTTTTGTTGGTAAACCTTACATTTACTGTAATCGACAATCTGTTTTGCGCTGCTCTTTGATCGGCAGTAGCCGTCATTGGGCTAATTCTATAGTCTACAATTTCACCTTCATAAACTAAATCTCCATTGGAACTAGTTAAATTTAGGTTGGTTTGATTGTTAATTAAGTTCTGCAATCTTTGTGTAAAAATACGTTCTATTCCTGGCTCAATTAATGGCGAGTTATTTTGAAAATAATTTACTTGAAATGATTTTGCATCGATTTTTCCAGTTCCTGTGAAATTATATACGGAACAACTACTGGATGTAATCAGTATTAAAAAGGCTATTATGAAGTTTATTTTTCTCATTATAATTTTAAAATTCAAAGATATTCAAAAATAATTGACATTCAACAATTACCATTTTAAAGATCAAATTGCTTAATTTTTCTATACAAGGTTCTTTCAGATATACCCAATTCATCCGCGGCTGCTTTTCTTTTGCCTTTATTTTTTTCTAATGATTTTTTGATCATTTCAATTTCTTTTTGTTCTAGTCTCAGTACCTCTTCTTCTACATCTTCAATAGTTTCGGTAAATAAATAGGCATCATCATTATCTTTGAAATCGGCAATTTTAATGTTTTTATTCACAGGAATTACAGCTAAATCATCTTGTTCTTCAAACTCAATTTCGCTATCATTCTCTTTTGCACCATAAATTTTTTGAATTAAATGTTGGTTTGTCTCCTGCACTTTCGAAGCGCCACTTTTCAGTAATTCCAGAGTGAGCTTCTTCAAATCGTGTAAGTCACTTTTCATGTCAAAAAGAACTTTATACAAAATTTCCCTTTCATCTCTAAAATCGCTTTTGTTCTTTTTATCTTTAATTACAGAAGGTAAATGGGAACTTTCATCCGGTAAATACGATTGTAAAGTTCCTGCAGTTATTTCACGATTGGTTTCTAAAACTGATATTTGTTCTGCTACATTTCGTAATTGTCGGATATTACCGCTCCATCGAAATTGCAATAACGTTTGAACTGCAAAATCTTCCAATTTTATGGCTGGCATTTTATATTTATGAGCAAAATCTGAAGCAAATTTTCTAAATAACAAATGAATATCGTCTTTTCGATCTCTTAAAGGCGGAAGCGCAATATCTACTGTGCTCAAACGATAATACAAATCTTCTCTGAATTTCCCTTTATTTATAGCGTCAAACAAATTTACATTGGTAGCAGCCACAATTCTCACATTTGTTTTTTGAACTTGGGATGAACCCACTTTAATAAACTCCCCATTTTCTAAAACACGTAGTAATCTAACTTGAGTTGTCAATGGCAATTCGCCCACTTCATCTAAAAAAATAGTTCCTCCGTCGGCCACTTCAAAATAGCCTTCTCGAGTTCCCGTTGCGCCTGTAAAAGAGCCTTTTTCATGTCCAAAAAGTTCACTATCAATAGTTCCTTCAGGAATTGCACCGCAGTTTACGGCAATGTATTTTCCATGTTTTCTATGCGAAAGCGAATGGATAATTTTTGGAATATTCTCTTTTCCAACACCACTTTCTCCTGTTACCAATACGGAAATATCCGTTGGTGCCACTTGAATCGCTTTTTCAATTGCGCGGTTTAGCTTTGGGTCATTCCCAATAATTCCAAACCGCTGTTTTGTTGATTGAATTGTTTCCATTTTATTTAATTGATAATTAATAATTAACAATGAACAATTAATTTTTATTTTGAGATTATTAATTATCCATTATTAATTATCCATTTATTTTAATTCATCTCACTCAGCTCAACCGCTTCGCCCTTCAACGTTCCACTTGTACAACTCAGAATTTTCACCTTCACAAAATCTCCTATTTTATAATTCTCTTTCGGGAAAACCACTGTAATGCTTTGAGAATTTCTACCTGAAAATTCTTCAGCCGACTTTTTTGAAACTTTTTCAACCAAAACCTCTACTGTTTTTCCAATGAATTCTTCACTGCGAAACCATGCGTGTTTTTGTTGTAAATCGACTATTTCTTGTAATCTTCGTGCTTTAAGTTCTTCCGTAACATCGTCCTCCATTTTGCGACCAGCTAATGTTCCTGGGCGCTCAGAATACGAATACATATATCCAAAATTGTATTTCACATAGTCCATCAAACTCAAAGTATCCTGATGATCTTGCTCTGTTTCTGTTGGAAAACCAGCAATCATATCTTGAGAAATAGAACAATCCGGAATAATAGTTCTAATCTTGTCAATCAAAGTCATGTACTCTTCGCGAGTGTGCAAACGATTCATTTCCTTTAGTATTCTGTTACTTCCTGATTGAACGGGAAGGTGAATGTGCTTACATATATTATCATATTTAGCAATTATATGCAAAACACTCTCGTGCATATCTTGTGGATTGGACGTCGAAAATCGAATTCTCATTTTAGGAAATGCCACCGCTACCATTTCTAATAATTGATCAAAATCAATCGAAGTTGCTTTTTGCATTTCACTGGCATTGGTAAAATCCTTCTTCAATCCGCCGCCATACCATAAATAACTATCTACATTTTGACCTAAAAGCGTAATTTCTTTGAAGCCTTTATCCCATAAATCTTGAATTTCCGATAAAATACTCTGCGGTTCTCTACTTCGTTCCCGCCCTCTGGTAAAAGGAACTACGCAAAAAGTACACATATTATCGCAACCTCTCGTTATGGAAACCAAAGCCGTAATTCCATTGCTCATCAATCGAACCGGTGAAATATCGCCGTAGGTTTCATCTTTAGACAAAATCACATTAATCGCATCGCGACCTTCCTCAACTTCATTCAACAAATTCGGTAAATCTTTATACGCATCAGGACCTACAACCAAATCCACTATTTTCTCTTCCTCTAAAAATTTGTCTTTCAATCGCTCTGCCATACAACCCAAAACGCCTACTTTCATCTTCGGATTAATGCGTTTCACCGCATTGTATTTTTCCAAACGCTTGCGAATAGTTTGCTCCGCTTTATCACGAATCGAGCAGGTATTTACCAAAACCAAATCCGCTTCTTCTAATTTTTGCGTGGTATTGTACCCTTCATTCAATAAAATTGAGGCTACAATTTCACTGTCAGAAAAATTCATAGCGCAACCGTAACTTTCAATATAAAGTTTTTTAGTATTTTGAGGTTTAGGTTCTAAAACAAGACTTTCCCCTTGCTTACTTTCTTCAATTCTTTTTTCCATTATAAACTTAAAAGTGCAAAGATAATGCAATTCCAATAAATATGACAAGTTGTCAGCCCAAGAATTAACATTATATTATATAGGAAGCTATTCCCGCTTTCCGCTACAAGTCCTCACAAAAAAGTGTCGTTTTGTAATTTTATAATGAGCTTCTTCTAGTCGCTATTATAAAACCATAAAACCAAAAACACTTTTTTTGCTCCGGGCTTTCCACTTCAATAGGGGCTATTGTGACGATTTTCGTAACTATTTTAAAATTATTTTATATTTCAAATACTCTTTAAAATCGTGCCTTTTTTAGTAAATTTTATACTTTTAAAAAATCAAAAGTGCAATATTTAAAAAAATCATATACTTTTGTCCCAGTTAAATACAATCCAATGACAAAGAATTTAGTAATCGTAGAATCTCCTGCAAAAGCCAAAAC
>CANKLD010000097.1 GCA_947483095.1 Bacteroidota bacterium
ATTGTAAGTACCAATTTTTTCTAGGTATTTACCATCTCTTTTTGAGCGAGCATCAGCTGCTACAACCCAGTAAAAAGGTTTTCCTTTTTTACCGTGTCTTTGTAATCTAATTTTTACAGACATAATCTTATGATTAAATTTTGAGGTACACGACCTCTGTTAATTGAGGGTGCAAAGATAATTATTTTTTTGAATGTAACTAATCTAAAGGTATTAATTTTGTACTATTGAGTGAAATAATGAAAAAAGATAAAGTGATTTATTTAAAATTTTAGCTATTTTATTTAATTAGTCTATTTTTGTAATCACAAAACAGTGCAAATGAAAAAATTAATCATCTTATTCTTTGTTTCAATAGCTTTAATTGGCTGTACTCAAGAAGTAACTTTTAACAATCCTTCGGTTCAAGGGACTAAAGACAACTATTTATGGAGATCAAAGTCATTTAGCACAACTGTTGACGCAGTAAATAATACCATTTTGGTTGAAGCGAACAGTCAGTTTGAAACATTAAAATTAAAAATGCCACTTCCTAGCGCTACCAATCCTTGCCCAATAACAAGCATTCTTGGAACAGGATCTGCAAGTGAAGCTACATTTAGCTATATTGTGAGTGGACAAACTTTAATTTATACCACAGGAGCAAACGCTGAGGATGGGCAAATTATTCTATCAGAATACGACCCTGTAAACAAAACTGTCAGCGGAACTTTTAGATTTAACTCTTTTATTTTAGTTAGCAACCCTTTAGGAAATCCCATAGTTAATTTTACTAATGGCGTATTTTATAAGGTTCCTGTTAATTAATAAATTATATAAATACAAAAAAGGCTCAATATTGAGCCTTTTTTTATGTTTTGGAATTAAAATTAATCTACTAAAACGATTACCTTATTGTCTTTTAATTCAATGGTTCCTGAATTAATAGCTAGTGTATAATTTTGATCGTTTACTTTATTAAATTGCGCTACCGAACCTTTATTAAAATCAAAACTCAAAGCGGCAATTTTAATTAAACCGTTTTTTAAAGTAGAAACAATCGGTGCGTGATTATTCAATAATTGAAAGCTACCATCAACTCCTGGAAGAGAAACCGAAGTTACTTCTCCTGAAAATAATTTTGCTTCTGGTGATACTATTTCTAAAATCATTTTTAATGCTTTATGCTTTAAGCTTTAAGCCTTAAGCAATTAGATATTATGCTTCTGCCAACATTTTTTCTCCTGCTTCAATCGCATCTTCAATGGTTCCTTTAAGGTTGAAAGCGGCTTCTGGCAAGTGATCTAGTTCCCCATCAATAATCATGTTGAATCCTTTGATAGTGTCTTTAATGTCAACTAGTACTCCTTTTAATCCTGTAAATTGTTCCGCAACGTGGAAAGGTTGTGACAAGAAACGTTGAACACGTCTTGCTCTAGATACCGATAATTTATCTTCTTCAGACAATTCTTCCATACCTAAAATCGCAATAATATCTTGCAATTGTTTGTATTTTTGAAGAATCTCTTTTACTCTTTGTGCGCAATCGTAGTGCTCGTCACCAAGAATTTGAGGCGTTAAAATTCTAGAAGTAGAATCCAATGGATCTACCGCTGGATAAATTCCTAATTCAGCAATTTTACGAGACAATACTGTTGTAGCATCTAAGTGAGCAAACGTAGTTGCTGGAGCCGGGTCAGTTAAATCGTCCGCAGGCACATAAACCGCTTGAACTGAAGTAATAGATCCTTTGTTGGTTGAGGTGATACGCTCTTGCATCGCACCCATTTCTGTAGCTAATGTTGGTTGGTAACCTACCGCAGATGGCATACGACCTAAAAGTGCCGATACCTCTGAACCTGCTTGTGTAAAACGGAAGATATTATCTACGAAGAAAAGTACGTCTTTCCCTTGATCAGAACCTGCACCATCACGGAAATATTCAGCAATAGACAATCCTGAAAGCGCCACACGAGCACGAGCTCCAGGAGGCTCGTTCATTTGACCGAAAACGAAAGTCGCTTTAGACTCTCTCATTCCTGGCATATCTACTTTTGATAAATCCCATCCGCCTTCTTCCATAGAATGCATGAATTCTTCACCATATTTTATAATTCCTGACTCTAACATCTCACGAAGTAAGTCATTTCCTTCACGGGTTCTTTCTCCTACTCCTGCGAATACAGAAAGTCCACCGTGACCTTTTGCGATATTGTTAATCAACTCCTGAATCAATACTGTTTTACCTACACCTGCACCACCGAACAATCCAATTTTACCCCCTTTTGAGTAAGGCTCAATTAAATCGATCACTTTAATACCTGTAAATAAAACTTCAGAAGAAGTGGATAAATCTTCGAATCTTGGTGCTTGACGGTGAATTGACATTCCGTTGTCACCTGTCTTTGGCAAATCTCCTAATCCGTCAATAGCATCTCCAATTACATTAAACAAACGTCCGTAAACATCAGGTCCAATAGGCATTTTAATAGGATTTCCAGTACCTACCACCTCATATCCTCTGCTCAAACCGTCCGTTGAATCCATCGAAATGGTTCTAACTGTGTTTTCACCGATGTGAGATTGCACTTCTAGTACTAATAGTGTACCATCTTTTTTAGTGATTTCTAATGAATCATAAATTTTTGGAAGTTCTACCTCTTTACCGTTGAATACTACGTCAACTACTGGCCCAATGATTTGCGATACTTTTCCTATTACTTTTGACATTGCTTGTGTATTTATTAAATAGCTAATTAGACTTATAAAAAACAAATTTTCTAAACGGATCATTTAGGTTTGTTTTTCAAGGTGCAAAGATAATTTTTTAAAACATAAAAATCAACACTATTCTTATAAAAAAAAGTGTTTTTGAACTATTTTATTTTTTTGGATCTGAAGGAGGTGAAAATTAAGGTGAAAAGGGAATTATTAGGTTTAAATAAATTGTAAAATAAAAAACCTCAACAGATAAATTTATTGTCATGTTATGGTTTGTAGTTATTATATTTTCTTACATTTGAATTAAATTAAAAAATAGAAATTATGAAAAAAATAGTACTTATTATGCTGTGTATAAGTTATTACACAAATGCACAAGTACCATCTTATGTTCCTACTAGCGGATTAGTGGGCTATTGGCCTTTTAATAATAGCGCCAATGACGAGAGCGGAAATGGAAATAATGGGGTTGTCAATGGGGCAGCCTTAACAAACGACAGAATTAATACCGCAAATTCAGCAATTAATTGCATTAATTCTAGTTCATTTATTCGAACTCAAAGTGTTATTCAAAATGTAGCCAATACTTTTACAATATCTTTTTGGGCTAATCCACAAGAGGCCGATTTATTAAGACCACAGGGTGTAGTTGGAAATGAATCGACTGGGAAAATGAGTGTTATTAATCCTCCACATGGAGGCAATTGGGGTGACGTTTCTCAAAATGCAGGAGTCGGAGTCAATGTTGGAACAAATCAAATTCAGATTGTTGAACATACTCATTTATTTGTATCCTCACCTCTAGTTTACCGTACAAATATTAACGGTTGGCATCATATTGTTGTGGTGTATAATCAACATATACCGAAACTATACTTAGACGGAATATTAGTGGCTACTGGACTTGAAAGTAGTATCCCAAATGTTAGGCCAGGAAATGGCTATTGTGGCTATTATGGTCAAAGCGGATTTGGATCATCATTTAATCCGAATGGAAACCCAATAGGACAATATAAAGGATATTTTGACGACATAGGTATTTGGAATCGTGCCTTAACCCAACAAGAAATCACCAATTTATATAATTCTGTCAGTTCTAATGAATGCTTAACAATGACAATTAATACGGGTGTTTTAAGTACAACTCCCGTAACCTATACAAGTACTGTAAATATTTATCCAAATCCAACAAATGACCAAATTACTATCGATTGTGGAAATCTAACTACCGTATCGGGTTGGAGAATTAAAATTACAAATATGCTTGGTCAAGAAGTGTTTAATCAGCTTATGAATACGCAACAATACGTTGTTCCGCTAAATACTTGGAGTGGTCAAGGAATGTATTTTGTAAAAATTATCAATGCTCAAAACGAAGTGGTTAACATTAAGAAAATAATATTGCAATAATATAATCCCTTTTAAAAAAAGAATCGAGAGCAACCCAAACAGTTGCTCTTTTTTATTTAGCAAATATTGATAATAATCTTTTTTAATTTATCAATAAAAAACAAGTGTTTTTAAAATGGTTGGGCAACTATTAAAAATAAACAACGCAAACTCTTAATTAATAAGGGTTTGCGTTGTTTTAAAGTGCGGATAATAGGACTCGAACCTACACGCCTTGCGGCACCTTTTATGGATTTTAATTATTTCTAAATTTATTTCAAAAAATCTATTAATACCATAATATTCAATTAATTATAAAATTATTATTGAAATTTAATGATTTAAATGAAATGAATGAAATTGAATAATATCTTAAATTGTTGGGCAATAGTTGGGCAACTTTGTAAAGTGTATTGAATTAAATTATATTTTTGAATTTAAAACTTAAACAATTTCAAAAATGGCAACAGTCCTATTTCGATTAAGAAGTTCAGCAAATAAAAACGTATCGATTAAAGTTCGTATTTCATTAGGGCGGGGAAATGATATAGAATTAAGTTCGGGGTTTACAATAAATCCGAAGTTTTGGAGCAAAGACACCAACCTACCGAAACAAAACAATACCGAAAACAAACTAATTTTTAATAATTTAAAAAAATTAGAATCATTTATTTTTCAAAACCTCAACAATGATTTAGCAAATAATATTTTAGTTGACTCGTTTTGGTTAAAATCAAAAATAACTGAATGTTTTAATAGGGTTATTTTAAACGATACGGGGTTGTTAGTCAATCATATTCAATTTATAATAGATAATGCAAATACACGTAAAGTGAAAACAAACGGAGGGTTTAAAATTGGATTAACAAAAAGCACAATTAAAAACTATTCTCTTTTTAAAAATATTATAATAGATTTTCAAATCTATTCAAAAAAACAAATTCAATTCGTTGAGGTTAATAAACCATTGGTAGATAAATTTACAAATTGGTTGGTTAATACAAAGAACTACTCAACTAATTATGCGGGTAAACAATTAGAGATTTTAAAAACCGTTTGTATTGATGCTGAAA
>CANKLD010000098.1 GCA_947483095.1 Bacteroidota bacterium
CAAATATTAATCTTTATGAAAAAATCTTTAATGGCTCTAAGTACATTGCTTATGCTAGGCGGAGTTGCTTCAGCTCAAAAAGTTGCTTTTGAGGAATATACATTAGACAATGGTCTTCATGTAATTCTTCACAACGATGCTTCGGCACCGGTAATCATTACATCGGTAATGTATCACGTAGGTTCTAAAAATGAAAATCCCGAACGAACTGGATTTGCTCACTTTTTTGAACACCTTTTATTCGAAGGAACAGAAAATATTAAACGTGGAGAATGGTTCAAAATTGTTACTGCCAATGGCGGAACCAATAATGCCAACACCTCTGAAGACAGAACGTACTATTATGAGGTGTTTCCATCAAATAGTTTAGAATTGGGACTTTGGATGGAGTCAGAAAGAATGATGCATCCTATTATAAACCAAATTGGTGTGGATACGCAAAATGAAGTTGTAAAAGAAGAAAAACGGCTACGTGTTGACAATCAGCCTTACGGAAGTTTAATCGCAGAAGTAAAGAAAAACATGTATGTTAAGCATCCTTACCGTTGGGCTCCAATTGGTTCAATGGAACATTTAGATGCAGCAACATTAGAAGAATTTCAAGCATTTAATAAAAAATACTATGTTCCTAATAACGCAGTATTAGTAGTTGCAGGAGATTTAAATGACATTCCTAAAACGAAAGAATGGGTAAATAAATATTTTGGAGCTATTCCTAAAGGGGCTGATATTAAAGTAGAAAAATTTGTTGAAGAACCTATTACTTCTACTTTAAAAGCGAGCTATCAAGATCCGAACATTCAAAAACCTATGATTGTAGCTACTTATAGAACTCCTTCTATGAAAACTCGTGATGCAAGAGTTTTAGACATGATTTCAACTGTATTAAGTGAAGGGAAAAGTTCAAGATTGTACAAAAAAATTGTAGATGACAAGAAAATGGCACTTCAAATTGGCGCTTTCAATTACAGTCAAGAAGATTATGGTATGTATATTTTATACGGAATGCCTCAAGGAAAATTTACTTCTGAAGATATCGTAAAAGAAATAGATGAAGAAGTAGTAAAAATTCAAACCGAATTGTTGTCAGATAAAGAAATGCAAAAACTGAAAAACATTTACGATAATAATTATGTAAATGGAAATTCTAACGTTGAAGGGATTGCTGAAAACTTAGCGTCTTATTATCTACTACACGGCGATATTAATTTAATCAATACAGAAATCGAAATGTATCGCTCCATAACAGCTCAAGAAATTAGAGAGGTTGCCAAAAAATATTTAAATCCAAATCAGAGATTGTTATTGGATTATGTTCCATCAAAAGACAAAGCTCAAAACTAAGAAATTATACCATGAAAAAAATAATTATAGTATTATCAAGCTTGTTTTTAACTTTAACTATGCAAGCACAAGATCGAACTCAGCCAAAACCTGGACCATCTCCAGTAATAAAAATAAATAAACCTCAAACATTTACTCTTCCCAATGGATTGCAAGTAATGATTGTTGAAAACCACAAACTTCCAAGAGTTTCCTTTAGTTTAAATATTGACAATAGTCCCTATTCTGAAGGTGCAAAAAAAGGAGTTGCAAATTTAACCAGTAGCTTAATTGGAAATGGTAGTATGAAAATTTCTAAAGACGCGTTCAATGAAGAAATTGATTTTCTTGGAGCAGATTTAAGTTTCTACGCTTCTGGAGCTTCTGGAAGTAGTTTGTCTAAATATTCAGGAAGAATTTTAGAATTGATGGCTGATGGCGCTTTGAATCCAAACTTTACTCAATCAGAATTTGATAAAGAAAAAGACAAATTAATTGAAGGCTTAAAAACACAAGAAAAAAGTGTCGCCGCAGTAGCTGGTAGAGTTCAAAATGTATTGGCTTTCGGAAAAGACCATCCTTCAGGAGAATTTTTAATCGAAGAAACCATTAAAAATGTTACTCTTTCTGATGTAGAAAATAATTATCATACTTATTTTGTGCCTGAAAATGCTTACCTAATTATTATTGGGGATGTTAAATTTAAAGATACAAAAAAAGCTGTTGAAAAATTATTTAGCTCTTGGGCTAAAGCAAGTGCGCCATCTGTAAAATATACCGATCCTTTAAATGTTCAATATTCTCAAATCAATTTTGTGGATATGCCAAATGCAGTTCAATCAGAAATTTCATTGCAAAACACAGTGAATTTAAAAATGACTGATAAAGATTATTTTGCTACAATAGTTGCCAATCAAATTCTTGGAGGTGATTTTAATAGCTACCTAAACATGAACCTTCGTGAGGCTCACGGATGGACTTATGGTGCTCGTTCAAGCATTGGAGGAAGCAAATATGTTTCTACATTCAGGGCTTCTACACAAGTAAGAAATGCCGTTACTGATAGTGCAGTGGTAGAGTTTTTCAAAGAAATTAAGAAAATTAGAACGGAGAAAGTAACAGACGAAATGTTAGCCAATGTAAAAGCAGGATATGTTGGGAAATTTGTAATGCAAATTGAAAAACCACAAACCGTTGCTGGATATGCATTACGTATAAAAACACAAGGTCTTCCTGAAGATTTCTACGAAAATTACATCAAAAATATTAATGCGGTAACTGCTGATGATGTTCTGGCTGCTGCCAATAAATATTTCCTTGAAAACAATATTCGAGTTGTCATTGTAGGAAAAGGAAGTGAGGTTCTTCCAGGTTTAGAAAAGTTGAAAATTCCAATGTTCTATTTTGATAAATTTGGAGCTCCATCTACTAAACCTGTAATGAAAAAAGATGTTCCAGCAGGCGTTACCGTAAAATCAGTGATTACGGCATATCTAAATGCAATTGGAGGTGAAAAAGCCTTAACAGCTGTAAAAACTATTGCAATGACAGGATCTACAACTATCCCTCAAGCTCCATCACCATTGACATTTACTTCAAAAGTAGATTCAAAAGGAAAAATGATGGTTGAATTAGCCATGGGGACTATGAGTTTGATGAAACAAGTTGTAAATGAAAAAGAAGGTTACGCGTCTCAACAGGGTCAAAAAATGAAATTAGAAGGAGAGGCTTTAGCAAAAGCAAAAGCAGGGGCAGTTCCTTTTGAAGAATTGACTTTTGCAACTAGAACAGATCTTGTTTTGACCGGCATTGAACCTATAAATGGTAGTGACGCTTACGCTCTTAAAAATGGCGACGCAACCTTGTACTATGATGTAAAAACCGGATTGAAAATTGCCGATTCTGATACTCAGGATCAAGGTGGTAAAAAAGTTACAATGATGACTTATTATAATGATTACAGAGACGTAAAAGGACTTAAATTTCCATTTAACATTATAAAAAATGTTGGAATTGAATTGGATATTAAAATAGCTGATGTTAAAATCAACGAAGGGGTTTCTGATGCAGATTTCAAATAATAAATAAAGTAATTACTTTAAGAAGGCTATCTGAAAAGGTAGCCTTTTTTATTTTTTAGAAGATAAATAAACTCCGATTAATATTATAAAGGCACCTAAAAACTGAATTGGCGTAAGCATTTCGTTATCTAATAATCCCCAGAAAAATGCTACAATTGGAATTAAATAAGTTACCGATGTCGCAAAAACAGGAGAGGAAATTTGAATTAATTTAAAGAAAATAATGTTTGCAATTCCAGTTCCAACAACGCCCAAAATTATAATAAATAGAATTGAATGTTGGGTTTTTTCTAAAACTAAAACATCAGAAAATCCAGATAAATACAAAATCAAACAAGCGGGAAGCAACATTACAGCAAAATTTCCAGTGGAAATGGTAAGTGGCGATAAATCGGATAAATATTTCTTTATTAAATTCACATTAATTGCATAACAAATTGAAGCTATAATTACCAAAATTGCATAGTAATAATTTTGTTCTGGATGATGAAAAGCACCATTAAAAATGAGAAGCATACTGCCAACTAATCCGATAATAACTCCAAACAACTGACTTCTTTTGAAATTTAATCCAAAGGCTAAAACCCCCAAAATCAACGTGTTTAATGGCGTTAAGGAATTAAGAATAGCGCTTACTGAACTATCCATTTGAGTTTGGGCAATGGAAAAAAGAAAAGCAGGGACGAAGGTTCCAAACAAAGAGGTTATTACAATATATTTCCATTTCCCATGTGGGATATTTGGCAAGGTTTTAAATCCAATAGCTAAGAGAAATACTGCGGCAAAAATGATTCGCAATGAACCCAATTGAAATGGTGTTAATCCAACTAATCCTCGTTTTATAAGAATAAATGAACTACCCCAAATTAAGGCTAGTACTAACAAAAAAAACCATTTGGTGTGCTTAGAATTCATAGTTGTAATTTATTATGCAAATTTTGTAATAATTTTAAGAATATTGCCTTTAAATTTTAGTTATTTTTGTGAAAGAACTTAAACAAGTTTTTAAATTTAACCCTATTTAATACTAAAATTATGCGTTTTACTCCCTCATTTTTGGCAATTGCACTTTCTAGTTTATTGTTTTTTAGTTGTAAAAAAACGGAAGTTTCTCAAACTACAACAACAGAAAAAACTGTAAAATTAAATTCGAAATCTATTGCTGCAAAACCTCAAATGGCTACTTTTGCTATTGAAGGAATGACATGTGCGGTTGGTTGTGCGAAGACAATTCAAGATAAACTAGCATCAATGGATGGAATTCAAAGTGCAACCGTTGATTTTGATAAGAAATTTGCAACAGTAGAATTTGACGCATTAAAACAAACACCAGATCTTTTATTAAAAGCGGTTCAAGAAACAGGGGACGGTAAAACTTATGTGGTTTCAAATATGAAATCGGAACCAGTAAAAAAATAATTTATTTCGCTTTTATTTTTTCTAAAAATACATTTTCAATTTTTTCTTTGATTTTTACAACCTCATCTGTATAGTCATTTGGAACAGTCATTGACAATACATAATGTGCAATTTTCCAAGTATTACCTTCATTAATCAATACTCCGGAACCTCTACAAATTTTCATTTGAGTATCTAATAACTCATCAAACCACGCCGTTTTTTGTGTTTTATCAAAATAGATGTTTCTTTGTAAACATTTAAAATCCCAAGCTTTTCCCTTATCAAAATAGGGCTTTGAGAAAGCTTTAAAAGCATCCAATTGCCAGTTTTCTGTTGCATCTGTTCCA
>CANKLD010000099.1 GCA_947483095.1 Bacteroidota bacterium
AGGATTATTAAGGTTTTCGGGTTGAACTGAAATTCTTTTGACTTCGTATAATTTTGAAGCAAATACAATTATGTCTTTTGGTTTTGCGGCAATGGAGAATTCGCCTGTATTATTAGAAAAGGCACTTTTTTCTGTATTTAAATTGATTAGTTCCACTTTGTCAATAGGAAAATTATCGCACAACACTTTTCCTCGGTATACATTTTCCAATTGCGAATAACTAGTTTGAATACATAAACAAAAGAGAACGATTAATTTTATTCGATACAATTTGTAAAATTTCATTTTGTAAAAATATCCAAATGAAAAATTGTAAAGCCCTTTTTACCTGCTAATTTCTTGTTAATCAAAGGATAAATTTCTCTTAATTTAAAGTACAAAAATGATTATTCCTATAGCCCCGATGGAGCCGATATCCTCGTAACGAAGTGAAGAGATAAAGGCGAAAGCGGGAATTACAATTCCTAAAATGCGGGAACAATTCGCTCCAAAAAGATAAAAAAAATCTAAATGGAATTGGCAACTATAAAACCACTTGTCCAGGCATTTTGGAAATTATAACCGCCTGTTACAGCATCGATATTTACAATTTCGCCAGCAAAATAGAGGTTTTCATGGAGTTTGCTTTCCATAGATTTGAAATTGATTTCTTTCAAATCTATTCCGCCTGCGGTAACAAATTCTTCTTTGAAGGTGCTTTTTCCATTCACTTGGAAAACGCTATTTGTTAACTGATTGGATAAATTTTGAAGTTGGTTTTTCGATAAATCGGCCCATTTTGTTTCGGATTCAATTCCAGAAGCCATTACCAAACTTTCCCATAAACGGTTGGTTAATTCAAAAGGAGATTTTTTTGAAACGGCTTTCTTAGCATGTTCTAATTTCAACTCTTTTAGAATTTTTTCGGTAGCATCAGCTTCTATATCGTTCAACCAATTGATAGCAATTGAAAATTGGTAGTTTTTATCGTGTAAAATTCGTGCACCCCAAGCCGATAGTTTCAAAATAGCTGGGCCCGACATTCCCCAATGGGTAATTAAAAGTGGCCCTGAAGATTCTAGTTTGGTTTCTCTGACTTTTACCGAAACTTGCGCTGAAACTCCCGGTAATGCAGCAATTCTAGGGTCTTTTATATTGAAGGTAAATAGGGAAGGAACAGGAGAAACAATTGCGTGGCCGAAATTTTGTAGCATTTCCCATACTTTAGGATTGCTGCCTGTGGCCAAAATTAATTTTTCCGAAAGGTAAGTTTCCGATTGTGTTTCGACTTTCCAAAGGGCATCTTTTTTGAAAACAGATTGTACGCTTTGATTCGTAAGTACTGCAATTCCTAGTTTTTTCGTGGCCTCTTGAAAACAATCTATAATGGTTTGCGAAGAATTTGATACGGGAAACATGCGTCCGTCGGCTTCAATTTTTAGTTCTACGCCGTGTTTTTCAAACCATTCTACCGTATCGCCAGAACAAAATTGATGAAACGGTCCTCGCAATTCTTTTTCTCCACGTGGATAAAATTTCACTAATTCGTTGGGTTCAAAACACGCATGGGTCACGTTGCATCGGCCTCCGCCAGATATTCTAACTTTATTAAGAACTTCAGAACCACGCTCTAAAATGGCCACTTTCAGCGATGGATTTTTTTCAACGATATTAATAGCGGTAAAAAAACCAGCTGCACCTCCGCCAACAATTAGTATATCGAAATTCTGATTCATAGTTGCTTTTACAAAGTGCAAAGCTAAAATTAAAAAAGCACAAACCGGACGGATTTGTGCTTTTAGTTGGTATTAGAATTTTTTAATCTGCTATAAGAATTTTGTATTCCCAAGGATTGAAA
Organism: Bacteroidota bacterium; assembly: GCA_947483095.1. The sequence continues at coordinate 1,838 of CANKLD010000099.1, forward strand.
TTCAACTTTAGATTTTTTGAATAATTAAACAACTTAACACCTGCAGATGTTTATTTTGTAAGAGGTGAAATGATATTAAAAGAAAGACAAAAATCAAAGAAAATTGCAATTATTAATCGCACAAATGAGTACCAAAAAATAAAATTAACAACAAATCAAAAAAAACATTTATCTTTGAATTATTAACTAAATACTCTCTCAGGAAAAGTCCACTTTAGTTTGAAGACATAGAATATTGGATTTAGTAAAAAATTTAACGGTGAAGATAAAAAGTATATTGAAAACGAAGTTTCCATAATCAGAAATAATTAAAAAATGAATATTATGAAAAAAATTACAGTTCTTTTAGTGGTATTACAATTGTTTGCAAGTTGTAGTTTGTTTAAATCATCAAATGATTTAGAATTAATTCCTTTTGAGCAAAAAGAAAAGTATGGATATTTTGATTTAGAGGGTAAAATTGTTATAAACCCTCAATTCGCTTTTGCAACTGCTTTCAGAGAAGATTTAGCATTAGTAAGATTATCTGGGGATGATGGAAAATGGGGTTATATTGATAAAAAAGGAAAATTTGTAATTAATGCTACTTATAAAGATGCCACTGTTTTTCAAGATGGTTTAGCTTGGGTGGTTACAGATAATGCTGCTCCTTCAGCAATTGATAAAGATGGGAAAATTAAATTTACCCTAAAACAAGCTAATGATGTGAAATTATTTTCAGAAGGTTTAGCAGGTTTTTCTGTAAAAGACACCACTAATAATGAAACTTGGGGATTTGTAGATAAATCTGGAATTTCAACTGTAAACCCACAATTTTTTGACATTGGAGATTACAGTGAAAGTAAATGTGCCGTAAAAAATAAAGAAGGAAAATGGGGATTCATAGATAAATCAGGAAAAATTGTTATTAATTATCAATTTGATGAAGTTGAAAAATTTAATAAAGGTAAAGCGGTTGTTTATTTAGACAATAAAGCAGGAGTTATTGATGAGGATGGAAAATACACCGTTAATCCTCAGTATAAAAGCGCTCAAAATGATGGTGATTTATTCTTAATTGCTCAAGAAGACAAATATGGCTGGTGCGATGAAGAAGGAAAGTTTGTTATTAATCCACAATTTGATTCAGCTCAACCATTTAACGATAGTAAATTAGCATGTGTTGAAAGTGGAAATAAGTTTGGTTACATCGATAATGCTGCTAAAATTATGATTAATCCTCAATTTGATTACGCCTCTCCATTTTTTGGAAAAGTGGCATTGGTTAGATTAGGAGATAAATTTGGATTGATCGATGAGGAAGGAAAATATAAAGTAAACCCTCAATTTGATGGAATTGGACTTGATGTATTTGCGTTTTTCAACAATACTAGTATCAAACAATCTATTACAACAGATTTCTTGGATGTAAATGCTATACTTAATGTAATTAATATTGAGCGTCCAGAAAACCTTAGTTTTAATGATGGATTCAATACTATCATTACAAAATTAAATAAAACTGCTGATGATTTTAGCGCTTATGATACTAATCATTCTGTATTTACTTCCAAAAAAATAAATAATGATGCCTCTTATTCATTTATGTTTACTGGGAATGTAAAAGCAATGAATAATGACACGTACGAGTTTTATATTACAGATGAAAAACCTCAAACTTTTGTTTATTCAATTAATTTGCATGGAAAAGCATATGGAAAAGCGGAATCTATTCAAAAAGCATTAGAAAACAAATTAACAGGTTTTACCAATGTTAAAAAAGGATATGCGCAAGGTAGATATGCTAGTATTTTTAAAGGACCAAATTTTTATGTAATTACATGGAATACAGGTGATAGCGAGCCGTTATTTTATATTTGCAATAAGAATTTTGACATAACTCACTTTTCAAGTTTAATTGTTGCGGATAAGGAAAGTTCTTACACTGAAGAAAGTGATTACGTAGAAGAAACTGGTTATGTTTCTGACACAACTGCTGCTCCTGCTTATGAGGCACCTGCTGTAGAGGCAGCTTCAGCTGATTATTGAGATTGAGCAGATTAGTATTTATAGACAAACCAAAACCCACTCTTTTTAACTATAGGAATCCATTTTCTTTGATGTTTTTATTATGAAAAAAAAATTATTAATTACTTTGCTAATTGTTTTTAGTATTCAATTGCAAGTAAATGCGCAATTTCGTCAACTTCGTTTAGCAAATGAAGAATTGGTTAAAGAAAATTTTGACAAGAAAAAAGCGTTTGAAAAAATTGAAAAATATGAAAAAGACAATGGTATAAAGCCTGAATCTAAATATATTAGAAGCAAATACATGCGTAAAGTTTCTGATAATATTCAAACGATTGACAGTGCGTACACCTATTTTTTAGAGGCGTATAGTGGTATAGAATACTATGACGCAAAAGTGAAAGAAGAACTTTGTAAGGACATTCTTTTATGTGAGTCAAATAATACCATGGAAAACAATGAGTTTGAATTATTTTTATTTTCAAGATATACAAAAGAAAATAATTTAACCATAGTAGAATCATTTATTGATAAATACCCTAGAAATATTTTCTACAATAAATCGATTAACGTTAGAGATAGCCTGGAATTTGAAAAAGTAAAGCCATTAAATGATGAATTTGTTTTGAATGAATTCTTGAAAAAAAGACCAAACTCCAAGTTTTATAATTCTGCCGAAGATTTGATGTATACTGTGGCATTTACCAAGGCGAAAGAGTCAAATTCAGTTGAAAAATACAAAGATTACATTAAGACTTACCCAAATTCTCCAAAAATTAAGGAAGCAATTGACTTTGTAAGTTCTAAAAATTGGGAAGAAATAGAATCAAAAAATAATAGAGATTTATATCAAAAGTTTGTGGATGATTATCCATCAAGCAAATTTGTCGGACAAGCAAACCAAAAAATAGAAGATATTGATTGGAATGCGGCTCTAGTTTCAGATAATTTGTCCAATTTTGAAGAATTTGCCTCCAACTATCCAAACTCTTCTAAAATAGAATTAGCCAACAGTAAAATTAAAGAGTTCAAAGAGGTTGTTTTACCTTATTTAACTAAAAATAAAAAATATACCTTACTAAATATTGGTACACTAAAAT
>CANKLD010000100.1 GCA_947483095.1 Bacteroidota bacterium
TAATAATCTTCCCGATTTGGATGAAAAGGCGCAACAGCATTGAACGTTTCTCCCCAACAATTACTTTCAATAATTTTTAAAATAATCCCGATGCAATCTTCTTGGTGAATCAAATTTATTGGTGCATTAGGGTTTTCAATATTGGTTCGCCCAGCTAAAAAATGAATGGGATTTCGGTCCTCGCCAATGAGCCCTCCAAAACGGAGAATTGTGGTTTGAAAATGAAAATTATGTTGCAATAGTTTCTCGCATTCAAGCAATTGCTTGCCACTTTCTGTATCTGGAATTGGAATGGTTTCTTCTGTCACAACCGTTTCTTTATCAGAATAAACAGACGTAGAACTCACAAACAAAACCTTTTTAATTTTTGATTTTTCAATAAATGGAACGCTGTTTTTTATTTTAGAAACGAAATTTTCAGAGGAATTTCCTCTTAGTTTAGGCGGAATATTGATTATTAAAACCTGGCTTTCCTCTAAGAATTCATCTGCATTTCCATTAATCCCATTTTCCCTTAATTCAATCAAAAAAGGAGTTATTCCAGCCTGCTTAAGTCCCACTATTTTTTCAGAAGATGTAGTTGAACCCTTAACCGAAAACCCATTCCCTATTAAAGCTTTCGCCAATGGGAATCCCAACCAACCGCAACCAAGTATGCTAATTTTTGTCATTATTATTTTTTGTAACCTATTTGTTTTCGTTCTTTTTGAACTGTTTGAGATTCATCTCTTTTTATTAGAAAATTTAATGCTTCATAGATATCACTAAATTGCTTGTCATATTTACTTTCTATTTCTAATAATTTAGAATTAAATTCTTTGTGTTCTATTGCAAATTTTCTTATCATAACAAAGGTTCTCATAATAGCAATATTAACATTAATTGCAATATCTGAATTTAAAATTCCACTTAGCATTGCAATTCCTTGTTCAGTAAAAGCAAATGGCAATGCGGTTTTAGGTCTTTTAGATGGGGATCTCATCACAAATTGTGATGACATATATTCAAACTCTTCTAAAGTCAATTGAAACATAAAATCCTTTGGGAATCTTTGCAAATTTCTTTTAACAGCTTGATTCAAAACTCTAGTCTCCACTTTATAAAGAAGGGCTAAATCAAAATCTAAAATTACTTTCTGTCCTCTAAATTCATGTATTTTGGCTTGTAATATTGAAATGTCCATGGCTTATATTTATCTTGTTATTAAAGTATCAATGTTAAGTGTCAAACTGTCTTTTGGAGTCAAATTTCTAGATTTTAAATTTTCGGATTTTCGAATCCCATTTGATGGAACAATTTTCTTTTGAATTACCACCGCATCGTTTAATACAAATGGCATTGGCATCATCCAAGGCAATCTTTTGGCAATTCTAAATTTTGGATTACTCACTAAATCAAAAGAACTTTCCATTAAATCCATATCAAAAACCGTATTAACAGGAACTGAAAATTGCAATTCCAACGGCTCATTATCAACCACATAATAACTAACCATTTTCTTCCCTTTTCGTAAATACAAACTTCCTTTTTGATCTAATGCTGTTGCGCCATTGGCTTTTAAATTATAGAAAATCATTTTTTCATTGGCAAAAACATCGTATCGATTGACTTGTCGATTTGGCTTAATTTTTATCTTATAATAATGTTGCGAGCCCCCAATACTATCCTTTAAAAACGAAATAGTAGGTTCGCCTAAATCGATAACATTGGCCTCAACTGAATAGGTAAACCCTGATTTATATTTGCTAAACAAAGGATTCTTGTTTAATTCACTAGCGTCTTTCGGATTTTCTCCTAAATACAATTTCGTCCAAGGGTCCAAATTTATATCATAGGTAGTCCATACTGCTTTTTTCGAGTCGGCATTATAAACATAAAGCAAACTATTTGGTTTTGCCGTTCCAATAGCATACCCCGAATTAAAACTAGCCTTAATAAAAAATCCAATTGATATTAAAAACAACACCATGGCCCAAAACCCTTTTCTAGGAAACGAACCAAATATTGGTAATAGTAATCCGAAAACTAAAACCGTTAAAACAGCACTTCCGGTTAAAATTTTCAACCCCAATCCTATTGGAAACATAATTATAAAAGGCACAAAAATAATTAAAGACGGAATACTCAAAATTAAATTCAATATTGGATTTGTTTTTTGAGTAGTCACAAAATAAGCCAGCATAAACAAGCTGAAAAATAATGGAATTATAAAAAATCCCGCTCCAGGCAAATAAAAAGCAATCGCAAAATTGATTAAAATCCAAATAAATAATGGCGCTACAGAATAATTCTCCGTTTTATTATCAGAATTGGAATTGGAATAAAACAACATCGAAATCGCTAAGCTTAAAAATACAAACGCACCAATATAATTGTGCCCGTTATAGGTAAAACCCTGAAGAATATCATTGTATTGCGGATAAATCTTCAGCAGCAACTTCCAACCAAAAAAGGCACTTAATCCAGAAAGTGAAATTGCGCCAAGGAAAATTAAAAACCCTTTTCCCATTTCTGAAAACACCAAAACCCGTTTGCCAAGCCCTATAAACACTAAAAATAAGAATAGAAAAACCGCAATCATTACCATTGAGAAAACCCATGAAAAGGGATAACTCACAAAATTAAATGGCGTATTAAAATAAACATAATCGTCTCCTGATTGAAGAGAAGTCAAGTCAGAATTGGAGAAATAATTCAACAATGGAACCAAATAAGTTCCTTGATGTGCCATTGTTTTCGGGCTCAAATGATTGAAATCATCTTGCGCCGTGTGGTAATTAAAATGATTGTCTATAAACGCAAAATTGAACCCTTGAATTTTGCCTTGCTCTCTAAAAACGGTCAAATCGGTATTGTTGGGCAACATTTTATAAATGCTGTACATCATAGAATTTGAAACCGGATATCTAGGGTTGGCGGCTGTAAATTCCTTAACCATATTGGCATTTCCCTTGTTCACTTCCATCAACATATAGCTTGGGCCAGCGCTCCCTCGGGCTTCAAAATTCAAAACCAATCCCACTTCTTTCGCCAAATTACTTTTGGATACAAAAAGTGCCGCTCCGTTCAACCCCAATTCTTCCGCATCCGAAAAAAGAATGATAATGTCGTTTTTGTGCGGGGTTTTATTTTCTAAAAAAGCACGAACGCCTTCCAAAATAGTTGAAATTCCCGAAGCATCATCGCTAGCGCCATGGGAATACGAGTGCGGAGCGCTATCATAATGAGATAGCAATAACAAGGCTTTCGAACCATCAGAACCTTTAATTCTTGCTAAAATATTTTTAGATTTTGTCAAATTTCCCCAATCAGAAAGCGTAGTTCCTTCCTGAATTTGGGTTTCCAATCCCATTATTTGGAGTTCTTTAACCAAATAATCCCCAACCAATTTATGATTCCCTGAGCCAACAAAATGGGGGTTTTCCGAAATAACTTTCACTTTTTCCAACGCTCTTTTGGTGGAATATTCCGAAAGCAAAGCATTGTCTGTTGAAACCCATTGCGGCATCATTAACAAGTAAATTAATCCTAGGATTCCAGCAATAAATAATAACGATAAAATGGCGGTGAATCTATTTTTCATTGGTAATAAATTTGAAGTTAAATATCTTTTTTGACTAACATAAAATAATCATTTTCCAATGCCATATAACCTTGGTCATATATAAAATAATAGGTGTTCCCTGTTTTGGTATTCAAAATATTCGTAAAAAATTCAAAATTAAATCCCTTACTTAACAATTTTGCACGACTTGTTTTTGACTTCCCTTCTACATTCAAAGCACTCAAAATCCGATAATTTTTCCGCAATTTGTTGTTCACATTGCGCATAAAATTCGTGCTGTCTTTATTAATTTTGTTGTTGTAGGAATTCCTACATCCGTCGCTGCAAAACTTTTTGTCCTCGCGCCCCACAATTTTATCGTTGCATTCCAAACACGTTTTATTCATTTTTTTGTCGTTGTAAGTTTCTAAAAACCCCTGTCGTTAATTTCTTTTTGAAGCGAATTACCAGTCTATTTTTACCAATCCTTTTCCCGCTGTTCGTTTCAATCCACGCAAAAGCGTGGGATTTTCACTGCTCCCGAAGCGTCGGGACGGGGCTAATGAAGTTATGTCTTTTGTGTTTTTAATTTTTGGCATAAATCATTTACTATCAACCAAATATAATGATAAATTTCCAATTACAAACGCTTACAAACAACTACAACCGAAAGTAAGCAGTTAACAACCGAATAAATTTTGGAAGTCGCCACATCTTTGCAATGTCGAAATCAAACAAGTATCGGCAAAACAAAAATTATTTTTTTATAAACCATTTAAATTAAAACGCTATGAGCACATTAAGAAACAAAGTACAGTTAATCGGACATGTAGGTAATGATCCAGAAATCAAAACATTCGATGGAGGAAAAAAATTAGCCAAGTTAAACGTTGCCACCAACGAAAGTTACAAAAATGACAAAGGGGAAAAAGTAGAAGAAACCCAATGGCACAGTCTTATTGCCTGGGGGAAAACCGCCGATATTATTGAAAAATATGTCGTAAAAGGTAAAGAAATTGCCATCGAGGGCAAACTAACCCACAGAAGTTACGAGGACAAAAACGGAGAAAAACGCTACGTCACCGAAGTTGTAATTGATGAATTATTGCTTTTAGGAAAGTAAAACACCTAAGGGAAATTAACAAATTAAGTCGCAGTTTTCTGTTAACTGCGGCTTTTTTTATATTATTCAGCATGAATTCAACTTTTTTTCAGCCACAAAATTTTGTTTTAAAAATCTGAGGGAATCCGATAAATCCGTCAAATCTGTGGCAAAAAATTAGTATTACTTCTCATCCACGAATTACACCAATTGTCACAAATTATATTTTAAAAAATCTGTGGAAATCCGTTTAATCAGTCAAATCTGTGGCAAAAAATTAGTATTA
>CANKLD010000101.1 GCA_947483095.1 Bacteroidota bacterium
TATTTATTGTTAGGAAAAACAAGGTATTACGACCAAAGATTTATTCCCGCATTAGAAGCGTTTAATTATGTTTTATACAAATCGCCAACCAGCGATAAAATCCTTGAAGCCAGAATTTGGAGAGAAAAAACCAATATGCGTTTGGAAAATGATGAATTGGCATTAAAAAATCTAAAATACATTCTTAAAGATAGTAGACTAAAAAAACAAATTTTAGCGGATGCCAATGCCACGATTTCTCAAGCATTTCTCAATGTTGGAAAAAAAGACAGCGCAATTGCAAGTTTGAAATTAGCGACTCAGTTTACAAAATCGAAAGAGGAAAAAGCAAGATACCGTTTTATTTTAGCGCAAATTTATCAAGAACTAGGCTATAAAGATAGCGCAGCAATTGCTTATCAATCGGTTATTGATATGAAACGAAAATCTCCAAGAATTTATGTAATTCATGCAAAAGTCAATAAAACACAATTGGCAGGATATGAAAAAACAGACTCGATTTCGTTCCTAAAAACATTCAACAAACTCCTTTCGGATAGAGAAAACCGACCATTTTTAGATGTACTTCACCATAGCTTAGCGCTTTATTATGATAAAAATAATAAAATTGGAAGTGCTAAAAAAGAATACAATAAATCCCTTAAAGTCAAAACAGGAGATACTTACATCATTGCATCGAACTATAGAAATTTGGCTGATATTTATTTTAAAGAAGCCAAATATCCAGACGCAGGAAAGTATTTTGACAGTACATTGGTTCAATTAAAACCTCGATCACGTGAATTTAGATTTATAAAAAAGAAGCGTGAAAATTTAGACGATGTGATAAAATACGAGGGAATAGCTAATAGAAACGACAGCGTGATTAACGTTTTTAAAATGTCGGAATTGGACAGAATTGCCTACTATGAAAAGTACATTCTAAAATTAAAAAAAGAAGACGATCTTAAGAAAACACTAACCGCAAAAGCAGACGAAAAGAACAAACAAAACAATAATCCAGCCGGCGGACCGCCATTAAGCGGAACAGATGCAAAAAATTCAGCAAGTCAAAAAGGAGAAGCTCCACCGATGAATTTGCAAGCATCAACAAGTATTGGCAAAGAAAGTGATTTTTATTTCTACAACACAAAATCGGCGGCATATGGAAAACTCCAGTTTAAAAAAACGTGGGGGAATCGTGCCTATAAAAATAATTGGAGATTGTCATCTGAGGCCGCAACCAATAGCAATAATGATCCAAATTTAAATAACGATCCTAATGTAGATCCTTCAATTGCGAAGGATGAAAAAACCGAAGAAAAATATACGGCTTCCTTTTATTTGAAAGACTTACCAACCAATCAAATAGTGATTGACAGTATAATTAGAGAAAGAAATTTTGCCTATTACCAATTGGGGTCTATTTATAAAGAAAAATTCAAGGAATACCAGCTTGCTGCAAATAAATTAGAACAATTGTTGAATTACAATCCAGAGGAAAGATTGGTGCTACCGTCAATGTATAATCTCTATAAAATTTACGAAATCATCAATAAAGAAAAGGCTTTAGCGATGAAAGAAAAAATTATAAGCCAATTTCCAAATTCAAGATACGCTGAAATTTTAAGCAATACCAACCCTGAAATTGCTGCGGTTGACGCCCCTGAAGTTACTTATAATAAACTCTATAAATTATATGAATCAGGAGATTATAGAACAGTAAATGAAGAATTAGAAAAAGGAATTGATCAATTTGAAGGCGAAGAAATAGTTGCAAAATATGAGTTATTGAAAGCCAACACCACAGGAAAATTAAAAGGGGTAACGGAATATAAAAAGACATTGAATTTTGTAGCTTTAAATTATCCAAACAATATCGAAGGAAAGCAAGCCGAAGAAATTATCAAGAAAGACATTCCTGTTTTAGAGAGTTATAAATTCTACACAGTAGCGCCAAAATCATGGAAAATACTATACAGAATTCCTTACAATGATGAAAAAAACAATAAAGTTTTAAGAGAAAAAATCAAAAAATTTGTGGCCGATCACCAATTGGATCGTTTGACTTTTTCGGAAGACATTTATAATTCAGAAGACAATTTTGTGGTGATTCACGGAATTATTTCAGAACAATTTACAAAAGGAATAATTGACACCTTAAGAATCAAAAAAGAATATAAAATACAACAAAAGCCAATTATAATTAATAATTACAACTATAAAGTGGTCCAAATTAATAAAAACATTGAAGACTATTTAGTAGCGCCAGTGGTGGCTCCATCGCCAATAGTAAAAGCGCCAGAGCCAAAAACGGAAGCGCCCGCTAAGGAAATTAAAAAAGAAAATACAGCAAACCCGTTAGACGCTCTTGACCAGAAAAACGAAGGGGCTCCCCCTCCAAATATGGACGGAGGAAACGCCATGCCGGTATTGAATAAAGGCACAATTGAAAAAGAAGAATTAACAAAGCCTAAATAAGTAACCCCATGTTTAATAAAAACCCAAAACCATATACCGATCTGTTGGGTAAAACCAACAGAATTGTAGAAGGAACTTCTATAAATGGAGATATAATTTCGCCAGCTGATTTCAGACTTGACGGCCATTTAATTGGAAATTTTCAATCTAATGGTAAAATTGTAATTGGGCCAGCAGGGAGTGTAAAAGGAGATATTATTTGTATTAACGCTGATATTGAAGGAAATTTTGAAGGCAAAATTCAAGTGGCGGAATTATTAAATATAAAAGCTAACGCAAGTGTTTGCGGAGAAGTAGTTTGCGGCAAGCTTTCAATCGATCCTGGTGCCGATTTCAGCGCTACTTGCGTGATGAATCCAATTGAGTAATTTTATGGCTTCCAACAAAGATTCAAAAAAGCAAAACAACCGTAAATGGCTTGCTTTAATTAATATCCCAATACAAATGGGAGTTATCGTTTTTTTGTTTTCCTATCTCGGAAATTGGCTGGATGCCAAATATCCAAATCCAAACACTATCTATGTAAAAATTCTAACATTAGTAGGAGTTGCGATTGCTTTTTATAATATCAATCGGCAGTTGAAAGATATAAATAATTCCTGATTTTTATGAAATTAAAGAAATTCCAACCGTTATTAGAAGTTTTAATTGCCGCTATTTTGTGCTTCGGGATTCATAATTTATTTTTTTATTACAAACAAAACAATCCAAATTACCAGCATTTTCATTTCGATTTGACCACCATTTATAGCTTCTTTTTAACGTGTTCATTAATAATTGTTTTGTTGTTGCTATTTGTAAAACAAAGAAGTATTGACAACGTAGGATTTGCCTTCTTGTTTGCCACGTGTTTAAAAATCGGAATATCATTTGCTCTTTTGATGCCAATATTGAATTCTAAAATTGCCAATATTGGGTATGAAAAAATCAATTTTTTTATTGTTTTTGCCATATTCTTAACGATAGAAACCGTTGTAACCGTTAGAATTTTAAACAATAATCAGTAAATCGACTTTCAATTCAGAAAGAGGTCAAAAAAAGTTACTTAAATTCTTGAATTATTAAGAAATAATGTACCTTTGCACCAAATTTCACAAAGCAAATATTAAGATAATAATAAGATATGGTGATTTCAAACAAACCACTTAAATTAATAATCGCACTTTTAATAGCGTGTCTTCCAGTATTTGGTTTTTCAAATACGCCTTCGGAAAGTACACAAGTACAAACAGAAACAACTGCTGTTACTAAAGAAACTGAAGCAAAGCCTGCTGATGAAAAATCAGAGGTTAAATCTAAAATTTTAGAAGTAATAGGGCATCACGTTTTAGACGGTCACGATTTTTCTCTTTTTGAATATGAAGGAAAGCACATCGGATTTTCTTTACCAATTATTTTGTGGGATAATGGCATTCACTTTTTCTCTTCGTCAAAATTCAATCATGGAGAAGAAGTAGCTGAAAGCAACGGAAATTTCTACATATTACACCACGAAAAAATATACAAAACAAATGCTTCCGGAACTTTAACTGGCGACGAGCACCATCCTACAAATCTTCAACCAATTGATTTGTCTATTACAAAAGGGGTTTTAACCATTATGATTGTGGCGCTTTTAATGTTTTTATTATTTACAAGTTTAGCAAGATCATATGCCAAAAACGGAGGAATTTCTTCTGGTTTTGGAAGGCTTTTTGAACCAATTGTAATATACATTCGTGATGAAATTGCCATTCCAAACATTGGTGAAAAACATTACAAAAGATATATGAGTTATTTATTGACCATCTTTTTCTTTGTATGGTTTTTAAACATCTTTGGATTAACACCGCTAGGAATTAACGTTACAGGAAATATTGCAATCACATTTGGATTGGCGGTAATCACTTTTGTAATCACTAATATAACAGCAAACAAAAATTATTGGGGACACATTTTCTGGATGCCAGGCGTGCCGTTGCCAATGAAAATAATATTAGCACCAATAGAATTATTGGGAGTATTTATCAAACCTTTTTCATTAATGATCCGTTTGTATGCAAATATTTTTGCAGGACACATCGTATTGATGAGTTTAATTGGATTGATGTTTATTTTCAAAAGTTGGTTGGGAAGTAGCTTGTCATTTATGTTGTCATTTGCTATTTCTACAATCGAAATTTTAGTAGCGCTATTGCAAGCGTATATTTTTACGATGCTTTCTGCTTTGTACTTCGGTTCAGCAGTAGAAGAACACCATCACGAAGAGGCGCATTAATTGTTTAATCGTTTTTTGTTTAATCGATTAACCGAATAAACAAATAACCGAATAAACGCTAAAAAAGAATGTTTAATTTTTAATACATATTTTTATGGAAATTCCTAAAATCGTTGGAGCAGGATTAGTAGTTATTGGAGCTGGTATTGGTATCGGTAGAATCGGTGGTTCTGCAATGGATGCAATTGCTCGTCAA
>CANKLD010000102.1 GCA_947483095.1 Bacteroidota bacterium
CTAATGCACCAATAAATTTGATTCACCAAGAAGATTGCATCGGGATTATTTTAAAAATTATTGAAAGTAATTGTTGGGGAGAAACGTTCAATGCTGTTGCGCCTTTTCATCCAAATCGGGAAGATTATTATTCACAAAAAGCAAAAGAATATAAATTGGAACTGCCTATCTTTGCCACTTCAAAACCCTCTGTTGGAAAAACTATTTTATCCGATAAATTAGAAAATGTTTTGAAATACCAATTCATAAAAGGGAGTTTATAATTGATACAAAAAATAAAAAGCGGAATTCAATCTAAAATTAGTTCCGTTGGATTGCCTATTTTGGCACTTTGCTGGATTAGTTTTTTTTGGGGCACCACTTGGATTGCCTCAAAAGAAGGGGTGAAGTACATGCCCGCGTTACAACTAGCAGCCATTCGACAATTTTTAGGATCGATAATATATCTGTCTTATTTTTTATTTAAGAAAACCCCTTGGCCTAAAGGCAAACAATGGAAAACCATTATCATTTTGAGTATTTTGAATTTTGTTTTAAGCAACGGCTTAAGCACCTGGGGAGTAAAATATATTAGCAGTGGTTTGGGTGCAATTATAGGCGCTTTGGTTCCGCTTTGGGTGGTAATTATAAGTCTTTTTAGAGGGGAAAAATTGGTTAAATTATCAATTATAGGATTGGTTGTTGGGTTTGCTGGGGTATGTGTAATTTTCTACGAACATTTGAGTGATTTCTTGATTTTTGATTTCCGATTTGGGATAATAATATCCATAATTTCTACTTTAACTTGGGGTTTTGCGACATTATACACCAAGAAAAAAGCGGCAAGTTTCAATCCTTATTTTAGTTTAGGGATCCAAATGTTTATTTCTAGTATTTTTCTTTTTGCCTATTTGGGCGCTACGGGATCGGCGGTGAGTTTATATGCCATTCCAGTTATTTCATGGGTTTCAATAGGTTATTTAGTAATTTTCGGTTCGGTGTTAACCTTCATAGCTTATATCTATGCTTTGCAACATTTACCTGCTGAAATCAATAGTATTTATGCCTATATCAATCCCATAATTGCAGTTCTTTTAGGGGCTTATATTTTTGGCGAGCCGTTATCATTAGCAATTGCGGTAGGCGGAATAATCACGTTGTTTGGACTTTATTTGGTTAATAGATCCTTTCAAAAATCGAAGAACACCTAAAAAAATCCCATTTTGAAATACAAAATGGGATTTTAAATTATGGTAAAAAAACAGTTAGTTTTTAATGATTCGTTTCGTTACGCTTTTATTTTCCGAAATAATTTTCACGAAATAAATCCCATTTGATGCGGTTGATAAATCCAATAAAACAGTACTTTGATTGCTTTGAAATTCGGTTTTAGTACACACTATTTTACCAATTAAATCATAAACTAATATTGTTTTTGGAGGTATCGCTCCCATTGAAACATTAAAAATTCCTTTTGTTGGATTTGGATAAACACCTATATTTTCCATTTCAAATGGGTCATTAGCAAGGCTGCCTTCAGAAGGTATATTACATTGCCAAGCGCCTCTCCCATAAGTTCCAGCAATTATTTTTAAATCTACTAAATTAATTTCTAAATCGGTTACTGATACGTGTGGTAAATTGTCGTCAAAAGTTGCCCAACTCCCCATAGAATCGTCTTTGTAAAATACTCCAAGACTAGTTCCAACATAAAGTGGATTTAATGAATTTTGTCCTTGGTGCACAATTATGTTTTTTCCAATTGAAGGCAATCCCGAGGCAATTACTGCAAAATCATTTCCCCCATTATTTGATACAAAAGCATTTCCTGAAGCTCCTGAAGTTGTAATATAAACAATATTACTAGTAGACGAATGTACAGTTATGGAAGTAATTCTTGATAATGCAGTATGTATAGGAGTAAAAGTAATTCCTCTGTCAGTACTTTTGTAAAGTACTTTTACTTTTGAAACATACATAATATCATTATTGCTTGGGTCAATAGAAATTAGATCTAGATTTACTGCTGCATCACCAATAGGTGATGTATTTCTTAATACCCAAACATTATAAGTTGAATTATTTGTTAATTTATATAAATCGTTATAGCCAGAAAAAACCTCTCCTATGCTGTTCACTCTCAACGGAGTTACCCAATTCCCCTTTAAAGAAACATCACCAACCTTTGGAGCAGGAGTATATAAAGAGTAAGGAGTAGTTGTTCCCAAATTATTACTTCCATATAAACCACCTCCATATTGAACAAAACCATATGCTTTCTCACTATTTATAGGGTCGATTGCATTGTCCATTCCGTCACCTCCATGATAGCTTTTCCAAGAATTATTTTTAAAAGCAAAACCCCCATTATCTTGAAGTCCTCCACTTATTTTTGAGGAGAATTGTTTAGAAACTGATATTTTATAAAATTGACTAATTTGTGCTTGTCCGATAATATCGGTAAAAAGGGCTCCGCCATTTGTAGAAACATAAATACCGCCATCACTTCCGCAATACAATTTATTATTTATAAATTGTAGAAAGTGAATGTCTGCGTGAGTAAAGCTGTCAGAATAAGAGCTCCAGCTATTCAATTTAGTGGCTGTCGCTCCTCCATCTGTAGATTTCCAAACATTGAGGCATCCAGAGTAAAGTTCGTTAGCATCTGTTTGCGAAACACAAAACGCTAGGTCGTACCATGCTTGTGTTGATTCATCAAATATATCGGTAGTTAAATCAGTTTTGACAAATGTTGTTCCACCATCTGTTGACTTATAAATTCCTTGGAAAGCATCAGTTGTAGTAGAACTTAAGCAATAAACAAAATCAGAATTTGCAGCCGTAACATCAAAAATCAATCTTCCTGAATCTGCAGGCAAGCCACTCCCTACATTTGAAAAAGTACTACCTGAATCAGTAGATTTATATAATTTATCTTTAGAACTTACATAAACAACTGTTGGATCATTTGGTTTTAATCGTAACGTACCTTGTGTAAAATTTCCAGCCAATTGGTTTGTCCAACTAGCACCCCCGTCAAGAGTTCGATGTAATCCCGTGCTGGTTGCACACCATAGCATTTCACTGTTTGTTGGATTTATCAGGATGTCGCCCGAACCTCTGTAGGCATAATTAGATAACCCAGTTGTAGACCAGTTTACACCTCCATTAATAGATTTTAGCACTCCAATAGAATAAGAATCATAAACATCTTTATCTCCGGTAGAAATATAAATAATATTTGAATTTTTAGGATCAACAGCAATCCCTGAAACGCCAATTTGAGGCAAATAATCTGTTAGAGGAGTCCATGAACCACCTGAATCTATTGATTTCCAAATTCCTCCTGCTGGAGCTCCAAAATAGATGGTACTTTGGTTTGAAGGGTCTACACAAACTACGTTTACTCTTCCACGTCCTTTTGTAGATCGCAACTCTGCATTTTGAACGGGCCCAATAGGTTGCCAATTGCATGTAGGAAGTGATTTATTTAAGCTACTATTATTTAATTTTGCTTGGTTTTTTAGTTCCCAAGCCGCCCATAGTTCTTGAGCTGAAATTACATATCCTTGATCATCAGTGGTGTTTTTCCAATGCTCAACCCAGCGCATGAAAGGTTTATGGCCACTCCCTTTTTTATTTTTATCATGATTTAACCAATAAGCTTCGAAAGAATTTACTAATTCTTCAAGTGTTTTTTCTTTATAATTTTTGTTTTCACTACCATTGTCCATCCAAGGAGCAGAAGGATTAAATTGTGAAAAGCCTAAAAAAGTGCTAAATAAAGCAATTAATAAGTATGTTTTTTTCATTTTTAATGAGTTTTATACAAACATAACTACTTTTAAACTTGATTCAAAAAAATTAACATTAATTTTAAATCTTGCTATTTTACTTTTGTAAATTTGTAAAAAAATTTAAGATGCTTTCTTTTTTACAAAAATACAAGTTGTTTTTGACTATTGTAATCGTACTTTCAGCGATTATTTTATCCTTATTTTATTCGGCATTAAAGCCAAAAAAGGCACTTCCAATTTATAATCCGTCGATGGTAAATCCCGAATTGGTAGATTCTACGGTTCAATATATCAGTAAATACCATGCTATAGATGATTTTTCGTTTATTAATCAAAATGGAAAAATTATAACCCAAAAAGACTACGAAGGAAAAATTTATGTTGCCGATTTTTTCTTTACCACTTGCGGTTCTATATGTCCGAAAATGACGACTAATTTAGTGGAGGTCCAAAAAGTATTTATCAATAATCCTAAAGTGATGTTGCTTTCCCACACTGTTTTTCCTGAAAAGGACAACGTTGCTGTTTTAAAAGAGTATGCAATTAAAAATGGAGTGATTGATAGCAAATGGAATTTGGTCACTGGCGATAAAAAACAAATTTATTCAATGGCTAGAAAGTCGTATTTGGCTGTTAAATTGGGAAAACCAAATGAATTATACGATATGGTTCATACCGAAAACTTTGTGTTGGTAGATTCAAAAAGACGGGTACGAGGATTTTATGATGGAACCAAAAAGGAAGACATCGAACGATTAATTGATGATATTAATTTTTTGTGTACCCAATAGCTAGATAATTTTTAAAATCTAAAAAACTCATAAAACTGATAATTATCATTTGATTGAATAATATTATATTTACTTTTGTAATCTAAATTCAATCTAAATAAGGTTTGCGAACTACAATAAATTCTCTCAAAAAAGGCGAAACAGCAATAATCAAAGATTTTGATATCGAAGCTATTCCATTAAAGCTATTGGAAATGGGATGTTTACCAGGGAATACCGTTCAATTACTACAAATTGCTCCTTTTGGAGACCCCCTTTATTTAAATATTAATGGCTCACATCTTGCAATTCGCATAGAAACTGCAAATGAAATTGAGGTTGAAATTCTTAAAACCAAC
>CANKLD010000103.1 GCA_947483095.1 Bacteroidota bacterium
GAAAGGATGCTTTTTTAATTTCAGATGCAGAAAAAATTAGCTTGATAAAAAAAGATGTTGAAAATATTTTATCAACACTTGGAATTGATTTAACAGACGATAGTTTGAAAGGCACCCCTAATCGTGTGGCAAAAATGTTTGTTAATGAATTATTTGGAGGTTTAAATCCTAATAAAAAACCAAAAGCATCCACATTTGAAAATAATTATAAATATGGGGAAATGTTAGTTGAAAAAAACATTACTTTATATTCAACCTGTGAGCACCACTTGTTACCTATTATTGGAAGAGCTCATGTTGCCTATATTTCAAATGGAAGAGTAATAGGACTTTCAAAAATGAATAGAATTGTGGAATATTATGCTAAAAGACCACAAGTTCAAGAACGTTTAACCATGCAAATTGTTCAAGAATTACAAATTGCTTTAGGTACTGAAGATGTGGCTTGCGTAATTGATGCGAAACATTTATGTGTCAATTCAAGAGGGATTAAAGACATTCAAAGTAGTACAGTTACTTCTGAATTTGGTGGGAAATTTAAAACGGAACAAGCTCGTAGAGAATTTTTGAACTACATTCAAATGGATACCAAATTTTGATTTGAGTTGTAAACGCTAGCCCTGATAGCAGTGTAAATCCCGAGGTATTGCTAGGCACGAAGCAATAATGAGGATTGAAACGGATAGCAGGAAATAGCTATAAAAAAATTAACCTAATAACCGAATTAACATTTACCCATGCCATTATACAAAACACAAACCTTAAAAATATACAACTCTCTTTCGGGGGAGAAGGAGATTTTCACCCCTATTAATGAAGGAAATGTGGGAATGTATGTTTGCGGGCCTACTGTTTATAGCAATGTGCACTTGGGAAATGTTCGAACTTTTATGTCATTTGACGTAATTTTTAGGTATTTAAAACACCTGGGTTATAAAGTTCGCTATGTTCGAAATATTACCGATGTTGGTCATATCGTGGATGATATTGATGAAGGCGAAGATAAAATTGCAAAGAAAGCGCGCTTGGAACAATTAGAACCAATGGAAGTCGTTCAGCGCTATACGGTTGATTTTCATAACGTGTTAAAATTATATAATTTTTTACCGCCTAGTATTGAACCAACGGCTACTGGACATATAATTGAGCAAATTACCATAATTAAAAAAATTATTGATAATGGAATTGGTTATGTTGCCAATGGATCGGTGTATTTTGATGTGGTAAAATTCAATGAAACTAATAATTACGGGAAGTTGAGCGGCAGAAATATTGAAGATATGCTTGCCAATACTCGCGATCTTGATGGACAATCGGACAAGAGAAATCCGCAAGATTTTGCACTTTGGAAAAAAGCAGAACCGCAGCACATCATGCGTTGGCCTTCCCCTTGGAGTGATGGTTTTCCGGGTTGGCATTTGGAATGTACTGCTATGAGTACCAAATATTTAGGGAATCATTTTGATATTCACGGTGGCGGAATGGACTTAAAATTCCCTCACCACGAATGTGAAATTGCTCAAAATGAAGCCTGTACAGGACAAACGCCAGTGAATTACTGGATGCATGCTAATATGCTTACTTTAAACAGCAAAAAAATGGCAAAATCAACTGGAAATAATATCCTTCCAATGGAAATTATTACGGGTGAAAACGCTATTTTAAGTAAGGCTTTTTCGCCAAGTGTAACTCGTTTTTTTATGCTGCAAGCACATTACAGAAGCAATCTTGACTTCACTAATGACGCTATTTTAGCTGCCGAAAAAGGGTACTTTAGATTAATGGAAGCCATTGATGGATTGAAAGATATTAATGCAAGTGCTACTTCTACCCTATCCGTTTCAAACTGGGAAGCAGCTTGTTATGAAGCGATGAATGACGATTTTAATAGTCCCATTTTAATCGCGCAACTCTTTGAAGGTGTGCGTTTTATCAATTTATTGAAAGACAATAAAGAAACGTTAACTCAAAGTGATTTAGAATTATTTTCTTCGTTAATGAAAGGTTTTGTTTTAGACGTTTTAGGATTAGAAGATGAAAAAGCAGTTGGTAATAATAATGACAAATTGGAAGGCGTTGTAAAAATGTTGATTGAAATGAGAAATTCGGCTCGTGCCAATAAAGACTTTGCCATGTCAGACCAAATTAGAGACCAATTAATGGCAATTGGAATTCAATTAAAAGATGGAAAAGACGGAACTTCTTTTACCGTTTAATTTAAAATATGTCTTTATCTAAAATACTTATTTATCCATTGGTTCTTTTAATTCGGTTTTATCAAGCAGCAATTTCGCCTTTTACCCCATCTGCATGCCGATTTGAACCCACCTGTTCTTCCTATTTTTTAGAAGCATTGAAAGTTCATGGCTTGTTTTATGGAAGTTACCTAGGAATTAAAAGAATTTTTAGTTGTCATCCTTGGGGAAAAAGTGGTTACGACCCAGTGCCTAAAAAAGGTTCACACAATCATTAATTTAATTTAATTTTAATTCATACTATTTTATCTATTTTTACCAATAAATAACAAATACTATTTTTATCATGGTTTGGAATCCTTCAGAAGGCATTGATTTAGGTTTTTTTATGATTCGATATTACAGCTTGATGTTTGTAATTGCCTTTGGTTTAGGCTGGTACATCATGAAAAAAATATTTGAACGTGAAAATGAATCGATTGAAAAACTAGATTCAATGTTCATTTGGACAGTATTTGCTACCTTATTGGGCGCAAGATTGGGGCATGTTTTCTTTTATGATTGGGAATATTTTAGAAATCATTTAGCTGAAATACTTTTACCATTTCGTTTTTCACCCCAATTTGAATTCACAGGATTTCAAGGATTAGCAAGTCATGGAGCTGCAATTGGAATAATATTGGCCATGTATTTCTTCAGTAAAAACATCATGAAAAGACCCCTTTTATGGGTTTTAGATCGTGTGGTAATTCCTGTAGCCAGTGGCGCGGTTTTCGTAAGAATTGGTAATTTCTTTAACTCTGAAATTGTTGGACACGAGACTACTTCTTCATTCGGGATAAAATTCATTAGAGATTTTTTTAATCCAAGAGAAGCTGTAAATGCCACCAAAATACCAAATCCTAATGAAGCCTACAATGCTATTGCAAATAATCCTCAGTTTGCCAATTTATTAGAACAAGTTCCAGCTAAACATCCCACGCAATTGTACGAAGCAATAAGTTATGTATTTGTATTTGCTGCTCTATATTACATGTATTGGAAAACGGATGCACGTGAAAAACAAGGATATTTATTGGGTATGTTTCTAATAATGCTTTGGTCGGTGCGTTTTTTAGTTGAATTTATGAAAGAAAGTCAAGGTGGTTTTGAAAGTGACCTTGGAACATTTTCAACGGGACAATGGCTTAGTATTCCCTTTATCATAATAGGATTTTTATTGATTTTCAAATCCAAGAAAATTGATTTAGTGTAATTTAAACAATATTAAAATTCATAAACCATTTCACTTTTGATGTGGTTTTTTTTACCATATAAGGCAAATAAGTTCATTTAAATATTCCCTAACCCATTTCCATTCTTGCTCTTTCCACTTCTTAGAGGGCTGGGGTTATGTTTTTTGGAGCAAATTGTTATTGAGAGCAAAACACAGTGAAGCGTGGTAATCTACTTTTTTTAACCGCAAAGAGCGCTAACTCTTATGAAAGTTTCTCAAAGTTATTTTTGTGCCAAACACACCATCAACAATCAACTTTTTTTACCATATAAGGCAAATAAGTTCATTTAAATATTCCCTAACCCATTTCCTTTCTGGCTCCCTTTCCTTTTAAAAGGGCTGGGGATAGGATTTTTTGCCACAGATCTATCGGATTAAACTGATTTTCAGAGATCTCTTAAATAAGCGATTACGTTTTTATCACATTTAAAAAATTAAACTTTTTCTTTGTTACTTTTGTGGTAAAATAAATAATTCTCGTTTCCAGAATTCCACAAATAAACGCATCAACAAATTAACAAATAACCCCCTCAATGAAAATAGTTTTCGCTTCTAACAATAAAAATAAAATTCAAGAAATTCAGAGCATGCTTCCAGAATCAATTCAGATCGTAAGTTTGGAAAGTATCGGTTGCTTGGAAGAAATCCCTGAAACTTCTGAAACTATTGAAGGAAATGCTATTTTGAAAGCCAACTATGTCACTCAAAAATATGGCTTTGATTGTTTTGCGGACGATACTGGATTGGAAGTAGAAGCTTTAAATGGAGAACCCGGAGTTTATTCTGCTCGATATGCTGGGGAACAAAGAAATGTTGATGATAATATGGATAAGTTATTGGAAGAATTATTGGATAAAACAAATAGAAACGCCCAATTCAAAACCGTAATTGCGCTAAATTTTGAAGGGAAACAATATCTTTTTGAAGGAATTGCTTCAGGGGAAATCACATTAGAAAAAATCGGATTTGGAGGTTTTGGTTATGATCCGATATTTAAACCCAATGGTTATGAAAATACCTTCGCAGAACTTTCATTAGAAATAAAAAATGAAATAAGCCACCGTGGAAAAGCCACCAAAGCACTTTTAGAATTTCTTCAAAATATTTAATTTTTATAAATTTTTCATAAAACGAAGATGTATTTATGAACAATTTTACCCAATCAAAAATCTAAATTCTAAAATCTATATTCTAAATTACTGATTATCAATTATTAATAAAATATCAATTCTACGATTTCAATTAGTTATTAACAAATATAAGCCGTACTTTTGCAAAATATTTAAAATACTATATGAATAAATTTGAACAATTAGGATTGAGTGAATCGTTACTGAAGGCGATTTTAGATCTAGGATTTGAGAATCCGACCGAAGTACAGGA
>CANKLD010000104.1 GCA_947483095.1 Bacteroidota bacterium
AATTCCATTTTGAAATCTTCAATTATCGCTTCGGCGGCAGGAATATGTTGTTTTCTTCTTTCCAAAGTATCGTCTGTCATTTCTGATAAATGATCCATATGAATTAAAGTTACCCCTTCTAAATCAGTTACATTTTCATGAACGTTTTTAGGAATAGATAAATCTAGGATTAAAATTGGCTTTTTAAGATTCAAAATAGCTTTGTCGATTGTAGGATTTTGAGCGCCAGTTGCCACAACCACCACATCGGCTTTTTGAAGTTCTAAATGCAATTCGGCATAATCTTTAACGATCAAATTCAATTTTCCAGCCAGTTTTTCAGCCTTATCTTTTGTTCTATTGATCAGTGTAATTTGTTCGTTTTTGGTGTGTTTTACCAAATTTTCACAGGTATTTCTACCGATTTTTCCTGTACCAAAAAGCAAGATATTTTTGTTTCCAATATCTTCTACATTTTTGATAATATATTGAACCGATGCAAATGAAACGGAAGTTGCTCCTGAGCTAATTTCGGTATCGGTTTTGATTTTTTTACTCGCTTGAATTACGGCATTTATCAATCGATCTAAATAGGTATTTATTAATCCTAATTTTCTAGATTCTGCAAAGCTCAATTTTAATTGGCTTATGATTTCAAAATCACCCAGAATTTGACTGTCT
Organism: Bacteroidota bacterium; assembly: GCA_947483095.1. The sequence goes on from CANKLD010000104.1 coordinate 661, forward strand.
AAGCCAGTTCCCACTTGAAAAATATGATTTATAGCTTCTTGTCCTTTATAAATGAAACCAAATTCTTGAAACCCTTCAACTGTTCCTTGGCTGTTTTCGCAAATCAGTTTTATCAGTTGGAATGGGTGTTCAGCAAAACCGTAAACTTCGGTTCTATTGCAAGTTGAAGTCACAATTAAACTCTCAATACCTTCCAAATTTGCTTGTTTTAGCAAACGAGTTTTGGCTACAGAATCCAAACTAAATTTTCCTCTGATTTCGGCATCGGCTTTTTTATAGCTTAATCCTACAGAATAAAAATAGAGCTGTTTCGATTGATTGTTTTTCATAAATGCACTTTCCATAAAGTTTAGCAAAATTATAGCTATAGTTTTTATAAAAACAACGCTTAAAGGACTATTTGTGTCGCTACGAGAATTTCTGAGTTTAAATCGTTATTTTTGTATTTATATTTCTATTTTTGCACTGGAATATAACGTTTAAAGTCAATCTATTTAGATACATTCTAAATAAATAAGTTAAAAAATTGTATTTTTTAAATAAAAAAAATATCGCTATGGGTTCTCAAAAAGTAATAAAAATTGAAGATGATTTTATCTTAATTCGCTTTCAAAACGATGAAAATGAAACATTTCAAGTTGAAAAGCAAATCAATCAAGGGCTTATTCAATTTCATTTTGGAATCAAAGGAAACGCTAAATTTATTTTCAATCAAGGGAATTACACCTTAGATTTGAGAGAAGAAAAATCGTTATTGCTTTATAATCCACAGAAGGAATTGCCATTAAATTTAATATTAGAACCGCAAACTTGGGTAATTTCTGTGATAATTTCTATCAAAAAATTCCATGCATTATTTTCTACTGAAGCCAGTTATATTCCTTTTTTGAGTGGTGAAAATCAGGATAAAAAATATTACAACGAAAGTGATATAAGCCCTTCAATGGCAATTGTATTGAGCCAATTGTTCCATTATAATTTACATCCAAATATTAAAAACCTCTATTATAAAGGAAAAGGATACGAATTATTGAGTTTGTATTTCAATCGTTCCGAAGATCCAGATGCGGAACAATGTCCGTTTTTAATTGACGAAGAAAATGTCATGAAAATTAAAAAAGCGAAGGAAATTGTAATTGCAAATATGGCAGAACCGCCAGGTTTACAAGAATTGGCAGACCAAGTAGGATTAAATTTGAAGAAATTAAAAATGGGTTTCAAACAAATTTATGGCGATACCGTTTATGGCTTCCTTTTTGATTACAAAATGGATTGCGCCCGAAAATTGTTGGACAGTGGCTCCTACAATGTAAATGAAGTAGGTTTGAAAATTGGTTACAGCACAGGAAGTCATTTTATTGCTGCTTTCAAAAAGAAATTTGCAACGACGCCAAAAAAATATTTAATGGCAATTAACCCCAACACATAATTTAAATAATTAGTAATTAAAAATAAAATAATAATAAAAAGTAAGTAAAATTTACTTTATTAAATAAATATAAAAATATGAAAGGTGTATTATTAGTCAATTTAGGTTCTCCAGAAAGTCCTACTCCAAAAGATGTTAAGCCTTATTTGGATGAGTTTTTAATGGATAAATATGTAATTGATGTGCCATTTTTGCTTCGTGCTTTATTGGTACGAGGAATTATTTTACAAACTAGACCAAAAAAATCAGCGGCTGCTTATGCTAAAATTTGGTGGGAAGAAGGGTCTCCTTTAGTAGTTATTTCTCAAAGAATGCAGAAAAAAGTGCAGCAACTATCTTCCATTCCCGTTGAATTGGCGATGCGTTATGGAAAAATGTCTATACTAAAAGGATTGCAAGAATTGAAAGATAAAGGCGTTGACGAAGTAATGTTATTTCCTTTGTATCCGCAACACGCCATGGCTTCTACAACGACCATTTTAGAATTGGCTGAAGAGCATAGAAAAAAGTATTTTCCTGAGATGAAATTTACAATTGTCCCTGCGTTTTTCAATAAACCAGATTACATTTCAAGTTTATCACATTCAATAAAAAAGCATTTGGACGGGTTTGAATACGATCATTTATTGTTTTCGTATCACGGAATCCCAGAGCGTCATATTCGTAAAACGGACATCACAAAATCACATTGTAAAATTGACGGGTCTTGTTGCAACACACCTTCACCAGCGCACGAATTTTGTTACCGCCACCAATGTTATGAAACCACAAAACAGGTGGTAAAATATCTAGGAATTCCAGAAGGGAAATACAGCCAAACCTTCCAATCGAGATTGGCGGGGGACAAATGGTTGACACCTTACACCGATGTGGAAGTGAACAAAATGCCAAAAAAAGGAATTAAGAATTTAGCGGTGGTTACTCCGGCATTTGTTTCGGATTGCTTGGAAACTTTAGAAGAAATTGCTATGGAAGCCGGTCATGAATTCAAAGAAAACGGTGGTGAAAATTTTATGGCAATTCCTTGTATGAACGATGGCGACGAATGGTGTCAAACGGTTGCCAATTGGATTGAGAATTGGGCAAAGTAACAAACTTTTTGCCACGAATTCACAAATTATTTAATTTGAATTTGTTAATTCGTGGCTAATTTATAAATATATGGAATACTACAACTACCTAAAATCGCTTCATCTTATCTTTGTAATCACTTGGTTTGCAGGGCTTTTTTATATTGTCCGACTTTTTGTTTACCAAATTGAAGCCAACGACAAACCATCACCTGAAAAGGAAATATTACAAAATCAATATAAGATAATGACCTATCGATTGTGGTATATTATCACTTGGCCAAGTGCTATTTTAGCAAGTATTTTTGCTTATTGGATGCTTTTTTTTACAGCTATTGGAAAAGCGTGGTTGCTAATGCCCTGGATGCACGTGAAATTAGGATTTGTATTTTTATTGTATTTATACCATATTAAGTGCCATCAAATGTATTTGCAATTGCAAAAAGGGGAAGTAAAACACAGTTCCAATTTTATGCGTTTGTGGAATGAAGGGGCAACCATAATTTTGTTTTCGGTAGTGTTTTTGGTCATTCTAAAAAATGCTTTCAACTGGATTTACGGAGTTGTTGGAATCTTCCTTTTTTCAATAATAATTATGTTAGGATTTAAAATGTACAAACGAATTAGAGAGAAAAACAAGTCTTAAATTATGGCTGCTAATTTCAAAATGTCAATGCTTTCCCTTCGAACTAGGATTTTCCTATCGATGATTGTATTGGTTTTGATAGCTTCTATATTAATGGCTTCTATTTCAATAATTCAATTTAAAAACGAATCCAAAGTTTACCATCAAGAGCGATTAGAACGCAAGGAAACGGCAATAAACGAACATATAAATTATGTTCTCGCCAATACAACGTATCCGCTTTCAGCCAATAATTTAGACTTGATTTTTAAAGATAAAATTCATGAATTATCACAAATACATGGTTTAGAAATCAATATTTTTGGACTGGATGGAAAATTATTAAAATCTTCAAAAGCTTCTTTTTCTGTTGATCCCGTAGCGGCTCCAATTCCGAAATACATTTTGAAATTGGTTCAATCTTCCATTGAAAAAAGATACGTTGATATAAAAAATATCGACGGAGTTAAAAACCGTTCTTCCTTTAGTATTATTAAAGATGAAAAATTTAAACCACTTGGAATTTTAAACATTCCGTATGAGGAAGACGACAGTTTTTATGAAGCGGAACTTCAAAATTTCTTGATAAAATTAGGACAAGTTTATGCGTTTATGTTGGTTATCGCTTTTGGAGTTGCCTATTTCCTTTCAACCTATATTACGAAGTCATTAAAAACAATTTCCGACAAATTACGTGACACGAGTTTGGATCAGAAAAACGAGAAAATTGTATTGGAAGCAAATAGCAAAGAAATCAATTTGTTAATTCGTGCTTACAATGGAATGGTCGATGAATTAGAAGAAAGTGCCTTAAAATTAGCACAAAGCGAGCGGGAAGAAGCGTGGCGAGAGATGGCAAAACAAGTGGCGCACGAAATTAAAAATCCGCTTACGCCAATGCGATTAACGGTGCAAAGTTTCCAACGAAAATTTGATCCCAACGACCCAGATTTAAAACAAAAATTAAACGATTATTCGAAGACATTAATTCAGCAAATTGACACCATGAGTTCGGTTGCATCAGCGTTTTCTAATTTTGCATCGATGCCAGCGCAACAAAACGAAAC